>JBEKNT010000247.1:0-10121 GCA_049522565.1 Acetobacteraceae bacterium
TGCACTCCGGATGGCGACCATGCGACACCGTTCAGAAATCCCCCTCGCTGACCGTCGCCCGAAGCTTGCTTGTGACCGTGGTTTCCATCGTCAGGCTGGCCGTGTCCAAAACCATCTGTTTTCAGCTACGGCGGAAGCTGTGCGCTGGGCCCGAATTGGTTCGGCGTCTCGTTCTCTCTCAAGCCCATCTCCGTTGGCGGTAGCGGGTTCGGGGTCACGAATTTGCCGCCGGCAAGGTGCGCTTTGGGGCGGAACCGGTTCTCCCGCGCAGAGCCTCACCAGCGGACGGGCAGTCCGCGACAACCTCCCCTTCAACCAGTCAAGACCTCCATGCACCGATACCGTCGGTCATGCCGAACGACGCGAAGCAACCTCCCGTGCAGATCGCTGCGATGCCCGATCGGCCTCCCGCCGAACCGCGCCGCCCTCACCCCTCCTGCAGCGCCTGCAACTCCTGGTCGGTTCGGCGCAGCCGCAGGGCAAGCACCCTGGCGATGCCATCGAGCACGGCAATGCCCAGCCGCCGATGCTCTGCCACAAGCTGGTCGAACCGCGCCCGCGAGAGCACGAACAACTCGGTCTCCCGCTCGGCGACCGCGACCGCCGAACGCGGTTCGCGGTCCAGGAACGCCATCTCGCCGAAGAAGCTGCCGCGCCGGAACGTGGCCAGGTGGTGCTCCGATCCATCGGCTCCGGCGAGGACGATCCGCACCGCGCCGCGGCGGATCAGGAACAGCTCGTCCCCCGTGTCGCCGGCGGCAAAGATCCGCGCACCGCCGGCGTAGCTGCGCGCTTCGACGCACGCCGCAAGCGCCTCCAGCGTATCGGCCCGGCGGCCGCGGAACAGGTCGAATTCCTCCAGCGCCAGCGCGGCCAGCGACCGCAGCTCCAGGTGCGCCTCCGCCAGGATCTGGTCTTCCACCCACTCCAGCGCCGCGTCGAGTTCGCCGAACGCCTTGGCACCGAGGTGTTCGTAGAATCCCAGGTCGCCCAGGAAGCGCCGCGCATCCACCCCGCCCGGCATGATGCGCGGCAGCGCGCTGAACAGCAGGTGGCCGCCCCGCTCCTGCAGCATGTCGCCCACCAGCTCCAGAATATGCGCGGCGGTCACGTCCACCGACCGCACCCGCCGCATGTCGAGCAGCAGGAAGCGCCGCGTCTTCAGATGCGGCTCCAGCACCGAGTAGAGCTGATCCGCCGTCCCGAAGAACAGGCTGCCTTGCAGCTCGAAGATCGCGGTGCGCTCGCCTTCCCGGTCGAGCACCGCCGCCTCGTGCGGCAGCCGGACCTGCTTCGAATGGGTTTGCGAGCCGAGCGTCTGCCGATGCACCACCGACGCGCGGGTTTGCTCGCGGATGAACAGCAGGATCGCCAGCCCGACACCGGTGGCCGACGCCGCGATCAGGCTCACCGTGATGGCCACGACGACCACCGCCGCGATCACCACGAAATCCAGCACGGTCGCGCGTGAGCGGAGCAAGCGCAGACTGTGCAGGTCGAACATCCGGGCGCCCACCACGATCAGGATGCCGGCCAGCGCCGCGACGGGGATCCACGCCAGCACCGACCCCAGCACCAGGAACGCCACCAGCGCTGCGATCCCCTCGACCATGCCGGACAGCCTTGTCTGCGCGCCGCTGGAAATGTTCACCACCGTCGGGCCCATCGTCCCGGAGCCCGGGATGCCGCCGACGATTGTCGCGACGATATTGCCGATGCCCTGCGCCCGCAGCTCGCGGTTGGAGTCGTGCCGCGTCCGCGTGATCGCATCCACCACCACGCACGTCTTGAGCGTGTCGATGGAGAGCAACACGGCCAGCGTCAGCGCCGGCACCAGGAGCGACGCGAGCTGTGCCCTGTCCAGCCCGCCGGCGGCGGCAAAGCGCGCCGTGACGAGGTCCAGCACCCCACCGCCGCTAAGCGGGCCGAGCACGGCCGCGTTACCCGCCAGCACCAGGAGCGAGCGGTCGCCCAACGCGAGCAGGAAGTACGTCGCCACGCCGGCCAGCAGACCAGCGATCGCGGCAGGCACCGCCTTGGTTATCTTCGGTGCGACCAGCACGGCGCCAATGGTCACCGCGCCGACCACAATGGCGCGCCACTGCCACGCCGACGGCGCGCCGAGTGCCTCGATCAGGCCCATGCTCCGGGGGGCGCCGAGCAGCTTGGGCACCTGCTGGATGATGATCACCAGCCCGACGCCGCTCAGGTATCCGCTCACCACCGGGTACGGCATGTACTTGATCAGCCGGCCGAGCCCGACGGCGCCGAAGCCGATCTGCAGCAAACCGGTCATCAACCCGGCAATGCCGAGCATCAGCGCGACCGTCTCTGGCGCGACATGCTGCGCCGTGAGCGTGATCGCGAGCGCCGAGAGCACCGCTGCCGCAGGTGCGCACGGCGCGCTGATCAGCCGGTTGGTGCCGCCGAGTGCGGGCGCGACCAGGCCGATCGCCATCGCGCCGAGGATGCCGGCGACCGCGCCCTGCGCCGCAAAATTCGCCCCGAGCGACGCAAAGATCGTCACGCCGAACGCGATGGAGGAAGGCAGCGCGACGAGCATGGCCGACACGCCGCCCCACACGTCGCCGGCGCTGATGCGCGGGGTATTCATGGGGACCTTATGCGCCGCTTGTTGCCGTTCCACCCACGAAACTTACACCGGTCAGGCATGGTCGCAGGGAATGCCCAGGGCGGAGCGGAACCACGGGTTGGCTGTGCTGGTCGAAGCAGCCGCACCATGCCGATGCTCCGGCACCGGCGCGCGACGCCACCCGCCGCGGCTAGGCCGACAGCCGCGCCATCACCGCATCCGGAATATCGAAGTTCGCATATACGTTCTGCACGTCGTCGCTGTCCTCCAGCGCCTCCAGCAGCTTCAGCACCGTCGCCGCGCGCTCCTCGTCCAGCGTCACGCTGGTGCTCGGCCGCCACTCCACCCGCGCGCTCTCCGGCGGCCCGAACCGCGCCTCCAGCGCATCCCGCACGGCGAAGAAATCGTCCGCGCCACAGGTCACCTCATGCCCCTCCGCGTCGCTCTCGACGTTCTCCGCCCCGGCCTCGATCGCCGCCTCCAGCATGTCGTCCGCCGTCCCCGCGGACGCCGGGTACCGCACCACCCCCAGGCGCGAGAACAGGAAGCTGACCGAGTTGGTCTCGCCCAGTACCCCGCCATGCTTGGCGAACGCGGACCGGACATCGGACGCCGTGCGGTTGCGGTTGTCGGTCAGCGCCTCCACCATCACCGCGACGCCGGCCGGGCCGTAACCCTCGTAGCGCACCTCGGCGTAGTCCGCCCCGCCGGCGCCGCCCGACGCCTTCTTGATCGCGCGGTCCACCGTGTCCTTCGGCATGTTGGCCTCACGCGCCGCCGCCACCGCCGCCCGCAGCCGCGGGTTGGCGGCCGGGTCGGGCAGCCCCTGCCCGGCCGCGACGGTGATCTCGCGGATCAGCCGGGCGAACAGCCGGCCGCGCCGCGCATCCTGCGCACCCTTGCGGTGCATGATGTTCTTGAACTGTGAATGTCCAGCCATGTTTCCAGCGGTCGGTTGTCAGTGGTCGATGGCCGGAAGATATAGCGTTCCGTCAGGATCGCACAGGAGGTGCAACGTGGCGGACGCTCCCGGTTGGCCCGGCATCGAGGCCCGCTGGACCTCGTCGGCAAAGACCGGCGTGGGCAGCGCGCTGTCGCCGGTCAGCCGCGTCTGGTTCACCGTCAGCCACGGCATCCTGAACGAGGTCTACTACCCGCGCGTCGACCAGGCCTGCACCCGCGATTTCGGCCTGATCGTCACCGATGGCGCCGGCTTCTTCGCCGAGGAAAAGCGCGATTGCAGCTTCGAGACCACCGCGATGGAGGACGGCGTCCCCGCCTTCCAGGTCGTCAGCACCCATCTCGGCGGGCGGTTCCGCATCACCAAATGCATCGTCACCGACCCGCGCCACGACGTGGTGCTCCAGGAGATCAGGCTGGAGGTGCTGGAAGGACCGCCGCTGCGGCTGTTCGCCCTGCTGGCGCCGCACCTGGTCAACGGCGGATCGCACAACACCGGCTGGATCGGCGACTACAAGGGCTCCCACATGCTGTTCGCCGAGGGCGGCGGCACTCTGCTCGCCCTCGCCGCGGACCGGCCTTTCGCCGCCATGTCGGTCGGCTTCGTCGGCGCGTCCGACGGCTGGCAGATCCTGCACGCCCATGGCCACCTGGCGGAGGCATTCGACCGCGCCGCCAACGGCAACGTCGCGCTGACCGCCGAGCTGGCGCTGGCGGGCGACACGCCGATCCATCTGGCGCTCGGCTTCGGCCGCAGTCCCGCGGAGGCAGCGTTCCACACGCGCGCCAGCCTGCAGGCCCCGTTTGTCGGCGTGGTCGAGCAATACGCCGCCGGCTGGCGCACCTGGCAGGCCGGGCTGCGCTCGCTGGACCGGCGGGTGGACGGCCACAACACCTATCGCGTCAGCACCGCCGTGCTGCGCTGCCATGAGACGCCCAACTTTCCCGGCGGCCTGATCGCCAGCCTGTCGATCCCCTGGGGCGCCAGCAAGGGGGACGACGATCTGGGCGGCTACCACCTGGTCTGGCCGCGCGACCTGGTGCAGACCGCCGGCGCCTTCATGGCGTGCGGCGCGTCCGATGAGGTGCGCCGCGTCATGCGCTACCTGCGCGCGGTGCAGGAGGCCGACGGCTCCTGGCCGCAGAACTGCTGGCTGGACGGCAAGCCGTATTGGCACGGGTTGCAGCTCGACGAATGCGCCTTGCCGATCCTGCTGGTAGACCTCGCCTGGCGGCTCGGCGCGCTGCCGCGCCCGCAATTGCCGGCATACTGGCCGATGGTGCAGGCCGCGGCGGGGTTTGTCGTGCGCAACGGCCCCACCACCAGCCAGGACCGCTGGGAGGAGAATGCCGGCTATACCCCCTTCACCCTCGCCGCCGAGATCGCCGCCCTGCTGGCCGCTGCCGATCTCGCGGAACTCTGGGGCGGCGACATGGGCCCCGACATGGCGGGGTTCCTGCGCGACACGGCGGATGCCTGGGAAGCGCAGATCGAGGACTGGCTGTACGTCACCGACACCGCGCTGGCCCGGGAGGCCGGCGTTGCAGGCTACTACATTCGCATCGCCCCACCGGTGCCGGGCGAGGCGCGGGCCGCGACCCACGCCACCGTCGAGGTGCGCAACCGCGATATCTGCAGCGCGGACGTGGCGGCCGACTCGCTGATCAGCGCCGACACGCTGGCGCTGGTGCGGTTCGGCCTGCGCGCGCCGGACGATCCGCGGATCGTGGACAGCGTGCGGGTGATCGACCACGTGCTGCGGCAGGAACTGCCGACCGGCCCCGGCTGGCGCCGCTACAACGGCGACGGCTATGGCGAGCATGACGACGGCAGCCCGTTCAACGGCACCGGCATCGGCCGGGTGTGGCCGCTGTTGGCCGGCGAGCGCGCGCACTACGAACTCATGGCCGGCCGCAAGCCCGCCGCCGTCCGATTGCTCGGGGTGCTGGAGGCGAGCGCCAGCGCCGGCAAGCTGCTGCCCGAACAGGTGTGGGACGGCCCGCCGCTGCCGGCGCAGGAACTGCTGCCGGGCGGCCCGAGCGGCTCGGCAATGCCGCTGGTGTGGGCGCATGCCGAGCACATCAAGCTGCTGCGCTCGCTGGCCGATGGCACGGTGTTCGACCTGCCGCCGCAGACGGTGCAGCGCTACCAGCGCGAGCGGCGGCCGCCCCGGGTGCAGCCCTGGCGGCCCGACTGGCGGGCGCCGCGGGTCGCGCCGGACCGGGCGCTGCGGATCGAGCTGCCGTCGCCGTCGGTTGTGACGTGGAGCCTGGACGACTGGCAGACGCGCGCCGAGACGGCGACACGGGACACCGGGCTTGGCGTGCACGTGGTCGAGCTGCCCGCCGCCCGGGGCTCCGGCAGCATCGCGTTCACCTGGCGTGGCACGGCCGTCGACGCGGGCAACGGCGAGAGGTTTGTAGTTGCGGTAGAGTAACATAACCGCTGTACCCGTGCCGCTGCACGGACGAAACCAAAACGCCAGGCGTCGAGGCTGCGGGCACCACGTACCGGCCGCCGGCGTGTTACACGCCTGACCTGCGTCACCGCGCTCCGCAACCGCCCCGCCGTCAGCGTGCAAGCCAGACGCTGGACCATGCCCGCTGCGTGATCTGCAATACGCCGGTAAGGGTTGCGCGGTTACAGCGTATCCGTCGCTGTCATCCCTCGTCTGACTGGTTCGGAAACAAACCCACCCCGATGCCCACGGGACGTCCCTGGCTCAGATACCGACTGATCGCTGCCGTCGTCTGCATTCTTGTCGTCGGCTTCGCGATCACCAATCTGATCAGCTACCGCGACGCTGTCGCCGCGCTGAAGGCCACCATCCTGCACAGTGAGCTGCCGCTGACCGGCAGCAACATCTATTCCGAGGTCCAGGCCGACCTGATCCGCCCGGTGTTCATTTCATCGCAGATGGCCAACGACACCTTTGTGCAGGACTGGCTGCTGGCGGGCGAGAACGATCCCGACCGCATCACGCGCTACCTGGAGGCAATCCGCGCCAAATACGGCGTGTTCACCAGCTTCCTGATCTCCGAGCGAACCAGGCAATACTATCATTTCCGCGGTGACCTGCGGAAGGTCGACGCAAACTCGCGGGACGACGTCTGGTATTTCCGGGTGCGTGACCTCACGGCGCCATACGAGATCAACATCGACGACGATCTGGCGTCGAACCGCACCCTGACGATCTTCGTCAATTACCGGGTGCTGGACCACGCCGGAAACTTCATCGGCGTTACCGGCGTGGGCCTGACGCTCGACTCGGTGCGCCGCATTGTCGATCGCTACCGCACCGACTTCCAGCGCAACGTGTATTTCATCGACAAGGCGGGCAAGATCACCGTCAGTTCGGCCGGCGCGCCACAGGCCGGCGGCAACATCCACGCACTGCCGGGTATCGACGCGATCGCCGCGCAAATCCTGTCCGCGCCCGAGGGCCAGTTCGAATACCGCCATGACGACGCCACCTATCTGCTCAATACCCGCTTCATCCCGGAGCTAGGCTGGTACGTCGCGGTGGAGCAAAATCAGGCCGATGCGACCCGCGGGCTGTGGGCGTCGTTCGTGGTCAATCTGTGGATCGGCTTCGGCATCATCCTGCTGACCGCGGCGACGGTGGCTTATGCGGTCTCGGTGTTCCACCGCAAGCTCGACACCATGGCCACCACCGACAAGCTGACCGGCCTCGCCAACCGCCAGATGTTCGACGCGACACTGGCCCGCATGCTGCAATCGCGCCGGCGCAGCGCCCGCCCGTTGGCGGTACTGCTGTTCGATATCGATCGCTTCAAGCGGATCAACGATACGTTGGGGCACCTGCACGGTGACGCCGCGATCCGCAAGGTGGCGGAGACCGCACGGGCGGGATTGCGCAACACCGACATGGTGTGCCGTTGGGGCGGCGAGGAGCTGATTGCCCTGGCCTTCAACTGCACGCTGGACGACGCCTGGGAACTGGCCGAGACGCTACGAGAGACGATCGCGACGACACCCATATTCACACCGGATGACGGCACGCGTGTGACGATCAGCGTCGGCGTTACGCTGCAGCGGCCGGGGGACACGATCGATACCATCCTGTCGCGGGCCGATCGGGCACTGTACCGGGCCAAACAGGACGGCCGCAATTGCGTGCGTGTCGCAGGGCTGGACGTGCCGGCTGCGATCGAGGCAGCCGTGGTCGGATAGCGCGCCAGCGGTGTCACGCCTGCAATGAAAACCATCCGGTGACGCCACGCCGTCATGCTGGCCATCCACGCCGTTGCCAGAGCAAAGCGGAAAAAATCGTGGATGCCGGCCTGCGTCGAAATGACGAACCGGGCCCCATCGAGTCGCCGCCGCCGCTTGCATCCCCGTGGCGCATCGCGCAGGCTGGCCCGGGCGTCTCTCCCGCCATGCGGGAGCGATCGACCGAGCAGCGCGCGCTGACTGGCTGGAGTCGGACGGAGCCTGCTAGATCTTATATCCCTGCCGAGCCAGAAGCCGCCATTTGCCACGCTGCTTCACCCACACCATCAGCACACCGAATTTCAACGTGTTGGTCTTGCCATCACTGACATTCTCCCCGGTGAACACGAAGCGCGCCATTGCGTTGCTGCCGGCAGGCAGGATGGTCTGGTCGGTCAGCGTAATAGAATTCCACTTGGTCTTCGTACTGCTCGCCTCGTCGATGAATTCCGTTTTGGTCTGTACCCGGCCGGACGAATGGCCATAGGTGAGTTGGTCCACGCACAATGCCTCGAACTGCTTGCGGTCGTTGGCGAGCATGGCCTTGCGGAATGCCTCTACCGCGGCGGCGACATCGGCGTCGCCACCGGGCGCCGCAGCGAACGCGGCGGTGGCACCAAGAGCGGCTGAACACAGCAGGCTTGCGCCCGCGACAGCGAGATGGCGGCGGCTGAACGGCATGGATTCCCCCTGGTCTGCAAGCCCGTTGTTTGTGACGGCCGGGCTGCGGCGACGGCCAGCCTATCGCGCCGCCGCCGCCGCGCAAACCGCATCGGCGTTCGATTGCGCGGCACAGGCCTGGCCCCACCCATTCCCCCTCCCCTGCCGGCGATGCATCATGCGGCGATCGCCGGAGGGAACCATGACCGAGCTGCCGCCGCTGGAAGCCGCCGTACTGCCGCCGGGGCTGCGCGCGCGCTTTGTGCCCGACATCAACGGCCTCCGCATCCACCTGCTGGAAGCTGGCTTCGAAACGCCAGGCCGGCCCTGCATCCTGTTGCTGCACGGCTTCCCCGAGCTGGCCTGGTCCTGGCGCAAGCTGATGCCATTGCTCGCCGCCGCCGGCTTCCATGTCGTCGCACCGGATCTGCGCGGCTATGGCCGTACCACCGGCTGGGACACCGGCGACGACAACGGCCTGCAATCTTTCCGCCTGCTGAACGCGGTGCGCGATGCTCTGGGCCTGGTTTCGGCGCTTGGCTACCGCGCGGTCGCCGCGGTGGTGGGACACGATTTTGGTTCGCCCGTTGCGGCATGGTGCGCATTGGTGCGCCCCGACGTGTTCCGTTCCGTGGCGCTGATGAGCGCACCCTTCGCCGGCCCCCCTGCCCTGCCGTTCGACACCGCGCGCCGCGGTCGGGCGTCGTCTGTTGCGTCGGCGCCCGACATCCACGCTGCCCTCGCGCAACTGGCGCGCCCGCGCAAGCACTACCAATGGTACTACGCGACCCGCCCGGCGAATGCCGACATGTGGCACTGTCCGCAAGGCGTGCACGATTTCCTGCGCGCCTACTACCACCACAAGAGCGCCGACTGGCGGCAGAACCGGCCATTCAAGCTGCAAGGCTGGATCGCCGAGGAACTGGCGAAGATGCCGACCTACTACATCATGGATCTGCACGAGGACATGCCGGCGACGGTGGCGCATGAGATGCCGTCCGCGGCCGAGATCGCCGCCTGCCGCTGGCTGCCGGATGACGAACTCCACGTCTACAGCGGCGAATATCAACGCACCGGCTTCCAGGGCGGGCTGCAATGGTACCGGCGCGGCACCGGCGGGCTCGACACCGCGGAACTGCAATTGTTCTCTGGGCGTAGCATCGACGTGCCGGCGACCTTCATCGCCGGCAGCAGCGACTGGGGCGTCTACCAAAATCCCGGCGCCGTCGAACGCATGCAGCAGAGCGCGTGCACGCGCTTCCTCGGCTGTCACCTCATCGACGGCGCAGGACATTGGGTACAGCAGGAACAACCAGCGCAGGTGGCGGACGTGCTGCTGCGGTTCCTGCGCCAGCAACCGGCCGATGCCGCGTGACACAACCCGGGCCGGTGTGCCGCTGACGCTCTCCCGGTTGCGCGCGATGGCGTAGGACCGGCCATGCAACACAGAAACCCGCAGCCGGTCGTCAAGGATCTGGTGCTGGTGGGCGGCGGGCATAGCCATGTCGCCGTGCTCAAGCGCTTCGGCATGCGGCCGATGCCGGGTGTGCGCCTGACCGTGCTCTGTCGCGACCGGCATACGCCATACTCCGGCATGCTGCCGGGTCTGGTCGCCGGGCACTACACGTTCGACGAGGCGCATATCGATCTTGGCCCGCTGTGCCGCTTTGCCGG
>JBEKNT010000248.1:0-10080 GCA_049522565.1 Acetobacteraceae bacterium
GGAGATCGAGCGTAGATGGCCCGGTCAAGCCCGGCCATGAGGGGCGGTTACCGCAGCTTCTCTAGCACGTCGTCGCGGAAGCGGCGCATGTTGTCGATCGTCGCCTCGGTCGTGGTAGCGAACAGCCGGACATCCACGGCGCTGACTCCCAGATCCTCCAGCGCGCGGATGTCGCCGGCATAGTCCGCGGCGCCGCCGGTGAACATCTCGCCGGCACCGTCGATCGTCCGCCGCGGGCGCGCGCTCGGCCCGGCCAGAACACGCAGCGCGATTGCGATGGTCGCAGGATCGCGTCCGGCCTTCTCTGCTATACCACGCAGTTTGGCGATGCCGGATTTGAAGCGGTCCACCGTGTTCATCGGTAGTTGCGGATTGGTGCCAACGGGGTACCAGCAATCGGCATAGCGCGCGGTGCGGCGCAGCGCGGGGCCGCTCTCGCCGCCGACCCAGATCGGGATCGGCTGCTGCGGCGGCTTGGGCGCGAATGTCACGTCATCGAATTTCACGTATTTGCCATCGAAGCGTGGCGCGTCCTTGGTCCATAGCTCCTTGCACACCGCCATCCACTCGTCGGTGACGTGGCCACGGTCGTCGAATGGCGCGGCGCCGATCGCCTCGAACTCCTCACGGCACCAGCCGACGCCGATGCCGAGCGTCAGGCGGCCCTTCGACAGGTGGTCGATGGTGGACAGGATTTTCGCCGTCAGCACCGCCGGGCGATGCGGCACCACCATCACCGACAGCACGAAGCGCAGCTTCGCGGTGATCCCCGCAATGAACGCTGTCGTCGCCAACTGTTCGAGCCAGGCCGCCGCCGTGCCGGCGGGGAATTCGCCGCTGTTGGTATAGGGGTATTTCGACTCGAGATTGCGTGGCACCATGATGTGGTCGCTGACCGTCACGTAGTCGAAGCCCAGCGCCTCACCTTCGGTGATGATCCGCACGACGCTGTCCGGTTCGATCAGCGGTCCGGAGGTTGGCGCGTTGAAGCCGATTTGCATGGGAGATCTCCCGCAAAAAGAAGGGCCTCCCCTCTCCCCTTGTGGGAGGGGGAGTCCTCTGATGAACCTACCGCACCTTGGTCATCACCTCGTCGCGGAAGCGGCGCATGTTGTCGAGCGTCGCCGCCAGGGTCGGACCGAACATGCCGAAATCGAATGCGCTCACGCCCACTTCGGATAGCGCCTTGATGTCGCCGGCGAAGTCGGCCGCGCCGCCGGAGAACAACTTGCGCTCGCCATCGACCGTTCCCTTCGGCTGCGCCTCGGGATTCGACGACACGCGATAGGTCAACCCGACATCCGACGGCTTGCGCCCGGCCTTCTCTGTCATGTTGCGCAGCTTCGCCACGCCGGCCTTGAAGCGGCCGAGCGTGTCCATCGGGAATTGCGGATTGGTGCCGATCGGATACCAGGCGTCGCCGTATTTCGCGGTGCGGCGCATCGCCGGGCCGCTCTCGCCGCCGACCCAGATCGGGATGGGGTTCTGCACCGGCTTGGGCGGAAACATCACGTCAGCAAACTTCACATATTTGCCGTCGAATTTCGGCGCGTCGCTGGTCCACAGCTCCTTGCAGACCATCATCCATTCGTCGGTCACGTGGCCGCGGTCCTCGAACGGCGGGGCACCGATCGCTTCGAATTCTTCCTTGCACCAGCCGGCACCGATGCCCAGGGTGAGCCGCCCCTTCGACAGATAGTCCAGCGTGGCCAGGATCTTCGCCGTCAGCACCGCCGGGCGATGCGGCACCACCATCACCGAGGTGACGATGCGCAGCTTCGACGTCGCCGCCGCGATGAAGGTCGCCGCGGTCAATTGCTCCAGCCGCGGCGCCGCGGCACCGGACGGGAATTCTCCCGACTCGGAATACGGGTAGCGCGAGGCGATGCTGGTGGGGATCATCACGTGGTCGCTGACCGTCACGTAGTCGAAGCCCAACTGTTCGGCCTCGGTAGCGATACGCACCAGGCTGTCGGGGCCGATCAAGGGACCGCTGGTGGGCGCGCTGCATCCGATCTGCATCTGTTCCTCCCGCTTGAATTGCGCTGTCGGCGCCGATAGCACACGATGCGGCGGCCCGAGGCAACGTCGCCCTTGGGCAGGGGGAGTTGATGGATTTCGGTATCCATATCGGCACGCGCGGCTGCCTGACCACGCGCGAGACCATCATGACGCTGGCACGGCACGCCGAGGCGTCGGGCTACGCCTATCTCGGCGTCGCCGATCATCTGATCGTGCCGGCGCAGACCGGCGAGCGCTATCCGTACACCGCCGACGGCGTGTGGCCGGGCGCGCCGACCGGCGAGTGCTTCGACGCGATCGCCACGCTGGCGTTCATCGCCGGCTGCACGCAGCGCATCAAGCTGCTGACCTCGGTCATCGTGGTGCCGCACCGCCCCGCGGTGCTGACCGCGAAGCTGCTGCTGACCGCCGACGTGCTATCGGGCGGACGCGTCGTCGCCGGCGTCGGCTCCGGCTGGATGCGCGAGGAATTTGCTGCCCTCGGCACGCCGCCGTTCGCCGAACGCGGCGCGGTCACCGACGAATATTTGCAGGCGTGGAAGCTGTTGTGGACGCAGGACCGCCCTGCCCTCACCGGCAGATACACGGACTTTCGCGATGTGGTGTTCATGCCGAAGCCGGTGTCGCAGCCGCATCCGCCGATCTGGGTCGGCGGCGAAAGCGCGGCGGCGCTGCGGCGCACGGTGCAATTCGGCGACGGCTGGTATCCCGTGTCGAACAACCAGAAGATCCCGCTGAACACCCCGGCGCGGCTGAAGGCCGGGATCGAATCGCTGCATCGCGCGGCAGAGAAGGCGGGGCGCGATCCGGCGTCGATCGATATCGGCTATGTCTGGTTCATGCCGCCAAGCTGGACGGAGCGGCCGGGGCCGGACGGCGGACGCCAGATGTTCTCCGGCAGCGCCGATGCTATGCTGGCGGATGCCGCCGCGCTCGGCCAGGCCGGCGTGCGGCATGTGATCGTCTATTTGCAGCGGCCGACCATCGAGCAAACGCTCGATGTGCAGCAGCGCTTCGCCGAAGATGTGGTGCGGAAGGTAGCATGACGGATCAGGAATTTTCCGGTTGGATCGAAACCGCGCCGCTGGCCGAACTGATGGCGGCGGCGGCGGCGAAGCGCGACGCCGCGTTCGGCCGGCTGGTGTCATACTCGCGCAAGGTCTTCATTCCGCTGACCAAACTGTGCCGCGACGTCTGCCACTACTGCACGTTTGCCGAACGGCCGCGCGCCGGCCGGCCGGCCTACCTGTCGCCCGACGACGTGCTGGCGATCGCCCGCGCCGGTGCCGCCGCCGGCTGCACCGAGGCACTGTTCACCCTCGGCGACAAGCCGGAACTGCGTTATCGCGCGGCGCGCGAGGCGCTGGCCGAACGCGGCCACACCACGACGATCGGCTATCTGCGCGAGATGTGCGCGCTGGTGCTGAAGGAAACTTCTCTCCTTCCGCACGTCAATCCGGGCGTGATGACGCGGGAAGAAATCGCGGCGCTGCGCGAAGTCTCCGCCAGCCAGGGCGTCATGCTGGAATCTGCCAGCGCCCGCCTGTGCGAACCGGGCCAGGTGCATTACGGCTCGCCGGACAAGCACCCGGCAGCGCGACTGGAAACCATTGCGCTGGCCGGTGAGCTGAACGTTCCGTTCACCACCGGCATCCTGATCGGCATCGGCGAGACGCGGGCGGAACGACTGGAATCGCTGATCGCGATCCGCGACCTGCACGCGCGCTATGGCCATATCGGCGAAGTCATCGTGCAGAACTTCCGTGCCAAGCCGAACACCAAGCGAGCGGACGCGCCGGATCCCGATCTCGACGATCTGCTGTGGAGCATCGCTGCGGCGCGGCTGATCCTGCCGGACGACGTGCATGTCCAGGCGCCGCCGAATCTTTCGCCCGGCGTCTACGAAAACCTGATCGCCGCCGGCATCGACGATTGGGGCGGCGTGTCGCCGGTGACGCCCGATCATGTGAACCCCGAGGCGCCGTGGCCACTGCTCGATGTTCTTGCGCAACGAACTGCGGAGATGGGCAAGATCCTTGTGGCACGGCTGCCGGCCTATCCGTCCGCCGTGGCGCAGCCGGAACGCTGGTTCGCGCCGAAGATTGCGACACGCGTGCGGCAGATGGCCGACAGCGAAGGCTGGGCGCGCGACGACGACTGGGCGCCGGGAGTCACCGTGGCGCCGGGGGAAAAACCCGCCCTGCTGGACAGCGTCGATCCGCTGATCGAGGCAGCGATCGCCAAGGCCACCGCCGGACGCCGGCTGGATGAAGCCGAGATCGTGCGGCTGTTTTCCGCGCGCGATGCCGATTATCACCGCGTCACCGTCGCCGCCGACGAACTGCGCCAGGCGGTCAGCGGCGACACCGTGCGCTACGTGGTGAACCGCAACATCAACTACACCAACATCTGTTACTATCGCTGCAAATTCTGCGCCTTCTCCAAGGGAAAGACGCACGAGGCGCTGCGCGGCACGCCGTACGACCTCGACTGGGCAGAGATCGTGCGCCGGGCGCGCGAGGCGTGGGATCGCGGTGCGACGGAGGTCTGCCTGCAAGGCGGCATCCATCCCGACTATACCGGCGCCACCTATGTCGGCATCTGCAAGGCGATCAAGGCGGCGGTGCCCGGCATGCACATCCACGCGTTTTCGCCGCTGGAGGTGACGCAGGGTGCGGCGACGTTGGGGCGCTCGCTATCGGAGTTCCTCGCTGAACTGAAGGACGCCGGGCTGGGAACCTTGCCGGGCACCGCAGCGGAAATCCTCGACGACGAAATCCGGGCGATCATCTGCCCGGACAAGATCAACACGGCGCAATGGGTGGCGGTGGCGCGCGCGGCGCATGCGCTGGGGCTGCGCACCACTTCCACCATCATGTATGGCCATGTCGAGACTCCGGAAAGCTGGGCGCGGCATCTGCTGGTGCTGCGCGACCTGCAAGCGGAAACCGGCGGCTTCACCGAGTTCGTGCCGCTGCCCTTCGTGCATATGGAAGCGCCGATGTACCTGCGCGGCATGGCACGCAAGGGGCCGACCCTGCGCGAGGCGGTGCTGATGCACGCCGTGGCGCGGCTGGTGCTGCATCCGCTGATCACCAACATCCAGACGTCGTGGGTGAAGATGGGGCCGGAGGGCGCGGCGATGTGCTTGAATGCCGGCGCCAACGACCTCGGCGGCACGCTGATGAACGAAAGCATTTCGCGCGCCGCCGGCACCCAGCACGGGCAGGAATTTCCGCCGGAGGCGATGGAGGCGCTGATCCACCGCATCGGCCGCAATCCGACGCAGCGCGACACGATGTACCGTCCGGTGTCGAACGATCGTCGCGCGTCGTCGTTCGGCGCACCCGAGCTGGCGCCGGTGATACAGACGCCGCCGCGCAAGGTGCTGGCAGCGGAATAGGCGGCGGCCGGTCGCCGGCGCAGTCGGAACGCGCGACAGACCCCGGCTACAGCGTGAACAGCTTGCCCACCGCCGACGGGACCACGATCCGGTCGCCGAGGGCACGTTCAAGCGCGCTCATCGCCCGCCAGCCGGTGCAATGCCCGGCGATGATGTGGTCGAGCCCGAAGCCCGCGAGATCGCGTACGGTATCTGGAATGATCGCTTCGGTCGGTCCGGCCAGGTGAAAGCCACCCATCACGGCATGCAGCTTCACGCCGGGAAAGCTGGCCCGCGCATGATGCAGCACATTGACGATCCCGGCGTGCGAGCAACCGCTGAACACGACCAGCCCCTTGTCCCGCACGTGCACTGCCAGAAACCGTTCGTCGACGACCAGCGGCTCCGGCTCCCACGGCGCATCCGGCGCGATCCGGCGCACCTGCTGGTCCAGTCCTTTTTCGTAGCTCGTGATCCGGGGAATCTCGCCGCTGATAAAGAACATGTCGTCCAGGCAGATCGCCGGCGCGGTGGTGACGATCGGCTCCGCCCCGAACGTCGCCCATGCATCCCGCGTCGGAAACGGCTCCCCGGGAAGTACGCCACCATCGGGCATTCGCAGGCCGCGCTCCTGGAACATCGCGGGATGCAGGAACAACGGCACCGAGCCGCCGCCCTTGGCCGCGCGGATCATGGCCAGGGCGCGGGGAATGCCGCCGGCGTGGTCCCAATGGCCGTGCGACAGCGTCACCGCAGCAATCGCCGCGAAATCGACCCCCAGGCGGGTGCCGTTCATCTCCATCGCGAAGTCGGCGGGACCGCCATCGAACATCATCGTCTTCGGGCCGTTCGGTCCGTATGCGGTGATGACCAACGACAACCCGTGCGCCGCGCAGCAGAACACCGCACCGGAGGTCGGGCGCATCCCGCGGCGCAGCAACCGGGCGGATTCACGCGTAACGAACGCCGGGGTGGACGACAAGAGGTCGGTCACATTGTCCACCAGGACCAGAACCTCGATACGGTCGGCTGGCATCAGGGGCATGGTGAGGCCCTTTCCGGTCTCGGCGGCATGGACATCATGCGGCCGTACGAGGGGATGGCACAATCCGGCGCGGACCGGATACGATCGCCCACCCATCCCGCGAGCAAAGCAGGCGCTGCTGACCCGCCGCGGTCCCGTAGCTGCGCCACAGTGTCCTGTGTCGGAGCGCAGCAGCAGCGTGCGCCGGGCTGCGTCATCCCGTGGTTCTCACGGGCCGAAGACCTCACAAAGGCGGCACTATAGACGCCACTTCCCTGCTCCGTACTGACCCGTACGAGCAATTCCGAATTTCGCCGCAATCCCCCTCCATGCTTGGCTGAATGGCGTGGCGGCAGAACACGACCTGCCGATCCAGCGAGAGGAGTAGGCCCGATGCGCCCAGACCCATGCGATGCGGACCGCCCGCAGTCTCACGACAATGCGATGACCCAGGTGGCGAAGCGGCTGCGTCGCAAGCGTGAGCGGGTCTTGGCCCGGCCGGTGGGACGGCAAGCGACCGCGCTCGTCGTTGCGAATTTCGGGATGATCCTTGGCCTGCTGTGCATCTGGGCGATGACCGTCAACCTCTGACCGTTACCGCGTCACGTTTGCCACAGCGAAGGGAGCGTGTGATGCAAGCCAACGTGTTTCCCCGCGAGCCGAAGATCCGCCCCGCCGAAAATCCAGCCGCTGACCGGCACCGTCCGATGTTTACCCCCGACGAGTTCCAGCAGTTGGGCATGTTCCGTATTGCCTACCTGACGGGCGCGCGGAGCAGTGAGGGCGTCAAGGTCACGATCCACGGCGCCGACGGAATGGCGGTCGCGGTCGCCGATACGATCGCCCATGCGGTGGATCTTGCGAACCAGCTCGGGCTGGCGCTGGTCGCGGTGCATTGATGGATCATCCGAAGGGTCTGCGCGCCGCGTAGCGTTTCATTGCGAGTTGACCACCGGCCGGTGGCCGACCCGCCCTGTATGAAACAGCCAGGCCGGCGGGGAGAGAAGGCGCTCCCCCTCCCCTTGAGGGAGGAAGTTGGGGGGAGGGGTACGTGCGGCACGTACCCCTCCCCCCAACCCCCTCCCTCAAGGGGAGGGGGAGTTGTTTCTTGCGAGAGGAGGCGAAACGACGCAGCAATCGCCGGCGTGGGGAGCCGCCGCAGCGCCTCCTGCGGGAGATTGCTGCGTCGCTTCGCGCCGCGCCATGACCGGTTGCAGGACCGCCTACAAACCGAACGCCTCCAGCAGCGCCAGCGTCCGCGTCGGCAGGCGCGGCGCGCGCAGGAACATGCGCAGATCCGCCGGATGGTCGATGTCCATCGCAATGCCCGGCAGCCGCACGATGGTGGGCGCGATGCCGCAGCGCCTTGCCGCCGCCAGATGCGGGAAGTAGCTGTCGTCGCCGAACCGCAGCGGCACCGCCCCCGGCGGCGCGCACAGCACCGCGTTGGAGCCCAGTTCGTCATGCGCCGGCACGATGGTGAAGGATGGCGCCGGCAGGCCGGACGCCACCACCGCATCGATCTCCGCCGCGGTGACGCGTGGAATATCGCCAGGCAGCGTCAGCATCGCCCGCCCCTCCGCCGCCAGCGCGCGCGCCAGGCCCAGCACCGCGCCGGTGTGCCCGTCGCGCGCGCCGTCGGTCACCACGTGCGCGCCATAGCGCTGCGCCAGCGCCACCGCGCGAGGCTCGACCGTGTTGACCAGAATGCCCGCCAGGCGCCGCGCGCCCGCCAGCGCCGCCAGCACATCCTCCAGCATCGTCGCCGCCAGGATTTCCCGTTGCGCAGGCGTGAGCATGGCGGCCAGGCGTTGCTTCGCGCCGGTGAACACCTTCACCGGCACCGCGGCCCAGACGTTCATCCCTTGCGACGCCGCAACACGGCAGCGGCATCCAGCACGGTCTTCGCCAGCAACTCGCGATCCTCGATGGTCGTCATCAGCGTCTGCGCCAGAGTCACCCGCGCATCGATCGACACCACCTCCGCCATGTCGGCGTGGTCGATGACGTAGCCGTCGAGCAAATCGCTGTAGCGTTGGGCGACCGTGCCGGCGGTGGGATCGAGGCCCAGCTCCGTCATCATCTTGGCCGTCGGGCCCTTCACCGCGCGGCCGGCGATGATCGGCGACACCGCGATCACCGGGGCGGCACAATGCGCCAACGCGGCGCGCACGCCGGGCACCGCCAGGATCGGCTCGACGCTGATGAACGGGTTGGACGGGCAGATCACCACCGCTTCCAGCTTCGGGTCGGCGAGCGCGGCCATGAAGTCCGGGTGCGGGCGCGCGGTTTCGGCGCCGTGGAAGCGGAGTTCCCGCACCATCGGCTCGCAGCGGTTGCGCACGAAGTATTCCTGGAAATCCAGCCAGCCGGTGTCGGTGAGCAAGCGCGTGCGGACCGGATCGTCGCTCATCGGCACGACGCGCGGGCCGACGCCCAGGCGCGCGCACAGATCGGCGGTGATGGCGGACAGGCTTTCACCGGCGCGCAGCCGCCGCGTGCGTTCGATGTGCACGGCGAGGTCGCGGTCGCCCAGCTTGAACCAGGTTTCGCCGCCGATTGCCGCCAGGGTCTCCATGCAGGACCAGGTTTCGTCCGCGCGACCCCAGCCCACCTCGCGATTGGCCAGCCCCGCCAGGGTGTACACCACCGTGTCGATGTCGGGCGAGATCGCCAGGCCGAGGT
Organism: Acetobacteraceae bacterium; assembly: GCA_049522565.1. GTDB lineage: Bacteria > Pseudomonadota > Alphaproteobacteria > Acetobacterales > Acetobacteraceae > JASHVB01. The sequence goes on from JBEKNT010000248.1 coordinate 9,114, forward strand.
GCTCGAAATCGTCGCCGGTGTTGACAACGACGAGCAATTGTTCGGGCGGCAGGATGCGCGATAGGCCAAGCGCCAGCTTGGCACCCCCGACGCCGCCGGACAGCGCGATAATCACCGGAACAGGTCCTCCTCGGGTGGCCGCACCAGTTCGTTAACCGGCGCGTCGGGCGCCGTCCAGGTGAGGCCGCGCACGACCACCACCGGCTGCGCCTCGGCCGCCTGGCCTTGCAGCAGCGAGGCGGCCGCGGCGATCTCGTCGGCGTAGCCGATGATGGTGACCTCCAGGGTGCGGCCGAACAGGTCCGGCTGGCCGCGCATGTCGATCAGCGAGGGCAGGCCGGCGGCGCCGATGGCGATGCCGGCGGTGCCGCGGCGCCAGGGCCGGCCGAAGCTGTCGCTGACGATGACGCCCAGGCGGACGCCGAATTTCTGCGCCAGCGCGGCGCGCAGGCGTTCGGCGGAGCCGTCCGGATCGACCGGCAAGAGCAGTGCGCGGTCGATACCGTCCAGAGGTGCCACGTTGGAATGGTCCACCCCGGCATTGGCCATCACGAAGCCCAGCCGGTGCTGCATGATCAGCAGGTTGGGCCGCGACCGCACCACGCGGGTGGATTCGGCGAGAATGACCTCGACCAGCCGCGGGTCCTTGCCGACCTCCGCGGCCAATGCGACGGCGCGCGCGGACGGGGTGACGGTGGCGAGGTCGATGCTGCGGCCTTCTGCCTTGGAAACGATCTTCTGCGCGATGACGAGCACGTCGCGGTCGTGCAACGGGCCCGCCCGATCGGCGATCAAGGCGGCGAGGTCGTCGCCCGGCTGGACCATGGGCAAGCCGGGGATGGCGAAGAGTTCGAGGCGCTGGGGCATGGGGTGGCAGCTTAGCCCGCCCGTGCCGCATGCGGGAGATGCGGGGTGAGCCTACAACACTCCCCCTCCCACAAGGGGAGGGGGAGTATTCTACTCTCCA
>JBEKNT010000249.1:0-10009 GCA_049522565.1 Acetobacteraceae bacterium
GCGCTGCGCCAGGGAACGCGGTTTCGCATTGTCGAGGCGGCGGACCCGGTATTGGCCGAAGGGTTTCATGCGTACGAAACGGATAGCGGCCTGCGCTGGACCAATGGCGACGCGGCGCTTCCCGCGGCGCTGTTCGACGGCTTCGACGGGCCCCTGGAACTGGTACTGCACGTTGGCTGCACGACACGCTATCCATCACTGGGCGACGCGGCTGTGCGCGGTGCGGCCTAGGCCAGCAGCGCGGCCTCGGCCGAACAACCGATAACAGCCGCGCGGCAACACTGACTCGCCTGGGTCCAAACCGGCGGCGCAGGGTGATGCGCGGGCGGCCAGTGGATGCAGCCCGATCGTGTCGGCCGACCGACAATTGCCGGAGGTGAAGCTTGCATTGCGACCGCTCCGGCCGTTGCGCAGCCCGCCCGCCTCACCCTACGGAGAATGATACGAACCGCAGCAGCTCCTGCGACGACAGCGGCTTCTCCAGTACCCGCATCGCGCCGAGCGTCTCGGCCTCGCGGACAATCTCGGCGTCGTGCGCACCGGTGATCAGCAGTGACGGAATCGTCATGCCGCGACTGGCGACGGTGGAAATCAATGTAACGCCGCTCATCTCCGGCATGCACTGGTCGACCACCAGGCAGGCGATCTCGTCCAGCCGGGCATTGGTCAGGAAATCGTTGCCGGACCTATAGGTTTCAACGCTGTGACCGGCCGACTCGAGCAGTACGCACAGCACGTCCCGCACTTCGTCATCGTCGTCGACGATAGCCACGATGCTCGCATTGTCTCGATCCATACGGATGGTTTCCCGGCGACGGCGACGCGGGTTTGCGGCGCGCGGCTGGCAAACTAGCCGAACGGCCCCGACCGAATTGTGGCGAAGTCGGTCAACTCATCTTGCTATTGCCGCGGCTTCGGCTTATGTGACCGCGGTCCAGGCGGCGTATTGCCGATTCGGACCGGTGTGCGATTGGGCAAAATTCACCGATTCGACCCAACGGGCATGCTGAACCAACCGCGTAACACCTCGCATTTTGTAACAATCGAGGGGCTAACCGTACCTCTAGAATTGCCGGAAAGCCGACGACGCCGTCGGCGCGCAGCCAATCTGGCAATGCTGTCATAAAAGTTACATCAACAACCAAACTGCCAACTGCGCAGGTCCGGGCAAACAACGTGTCTGATAACGAAAAACCGAACTTCGAAACCGCCAGAACAACGCTGGCACTACCCACCGAATCCTCATCGGCTGGTGATCCAATGCAAGCCGCCGAGGCGCGCATGCGACGTGCCCTTGGGCTCGATGGCGAACAGTTGCGCTCGCGGCCGCCCCAGGAACGGCTCGATTCGCCGCAGCGAACGGTGGAGCGCTTCTCCACCCCCGGCCACAAGCGGCGGTTCGTGAACGACGGCGAAGTGCCGGTGACGCTGGTTCACGGATTGGTGTCCGGCCGTCGCGAGCAATCCGATGGGAACGGAACACGCGGCGGTTCCAATGCGCAGCCGACGAATCGGCTGGAGGTCGCCGAAGCCGCGCTGACCGCCGAGATCGCCACGCGCGAACGCGTCGAGCGCACCTTGGCGGAAGCGCAGGCCGCGGTGCACGACCTGCAAACCAAGCTGGGACATGCCGACCTGGCGCGCCAGGAAGCTGTCGAGGCGCTGCGTCGCGAACGCGAATCCTCGGCTGCCTTGAGCGCGGCGTTGCAGGAAGCCGCAGACCAGGCGACGGCGGCGCGGCAAGCCCGGGAAGCCGCGGAAAGCGCCCTGGCCGAGTTGCGGGAACGCCGGGCGGCACGGTCCGAGGAAGTTGCGGATGTGCCGCCGCGTCCGCGCCGCGGGCGAAAGCCTCGTGCCGAGGTGATGGCGACAGCGGACGCGGTCGCCGTCCCGACCAAGCCCCGCAAGGGGCCCGGGCGCCCGCGATCGACCGAACCCAAGCCGGCGCGCGAGCCAAAGCCGATCCGCTGGTGGCTCACCCCGCGCGCAAAGAAGAAGCGGTAGAGATTACCAAACCTCTCCCGCCGCAGACGGGAGAGGTTTTCTACCCTACCCCCCGAGCGACTCGCGTATCTTGGCCACCGCCGCCAGATGCCGCTCGTGGTCACCGGCGAAGCGCAGCACCAGATGGCTGGCGCCGGCTTGCGCATATCCCGCCAGCCAGGCCGCGACACCCGCCGCCGGCCCGGCGTAGCAGACCTGGCGCCGTCGCAGCACCGCCGCGGGCTGGCCGTAGTATCCTTCCAGGAACGCATTCAGTCGGGCATCCGCGCGCGCCGCATCCTCGTCCAGTGACACCGTCAGGTAGATCGCCCCGGTCAGCGCTGCGGGATCGCGCCCCGCTCCCTGGGCAACCGCACGGATCTGCGTCCAGTGCGCGGCGTAGGCCGCGTGGTCCGGAGCATTCGGGAACCAGCCGTCGAACCAGCGGCCGGCGCGCTCCAGGCTCGCCGGCAGGTTGCCGCCGATCCACAAGGGTGGGCCGCCCGGCTGATGCGGCGTCGGGGCCAACACACCGCCGACGACCTGCCAGCGCCCGTCCCAGTCCACCGCGGCGCCCGTCCACAGGGCCTTGCACAGCCGCAGTCCCTCCATCATTCGCCCGAGCCGCTTGTCGAACGGCACGCCGGCGGCGGTGAATTCGGCGCGGATATTCGGCCGGTCCGACGCGAAGCCCACACCGAGGATCAGCCGTCCCTCGCTGACCTGGTCCAGCGTGGCGACCTGGTGCGCCAGCAGCACCGGATTGCGCAGCGCCGGCAGCAGCACGGCAGTGCCGATCTCCACCCCCTTCACGCGCCCGGCCACGCCGGCGAGCAAGGTCAGGGGCTCGTGCCGGGGGCGGGCCAGCAGGGAATCGCCAACCCAAACCGAGGCATAACCCAGCGCCTCGGCGCGTTCCGCCAGCGCCAGCAGCGGCCCGGCCTCCGGGCGTCCTTGCATGATCTGCTCTCGGGTGGGCAGCAGGTAGCCAAGCTTCGGGGCCATGCGTGTCTCCAGGGAGTTGGCAATACGCGATCATAGACTCCCCCTCCCCTTGTGGGAGGGGGTCGGGGGGAGGGGTGCGCTAGCGCTACCGTCGTTGGCTGAAACACGCCCCTCCCCCAGTCTTCGTCCACTTCGCGGCCAACGCCCGCAGGGGAAGGGTGAGGCTATGCTCGCAACCACCCGGCCCGACCGCTCTCTTGACAGCCGCCCCCGGCGGGGTCTCGCATCCGCCCCGGCTCTGAGGACCGGCACCGCTTGCCCCAACTCGCACTGCATACCCCGATTGGCGACCTCACCGTCTCGGAAGAGGAGGGTGCGATCGTTGCGCTCGACTGGGGGTGGGGCAGCGGCGACCAGGCCGAAACCCCTTTGCTGCAACGGGCGCGCGAGCAATTGCACGCCTATTTCGACGGCGACCTGACCGCGTTCGACCTGCCGCTGGCGCCCGCCGGCACGCCATACCGCCGCCGCGTCTGGCAGGCGCTGTGCGACATCCCCTACGGCGAAACCCGCTCCTATGCCGCGATCGTCGCCGCGGCCGGCGGCAGCCCGCGCTCGGTCGGCCAGGCGAACGGCTGCAATCCGATCCCGATCATCATCCCCTGCCACCGCGTTGTAGCCACCACGCATCTCGGCGGCTATTCCGGCGGCGAGGGCCTGCCCACCAAGCGCTACCTGCTCTCCCTGGAAGCGCGCGACACGCTGCTGTGAGCCGAGCCTGCAATTCTGCCCCCCGGGCCTGACCCGGAGCCATTACGGAGAACGACGATGACCAAGGCCATCCGCATCCACAGTCCCGGCGGCCCCGAGGTGATGAAATGGGAGGACGTTCCCACGCCGGAGCCCGGCCCCGGCGAAGCGCTGATCAAGCAGGAGGCGGTCGGACTGAACTATATCGACGTCTATTTCCGCACCGGCCTGTACAAGGCGCCCAGCATGCCGCTGGTGATCGGCCAGGAGGGTGCGGGGACCGTCACCGCGGTCGGCGCCAACGTTACTCTGGTGAAGCCGGGCGACCGCGTGGCCTATGCCGGCTCGATCGGCGGCTATGCCACCTCGCGGGTGATCGCCGCCGACCGGCTGGTGAAATTGCCCGACGGCATCGACTTCAAAATCGCCGCCGCGATGATGCTGCAAGGCATGACCGCGCAATACCTGCTGCGCCGCACCTACGTGGTGAAGCCGGGCGACACCATCGTTGCGCATGCGGCGGCCGGCGGGGTCGGGCTGATCCTTTGCCAGTGGGCCAAGCATCTTGGCGCCACGGTGATCGGCGTGGTGTCCACCCAGGAGAAGGCGGAACTCGCCCGGGCGAACGGCGCGGCGCACACGGTGGTGGGTTATGGCGATCTGGTGGCCGAGGTGAAGCGCATCACCGGCGGCGCCATGGTGCCGGTGGTGTACGACAGCATCGGCAAGGATACGTTCGGGATCAGCCTCGATTGCCTCGCGCCGCTTGGCCTGATGGTGAGCTACGGCAATGCGTCTGGCCCGGTGCCGCCGGTCGATATCGGTGTGCTGGCGGCCAAGGGCAGCCTGTATCTGACGCGTCCGAGCCTCGCCACCTATGCCGCGAAGCGCGCCGACCTGGAAAAGTGCGCGGCCGACCTGTTCGACGTGGTGCTGAAAGGCGCGGTGAAGATCCAGGTGAACCAGACCTTCCCGCTGAAGGACGCCGCCGCCGCACATATCGCCCTGGAAAGCCGCAAGACCACCGGCAGCACAGTGCTGATTCCGTAGGGTCATGCCATTCGGGTTCACCCTGAGCGACACGATCCCCGCCACGCCGCAGCAGGTCTTCGAAGCGTGGCTGGACAGCGACGGCCACACTGCGATGACCGGCAGCGCGGCGACGGCCACGCCGCAGGAAGGCGGCGCGTTCACCGCCTGGGACGGTTATATCAGCGGCCGGAATCTCGTGCTTGAACCGGGGCGGCGCATCGTGCAGTCGTGGCGGACCACGCGTTTCACCGCCGAGGACGCGGATTCGCAGATTGAGGTGTTGCTGGAACCGGTTGCCGGGGGCACCCGGCTCACGCTGCATCACACGAATGTACCCGACGGCCACACGGGCTATCAGGACGGCGGCTGGCAGGATCACTACTTCGAGCCGATGAAGCGTTGGTTCACCAACCTCTCCCGCTGCGCCGGAGAGGTGTAGGAAGGAGACGCAACATGGTGCGCGTCGTCGGCATCGACCACCTGGTGATTCGGGTCAGCGACTACGAGAAATCCAAAGCCTTCTACGGCAAGCTGTTTACCTTCCTCGGCTTCGAAATCTCCGACGAATACGAGGACATGATCGGCTGGACCAACGGCAAGACGCGCTTCTGGATCGGCCGCGCCGACGAGCAAGGCAAGCGGCACAAATACCGCATGGGCGATGTCGGCTTCCACCACTACGCGTTCGAGTTGCGCAACCGCAAGGACGTCGATGAGCTGCAAGCCTTTCTGCGCGACGAACTCCACGCCGATATTGTTGATCCGGCCGGGGAATATTACGAGGACTACTATGCCGTGTTCTTCCTCGACCCCGACGGTCTCAAGCTGGAAGGCATGAAATACGGCGAGCTTACTGCGAAGGCTGCACGGGCACGCAAAAAGCCGGGATGACCGTTTGTGGCGCGGAGCGGCGGAATGCGCTGCGCTTTGCCGCCCTACGTTGGTCGCGGTCGCCGAGCGTAGGGCGGAAAAGCGCAGCGTATTCCTCCGCCATCGACAATATCGCGGCGCTGTGCTGCAACCGCCAAGCCTGACAACGAAGGAGAGCAGAGGCAACATGCCGCACGCAGCGAATGATGCCGGCAATATCGCGGCCCAGGCAACGCCGCGCACAGTGCGCCTCGCCGACTACCAGCCGCCGCCGTTCCTGATCGATCACGTCGCGCTGACTTTCGACCTGGACGAGGCCACCACGCGGGTAACCTCCCTGCTCAAACTGCGCCGCAATCCGGCGGCGCCGCAGGACGCGCCCCTGCGGCTGGACGGCGAGGCGCTCACGCTGCTGCACCTGGCGCGCGACGGCGAGACGCTGGGCGGCAACCAGTATCATATCGAGGACGGCGCGCTGATCATTCCGGACATGCCGGACAACTGCGAACTGGCGGTCGAAACACGCATCGCACCAAAGGACAACACCGAACTCAGCGGACTGTACGTCTCCAACGGCAGCTTCTTCACCCAGTGCGAGGCGGAAGGCTTCCGCCGCATCACGTATTTCCCGGACCGGCCGGACGTGATGGCACGCTACACCGTCACCATCACCGCCGATAAGGCGCGCGTTCCGGTGCTGCTGTCGAATGGCAATCCCGGGGCGCTTGCCGATCTCGGCGACGGCCGCCACCGTGTCACCTGGACCGATCCGCATCCCAAGCCCTGCTACCTGTTCGCGCTGGTCGCCGGCGATCTGGTTGCGGTGAAGGACAGCTTCACCACGCGGTCCGGCCGGCAGGTGGAACTCGGCATCTGGGTGCGCGAGGGTGACGAGGATCGCTGCGACCACGCCATGCGCTCGCTGAAGGCGGCGATGACGTGGGACGAAGACGTGTTCGGCCTGGAATACGACCTGGACGTGTTCAACATCGCCGCGGTGTCCGACTTCAACATGGGGGCGATGGAGAACAAGGGCCTCAATGTCTTCAATACGAAATACGTGCTGGCGCGGCCAGGAACCGCGACCGACGCCGACTTCCTCGGTATCGAATCGGTCATCGCGCACGAGTATTTTCACAATTGGACGGGCAATCGCGTCACCTGCCGCGACTGGTTCCAGCTTTCGTTAAAAGAAGGGCTGACGGTCTATCGCGACCAGGAATTCTCCGCCGACCAGGGCAGCCGCGCGGTGAAGCGCATCGGCGACGTGCGCGGCCTGCGCGCCGGGCAGTTCCGCGAGGATGCCGGGCCGCTGGCACATCCGGTGCAGCCGCAGAGCTACATGGCGATCGACAATTTCTACACCGCCACGGTGTACCAGAAGGGCGCCGAGGTGATCCGCATGATGGCTACCATCATCGGACGCGAGGCGTTCCGCCGCGGCATGGATCTGTACTTCGCCCGGCACGACAACCAGGCGGTGACGATCGACGATTTCGTTGCGGCGATGCAGGACGCCTCGGGCGTCGATCTTGCCGCGTTCAAGCGTTGGTATCACCAGGCCGGTACGCCGGAGCTTACCGTCGAGGATGCCTACGATCCGCCCACGCGCCGCTACACGCTGAAGCTGCGGCAACACGCCGCGCCGACACCCGGGCAGCCGGACAAGCAGAAGCTGGTCATCCCGGTGGCGATGGGATTGCTCGCGGACGACGGCACGGAACTGGCGACGCGGCTGGCCGGGGAATCCGCCGCGCAGCCCGGCACCCGCCTGCTGCTGCTGACCGATGTCGAGGAATACTTCGTGTTTGAAGATGTGGCCGCGGCGCCGACGCCCTCATTGCTGCGCGGGTTTTCCGCACCGGTGAAGCTGTCCGGCATGTCGCAGGATCGCCTTGGCTTCCTCGCGGCGCATGACACCGACGCGTTCGTGCGTTGGGAATCCGGTCAGCAATACGCCACGCAGGTCTTGCTTGCGCAGGTCGAGCGCTGGCAGCGAGGCGAACGGCGGCTCGAAGTGCCCGATGGATTGGTCGCCGCGGCGGCAGCGACGTTGGGTGCCGGCGGCGATCCGGCCTTCGCCGCCGAAGCAATGTCGCTGCCGGGCGAAGCCTTCCTCGCCGACCAGATGGCGGTGGCGGACCCGGATGCGATCCACGCCGTGCGGGAGGCCGCGCGTGCCGCGATCGGATTGCAGCTGCTGCCGATATTGGAAGCGACCTATCAACAATTGAGCGACGCCGGACCCTACCAGGTCGATGGCGCATCGATCGGCCGGCGCGCACTGCGCAATGCCTGCCTAGCCTATATCGCGGCAGGCAACAACCGCCACGGCGCGGCGCTGGCAAAGTCGCAGTTCGACACCTGGCAGAACATGACCGACGTGCTGGCCGCGCTCTCCGTGCTGTGCGGGATCGATTGTCCGCAGCGTACCGGCGCGCTGGCCAGCTTCTACCGGGCCTGGCATGAAGACGACCTCGTACTGGACAAGTGGTTTGCCATCCAGGCGATGTCGAAGCTCGGCACACCGGAGGCGGTGCGCGCCTTGTCGGAGCATTCCGACTTCGACCTGCGCAATCCCAACCGGGTGCGCGCACTGGTCGGCAGCTTCGCCGCCGGCAACCCGGTGCGCTTCCACGATGCTTCCGGCGCGGGTTACCGGTTTCTCGCGGATACCATCATCGAACTCGATCCGCGTAACCCGCAGGTGGCGGCGCGGATGGTGGCGCCGCTCGGGCAGTGGCGCCGCGTCGATGCGGCGCGGCAGGCGTTGATGCAGGGGGAGCTGCGACGGATTCTCGAGCTGCCGGGACTGACCCGCAATACGTTCGAAATGGTGTCGAAGAGCCTGGCGCCATAGCGACCTTGTCTTGCCGTTGACTGTCATTGCGAGGAGCGACAGCGACGAAGCAAGCCCCAGCCTGACGAACCTCCCTTGCTCGTCAGGCAAGGATTGGTTCGTCGCTGTCGCTCCTCGCCATGACAGTAAGGGGCGCGGGACACCGGCGCACCGCTTGGTGCCGCCGACACTCCGGCCTACGCTGTAGCCACCCACTCCCGCGCAGCGAGCCAACCATGACCAGCTACCTCTTCCACAACCTCCGATTGCTCGATCCGCGCCGCGACGAGTTGATCCCCGGCATGCAGGTCCTGGTAGAGGACGGCATCGTTCGCGAGGTCGCCGATCGCCCCATCGGCAGCGCAGCGGCGCAGCGCATCGACCTGGGTGGGCGCACGCTGATGCCCGGGCTGATCGACGCCCACATCCACGTCGTGCTGACCGAGGTGAATATTCGGCTGCTCTCGGATGTGCCACTGACCTTGATGTCGGCCAAGGCCTCTGCGTCGATGCGCGCCATGCTGATGCGCGGCTTCACCACGCTGCGCGACACCGGCGGCGCCGACTGGGGCATCAAGGCGGCGGTGGAGCAGGGGTTGTTCGAAGGGCCGCGGCTGTTCATCGCGGGGCAGCCGTTGAGCCAGACCGGCGGCCATGGCGAGACCCGCCTGCGCACGGAATCGCACAACTTCTGCGCCTGCTGCTCCGGCCTCAACTGGTTCGGACGCATCGCCGACGGCGTGCCCGATGTCATCAAGGCCACGCGCGACGAGCTGCGCAAGGGCGCCGACCATATCAAGCTCATGGTGTCCGGCGGCGTCGCCTCGCAGGCCGATCCGCTGGAGAGCCTGCAATACCGCATCGACGAGATCGAGGCCGCGGTGGACGAGGCCACCCGCTGGGGCACCTATGTCTGTGCCCACGCCTACAGCGCCAAGGCGATCGAGCGCGCGGTGCGCGCCGGCGTGCGCACCATCGAGCATGGCAACCTGATCGATGCGCCGACCGCGAAGCTGATGGCGGAGCGCGGCGCCTACATGGTGCCGACGCTGGTGACCTACGATTCAATGAAGCGCCGGGGCTCCGAATATGGGCTGTCCCCGTACTCGCTGGCCAAGAACGAGCTTGTCTTGAATGCCGGTGTGCGTTCGCTGGATATCGCCCGCTCGGCCGGGGTGAAGATTGGTTTCGGCAGCGATCTGCTGGGGCAGTTGCAGAACGACCACACCTTCGAGTTCACCATCCGCGGCGAGGTGATGAGCGCACCCGAGGTCATCCGCTCCGCCACGCTGGTGAATGCCGAGATTGTGCGGCAGGAGGGGAAGATCGGCGAGCTGATCCCTGATGCGTTTGCCGACCTACTGGTGGTGGACGGCGATCCGTACCGCGACCTGACCGTGTTGCAGGACGAAGGCCGGCACATCGCGGCGATCATGCTGAACGGGCGGTTCGTCAAGAATGCACTGTGATACCCAGCGGCGCTGACAGGGACTCTCGGTTGGTTCGCAGCCGCGCTGCAACCGTCATGGCCGGCCATGACGGGAGGAGCGTCGGGCGAGCCAACCAACACTAATACGTCTTCAAATACTC
>JBEKNT010000250.1:0-10009 GCA_049522565.1 Acetobacteraceae bacterium
TACGCATTGTTTCCGCATCTGACCGTCGCGCGTAACGTCGCGTTCGGCCTGGAGATGCGGCGCTCGGCGGCGGCCGCGACCGAAACGCGCGTCGCGGAAATGCTGCGCCTGGTAAAGTTGGAGGCGCTGGCTGAGCGCCTGCCACGCGAACTCTCCGGCGGCCAGCAGCAACGTGTCGCCCTGGCCCGCGCTTTGGCCATCCATCCGCGTCTGCTCTTGCTCGATGAGCCGCTGTCGAATCTCGATGCCGCGTTGCGTCAGGAAATGGCGCGCGAGATTCGCATTCTGCAACGCGCCGGCGGCATCACCACGATCATGGTGACGCACGACCAGACCGAGGCGATGGCGATGGCCGACCGCCTGGTGGTGATGCACGAAGGTCGTGTGCAGCAGATTGGCGCACCGGAAGCAATCCACGCCCGCCCGGCCAATCCCTTCGTCGCGCGCTTCATCGGCGGCAGCAACATTCTCGCTGGCCGACTTGATGGCGATCGCCGGCTGGTGCTGGCAGATGGCACCGTGCTGACATTGGCGGGACGCTACGCCGACAGCGGCGACGCGACACTGGCGGTGCGGCCGGACAGCGTGCATCTGCTTGCACCGGATGGTAATGCGCGCGTGGAAGGCGAGGTCGTGTTGTCCACCTGGCTCGGTTCCGTGGTGGAGCACGTCGTGCGGCTCGGCCCGGATACCACCGTTCTGACGCGCGGTCCGGCGCTGGGACGCGACGCCGTGCGACGCCAGACGCCCGGCACGCGCGTTACGCTGGCCTGGGAGCCGGACGAGGAACGCCTGTTCGACGCCGATGGCAATGCTCTGACGGCGTCAGTCACTTTGAAGGAGACCAACGATGCCTAGCCCGATCCTGTCACGCCGCACCCTGCTCGCCGGCACGACATTGCTGGCCGCGCCGGCCATCCTGTCGCGCCGCTCACCGGCGGCGGAACAATGCGTCGTCGGTACCTGGGGTGGTGACTACGCGCGGCTGCTGCGCGAGAACATCGACGACCCGATCCTGAAGCCAGCCGGCATCGAGGTCATCCAGGACGTAGGCGACGAGGTCCCGCGCGCATCCAAACTGTACGCGCAGAAGAAATTGCCGCGGGGCACGGAGGATATCGCCTGCCTCGGGGCACTGAACGGCTACCGCGTCACCGATGCCGACCTGGTCGAGCCGCTCGACGAGGCGAAGGTGCCCAACCTGAAGCATGTGCGGCCGGACCTGCGCATGCCCGCGTTCGTGCCGCACATCTACAGTGCGCAGGTGCTGGTGTACAACACGGAGGTCGTCAAGGACCCGCCGCAAAGCCTCGGCGATCTGCTCGATCCAAAATGGAACGGCAAGGTCGGCGTGCTCAGCCAAGGGGGGAACCAGTGGCTTATTATGGCAGCGAGCCTGCTGGAGACTGGAACGACCACGGATTTCGACAAGGCGAAGGCATTCCTGCTGAAGCTGAATGCCAACGGTCTGCGCCTCTATGCCGAGACCGATGCGTTTGCGCCGGCGTTCAAGTCGGGCGAGATCAACGTCGCGGTCATCTGGCTGGCGCGTTCCGTCATGTGGCAGAACGCCGGCGTCCCGGTGAAGGGAGCGTTCCCGAAAGAAGGTGCCGTTCTGTACGTCTCCGGCATGGTCCTGCCGAAAAACGCGCCAGACAAGGACGCCGCGTACAAATACATGAACGCACTGTTGGAGCCGTCGGCGCAGCAGGGGTTTGCCGCGCATATGGGCTATCTGCCCACGGTGGACGACGCGCCGCTGACCGGGAAGGTAGGCGAGCAATTGGCGTTTCCCGAGCCTGCGCCGAAGCTGGTATCGCCGGATTATCCAGTGCTGTCCAAGGCAATTCCGGATTTGAACGACTGGTGGTTGAAGAGCATCCAGCATGGCTGAGCAGCGCGAGGCCGGCGCAGCGCTTGCCCTGCTCGGCCCCGCCAGCCTGATGATGCTGTTGATGCTGGTCGTGCCGCTGGGTTTCCTGGCGCGCGACAGCCTCAATCGCTACGACCCGAACGAGTTGATGATCGCCGCGGTGACGTCGGCGAACTACCTGCGCTTCTTCGAAGATCCATTCTACTGGAACGTGCTGGTCACCACGATCCGCGTCTCGGTGATCGTAACCGTGGTGTGCCTGGCTCTGGGCTTGCCGATGGCCTGGCGTCTGGCGCGCAGTACCAGCCGTTGGAAATCCGCGCTTGTGGTGCTGACAGTGTTGCCGCTGTTCATCGGCTCCACGACACGCACCGCCGGCTGGATGATCCTGTTCGCGCGCGGCGGCATGCTGGACATCCTGTCGCGTGACCTGCTGCACGCCGGCACTGTGACCCTGATGTATTCCGAAACCGCGGTGATCGCCGGCATCATCGCCATCAACCTGCCATTTACCGTGCTGACGCTGCAAAGCGTATTCGAGGGCATCGACCCGCGGTTGGAGGAAGCCGCCGCGTCGATGGGTGCCGCGCCGTCGCGCGCGTTCTGGCGCATCGTGTTTCCGCTGGCGCTGCCAGGCGTGACGATTGCCGCAGTCCTGTGCTTCATCCTGTGCATGAACGCCTTCGCGACGCCGGTGTTGCTGGGTGGCCCACGCTTTCAGATGATGGCACCGCTGCTGTTCTGGGCGTTCAACAGCGACAACAACTGGCCGTTCGCCGGCGCCATCGCCTTCATCCTGATGGGCACGACACTCGGCTTGACTGGCCTGGCGAATCTGGTGATCCCGCGGCGCTATCAAGCAAGGTGACTTGCGCCCGGCGCGGCGACAGGGGAGAAATCCGCCGTCGCAGCCAGACGGAGATAGGGATGATGGACGCGCCAGTGCAGACGATCATGGAAACGGCACGCCGCGTGTTGCCGGCCGCCAGTTTCGGCAACCTCGCCGGCGACCTCATCATTCGCGAGGGGCATGCCGGCCGCGTCATCGACAGCGACGGCCGCGAATACGTCGATTTTCTGCTCGGCTCCGGCCCGATGTTCGTCGGCCACGGCCATCCGGAGGTGGTGGAAGCGGTGCGCGAGCAGCTTGAGCGCGGCTTCACCTTCTTTGCCAACAACGAATACGGTATCCGCCTCGCGGCCGAACTGGTCGATGCGGTGGCCTGTGCGGAGCAGGTGCGGTTCGTTTCGTCGGGCACCGAGGCGGACGCTTTCGCCATGCGCGTCGCACGCGCCTTCCGCGGCCGCGACAAGATCATGAAATTCGAGGGCGGCTTCCACGGCATGGGCGACCACAGCCTGATGAGCTGGGCGCCGAAGCGGCCGGGCAATTTTCCCCAGGCGGTGCCGGACTCACCCGGCATCTGCCGCAGTGTGCGCGACGACATGCTGATCGCGCCATTCAACGACGCCGAGATGGCCGCCAGCCTGATCCACGAGCATCGCAACGACCTCGCGGCCGTCATCGTCGAGCCGTTCCAGCGACTGCTGCCGCCGAAGTCGGGCTTCCTCCAGGCGCTGCGCAAGGCGACGCAGGATGCCGGCGTGCTGCTGATCTTCGACGAGATTGTCACCGGCTTTCGTTTCGCCTATGGCGGTGCGCAGGAATATTACGGCGTGGTTCCTGATCTGTGCACGCTGGGCAAGATCATCGGCGGCGGGTTCCCGCTGGCGGCGATCGCCGGGCGCGCCGACATCATGGCGCTGTTCGATCGCGCTCGGGCCGGCGACGACCGGTTCCTGCCGCAGATCGGCACGTTGTCCGGCAATCCGGTGGCGGCGGTGGCCGGGCTGGCGACGCTGGCGGTGTTGAAACGTCCGGGTGTGTATCAGCAGGTTTTCGCGACGGGCCGCAAGTTGATGGACGCGCTGTCGGGCTTGCTGCGCGAGACCGGATTGCCCGGCCAGGTGATCGGCGAGCCGCCGCTGTTCGACGTGTTCTTCGCCACCGGCGACATCGCTGACTACCGGGCCACGCTGCGCGCCGACGGCGAGATGATGCGCCGCTTCAACCAGCGCCTGCGCGGGAGCAGCGTGTTAAAGGGCGATTCAAAAATGTACATGTCGCCAGCGCATAACGACGCCGATGTGGCGCAGGCGATCGCCGCATTCACCCAGGCTCTGCACGCGGAGGCGAGCAAATGATCCACCGCGTTTCGTTGGCAGCGCGCAATCCGCGGCTGCAGTTTGCGGTGCTGAACGCGATGCCGGCGCGCGCCTCAGCACGGCCGCTCATTCTTCGTCGTCGAAACTTGGATATTGCTCCGGAGCCTCACCACCTTGCCTCAGCAGGCGAGGATAGCGGATGCGCGGCTCGGCTTGTCCGACTCCAGTCAATTTCACGTCGAACAGCCATTCGTCGCCATAGTCGAACAGCAGCGTCATCCGGTGTCCAATTTGTGGGAACCCAGTCGCGACGCTGATCGTCTCGACCCCAAAGGCGTGTTCATCGGTGGGATCGCCCAGGTCGGTAAACAGTTCGTATCGCGGGTTCGCCCTCTACATACCGCGTCCCGACCCGGAATAGAAACCAAACGGATGATCGAAATCAAACCCGAACGTCCGCAAGGCGAAGGCGGCGAGATCGTACAATGAATGATGCGACCTTGCCTCGATCTCCCGCCAGACTTACCGCCTCCGTTGAAACGCGACACGGAATATGCGGGTCTCCGTCCTTGCGGACGCCGCCCCGCCTGTCTTCCTTGGCATTTGCTTCGGCTTCGCCACCATCCCACCAAGTCCTGCTCTGACAGCCCCATCACACACAATGGGATCACCCCTACGACCGGGATGCGAGCCGCCTGATCGATCTCGTACAGACTATCCAGGCAGCCAGGGCACGGGCACGAAGAATCGCCCGCCGACCGTCTTCATGGCATTGTTATCGCTCGCCATCGCCATCGTGCGTAGCGCGACCAGCAGCCGCCCCGCGAGCGTTGCGCGCCAGAACCAGCCGTCAACCTGCCGACTGGACGGCGCCGAACCCACCGCCTGCCCGGCCTCCCCGTAAAAAGCCTTGATGTCGTCGCACAGAAACCGCAGCGTCAGTGCCGCCGTCGTGTGTCCCGCCACAGCCGGCAATTCACCACCGGCGAACGCCGCCGCCAACGCGGGCCAGTCTTCCGGCGAGACAAAACTCAAGCCCACCGTGCTGCGACCAAAACGGGCGCGCGCCTGCGCCCAGGCGGGCCGCAATGCGGCCAGTTCCGTTGCAAAAGCGTCGCGCCATCCTGTCGGATCGGTTGGCGTCGCAAGCGTGGGCAGAACCGGCGGCTCCCATCCGGGCGTATCGCTCCAGCCTGGCGGGTCGTCGGGAAAATCCGCCAAAATCACCGGCCCGTCGGTGCGTTCCAGCAACCCCAGCGCCTGCGACAACACGCGGCGTTGGAACGCGACATCCTCCGGCTCGCCGAGCGGCCGTCCCAACTGGAACGGCACGAAAAGCCCGCGCGGTGGCTGCGTCTTTTCCATCTGCACGCGCACGGCGCCGATGGCGACGCACGGCATGCCTCGGTCTTCCAGCATGTGGGCAAGCGCGCTCACGGCGCGCGTGCAGAGCGGTCAGACAGGGGTCAGCAGGACCGCATCGACGCGCTCCTGCTGCAACTGCCCCGCTATCTGTCCGACGGACTCGATCATCGCCGCGGGATCGGTGGATCCCATGACGGTGTAATGTGTATCCGCCACGCTGCCGATCACGCCGTCTGCCGCCAGTTCCCGCAGCCGGTCGATCGGAAACACCACGTTGCGGTCGCGTTGGAATCCGCTGCGATCGAAATTGATCGACACGTGGCTAATGAGTTGTTCCGCCGCCGGGATGTCGGCCGGAATGAACCGAGCCTCGCCGCTGCCGAACGCAAACGGCTGATCGCCCCGCCGTATCAGTGCCGCGCTGGTGACGATCGCCACGCGCCGTTGCGCCAGTGGCGGGCCGGCAACAAACGGATGCGTGTCGAATGACGGGCATGGCAGATTGGCCACCGCGTCGCGGGTCGGCTGTGGAATGTCCTCAAGCCGTGCCATCTGCGTGCCTCCTGCGCAACACCGCAGCACGTCCCCGCGGCCTGCGCAACATGTTTCATCGCCATGCCAGCAATGCGCGCTCCAGCAATCCGATCACCCACGCCGCCACCAGCCCAATCACCGACAGCACGACGATGCCCGCCATCAGCGCGTCCGTGTCGTACAGGTTCCCCGCCGACAATACGAACGCCCCGATGCCCTCCTCCGCACCGATCATTTCCGCAGCCACCAACAGCACAATCGCGATGGACGCCGTAACACGAAACCCGGACAGGATCGCCGGCAATGCACCGGGCAGCACGATCTTGCGCACGATCGCGCCGGTGGAGAGGCCGAAACTCTGCCCCATACGGATCAGCGAACGCGGCACGTTGTCGACACCTCCGGCGGTGGCGATCACCGTGGGAAAGAACACGCCGAACGCCAGGGTGATGATCTTCGAGCCCTCGCCGATGCCAAACCAGATGATGAACAGCGGCACCAGCGCGATCTTCGGAATCGGAAACAACGCGGACACCACCGCCATGCCCGGCGAGCGCAGCGCCGACCACAATCCCACTGCCAGCCCCATGCCGATGCCGAACACCGTGCCGACACTCCAGCCGATCGCCAGCCGCAGCAGCGATGCCGACAGGTGCTTCCACAATTCGCCGCTTAACGTCAGGTGCCACAACTCGATTGCGATGTTGACCGGCGCCGGCAGGAACAGCGTCGGGATGACGCCGGCGGAACAGCCGAACTGCCATAGCGCGACCACCCCGATCAACGTCGCGGCTGCCGCCCAGAAGCGCTCGCGGGGGGCAAAGCCGCCGCCGCGGAACGGCACGGAACCGTCAATGCGGCGCATGCTCGATCTCCCGTTCGGCCGCCGCGGCGTCATCGCGGATCAGCCGCCACAATGCCGTCTCCACCTGCAACAGATCGCGATCGGTGGCGGAACGGCCGGCCAGCGGACGATCGATGCGCACCACCTCGCGCACGCGCCCCGGCCGCCGCGACAGCACGACGATTTGCTGACCCAGCCGAACGGCTTCCGTCAGATTATGCGTCACATACACCGTCGTGGTGCGCGCACGCTCAATCAGCGCGACGAATTCCTCCAGCAGCAGGTCGCGCGTCTGCGCATCCAGTGCGGACAGCGGCTCGTCCATCAGCAGGCACGCCGGACGCACCGCCAAAGCGCGAGCGATGCCGACGCGCTGCCGCATGCCGCCGGAAAGCTGGCGTGGCCAGGCGTGCGCGAACTCCGTAAGTCCGGTCAGCGTCAATACCTCGGAGACCCGCGCATCACGGTCAGCCCGCGACAAGCGTTGCTCCAACGCCAGCGACACGTTGCCGGCCACGCTACGCCACGGCAGCAACGCGAAATCCTGGAACACATAGGTCAACGGGTTGAGGCAATCCTCCGCCACCGCACCCTCGACGCGCACCGTGCCGGCGGACGGCGACAGCATGCCGCCCATGATACCGAGCAATGTGGACTTGCCGCAGCCGGATGGCCCGACCAAAACCAGCACCTCGCCCGGTTCGGCGACCAGTTCGATATCCTGCAACACGGACAGGTCGCGATAGGCGTGGCACACGCCACTTAGCACCAGGCGCAGGCCGTCGCTCATCGCGTCGGCAGGAACTGCGTGTCGATCACCGCGGCCGCGTCGGCCTCGCCCTTCACCAGGTCCTGCGCTTTGAACCAGCGCAATTGCTCCGTCACATCCGCCACGTCGAGCGCACCGCCGGCATCGTAATAGCCAACGCCGGCCAGGATCTTTTCCCGCGCGTGCGGATCGCCGGTGAACACATATTTCTCGATCAACGGAATCACCGCATCGGTCTTCGCATCGACGATCGGCTTTCCCCCCGCGTCCTGCCGCAGGAATGCCTCGCGATAATCCGCCACGCCTTTCTGGTAGGCCCGCGCGAAACGGTGCAGCAGGTCGGCGTGCTGCGCGATCATCTTGTCCGTGGTGAACACCGCGGTGATCTGATACGGCACGATGTCGCCGACCCAGCCGATGATGTGCGCCTGGCCGCTCGCCGCCAGCGGCTTGGCCTGCGACGCGATGGCGATCGTCGCATCCACCTGCCCGCTCTGCACCGCGGCGATCATGTTCGGCACCTGCTGCACCGGCCGCAGGCTGACGCTCTTGAGGTCGAAATGCTCCGCCTCGGCGATGCGACCGATCATGTAATGGAAGGACGCGCCGTACTGCGTGATGGCGAAGCTGTGCCCGGCCAGCTTGTCGGGCGTCGTCAGGCCGGCATCGAATGCCTTGTTCGCCACCAGGATCGCCGAGCCTTCATAGCCCCGCTGCTCGTGCATGCCGCCGCCGATCACCTTCAGCGTGCCCTTCTCCGCGAGGTTGAAGAACCCGCCGGTCAACGCGGTAACGCCCACGTCGATGTCGCTGGAGACCGCCGCCGCGGCGATCGGCTGCGCGGCTTCGAAGAAGCGGAATGTCAGGTCGATGCCTTCATCGCGGAAATAGCCGCGCTCCTGCGCAATGTAGAACGGCGCGGGGGACAGCGTGTGCAGCAGGCCAAGCCGCAGCGGATCGGCGGCCTGGGCGCGCGACACCGCTACGCCGGCCAGCAACAGACCGAGAAGGGCACGGCGGCCGGGGGTGAAACAGGTCATCGCGCCTTCTAGCCACACGCCCGCACTATGCCAAGCCGTCGCTCAGGGCTTCTTCAGGCACACGCAGAAGACATCCAAGTTCTTGTGCAGATGGCTCTCGTGGATGTCCTGGTTGCGCCCTGGCCCGGCGAGGATGTGGATCTGCTTGTTGTTCTTGCCCTCCCGAGGGACCTCGACCAGAAAGCCGCCCGGATTGGCGTCGGCATTCATGTTGATGCACGACCAGGTGCGATTGTTCGCATGGTAGGATGGCATCCCCTGATTTTGATTATTGGCAAAATACCAGATTCGGCCGGGGAGTCACGCAAAATCGGAACGGAAGCGGTCCTATCCCGGTGCGTTACGCGACAGGCGGTGCCGTCACCTGGATCTCGCCCAGATACGCCTCGCGGATCATTGGATTCTGCCGTAGCTCCGCCGCCGTGCCGGACAGCACCACCTGGCCGGTCTGCAACACATACGCCCGATGCGCGATCGACAGTGCCATGTTGGCATTCTGCTCCACCATGAAGACCGTCGTCCCCTGACGATTGATCTCCTGGATGATGTCGAACACCTGCTCCACGAAAATCGGCGCCAGGCCCATCGACGGCTCGTCCATGCACAACAGCCGCGGACGCGCCATCAACGCGCGCCCCATCGCCACCATCTGTTGCTCACCGCCCGACAGCGTGCCGGCGATCTGGCCGCGCCGCTCCTTCACGCGCGGGAACAGCGCATAGACGCGCTCCAGATCCTGGTCGAACTCGGCGCCGCGCTTGCGCAGATAGGCGCCCATCTCGAGGTTCTCGAACACCGTCATGCGCGGGAACAGGCGGCGCGCTTCCAGCACCGGGGCGATGCCGCGACGCACGCGTTCGGCGGTGGGCAGGCGTTCGATCGGCGTGCCCTGGTAGATCACCTGGCCGCGCGCCGGACGGACCACCCCCATGATGGTCTTCATCGTGGTGGACTTGCCGCAGGCGTTGCCGCCGAGCAGGGCGATGATTTCGCCTTCGTTGATGGCGTAGTTGACGTCCTTGAGGACGTGCAGGTCGCCGTAGTAGGTGTCGACATGCTTGAACTCGAGCAGCATGGCTCGTTACCTCTCCCGCGCTGCGCGGGGGAGAGCTCGAGACGCGGAGCGTCGCGCCTCGAGCTCTCCCGCGTCGTGGGCGAGGCTTGTCATGCCGTCACTCCCGCCGCTGCGGCTTGCGCGTTGCGGCCGAGATAGGCGCGCAGCACCTCCTCGTCGCGGCGCACCTCGGCCGGCGTGCCTTGCGCGATCACCTCTCCGTGGTCCAGCACGTACACCGTGTCCGCCAGCGTGGTCACCACGTCCAGCTTGTGCTCGATCAGCAGCACCGTCAGCCCCAATCCGTTCAGGCTCTTGATCTGCTCTGCCAATTCCAGGGTCTCTGCCGGGTTCATGCCTGCGG
>JBEKNT010000251.1:0-9977 GCA_049522565.1 Acetobacteraceae bacterium
CAGCATCGGAACCGTCTTGTTCAAACCGTTTCATTTTACGGCCTCTGACACCCCCCGTGTCAGGCCGGGCCAAGCCCGGCATTCCTAGCCCTTGCAGTGTGTAACAACCAAACAGGATCATGCCCGGCCTTCGCCGGCCATGACACGGAGGTTGCGATCGGCCGGCAACTGACTCGGTTGTTCCAGGACGGTTCCTAAGCTGTGATCGCCATCCACAAGCGCGTCTGGACACAGGGTCTCTGGCGGAGTGACCGAGCAGTTTTATTCGAACGCTGACCACCATCGGCATCCGATCGTATCGACGCCTCGCTAACCCTAAAGGTCTTGCCCCCCGGTCCAACGCGGGAAGCCGCGGAATTGGTCTGACCCGCATTATCACCTCGCGAGCGACGCTTTCGCTGATCCTGCAACGTCGCGCGCCCACCTCCCCTGTCACCGCACGATCGAACCGAAGTGCCGCCGCCCTGGCATGGAGCGTGCGCCTTGCATCCGTCACCGCCCCGCAGGCACCCTGCCGGCATGCCCACCGAACCCCCGCCGACCGAAATCCTCGACGCCCTCCGCCGCATGCACTTGCTCGACGCGGCGGGCACCGCCGCCGGTGAGCGCCTCACCGGCGGGGTCTCCTCCGACATCTGGCGCGTCGACCTGCCGGACGGTCCGGTCTGCGTGAAGCGCGCCCTCGCCAAGCTGCGCGTTGCCGCCGAATGGCGCGCACCCATCGAGCGCAATCGCTACGAAGCCGCCTGGATGCAGCGCGCCAACGCCGCCGTCCCCGGCGCCGCCCCGGCCCTGCGCGGCCAGGACCCCCTCAGCGGCGCGCTGGCGATGGACTATCTGCCCGCCGCCGATCATCCGCTCTGGAAGACGCAACTGCGCGACGGCCGCGCCGATCCCGCGTTCGCCGCGCAGGTCGCGACGTCACTCGTGCGCATCCATGCCGCCACCGCCGCCGATCCGACCACCGCCGCGCAGTTCCCCACCGATACGATCTTCTTCGATATCCGCCTGGAGCCCTATCTGCTGGCCACCGCTCGCGCGCATCCCGACCTCGCGCAATCGCTGATCGCGCTGGTCCTGAGCACGCAACGCAACAAGCGCGCGCTGGTGCATGGCGATGTCAGCCCGAAGAACATCCTCGCCGGACCGCATGGACCGGTGTTCCTCGACGCGGAGTGCGCCTGGTGGGGCGATCCCGCGTTCGACCTGGCGTTCTGCCTCAACCACCTGTTGCTGAAATGTGTTTGGACACCGGCCGCCACGTCCGGTTTCCTCGCTTGCTTCGATGCGCTCGCGCGCGCCTATGTCGCCGGCGTCACCTGGGAACCGCCGCCGGAGCTGGAGGCCCGTGCCGCGCGGCTGTTGCCGGGCCTGTTGCTCGCCCGGGTGGATGGCAAGTCGCCGGTCGAGTACATCACCGAAGCGGCGGATCAGGACCGTGTGCGCCGCACGTCACGCGCATTGCTACGCAATCCGGTGGATCGCCTGGCTGATGTGCGCCAAGCCTGGAGCAGGGAGCTTGCGGTATGACGGATAGTGCGATCGCCTTTGTGCATGGCCGTCGCGTGTGGGACAGCCGCGGGCGTCCCACCGTGGAAACCGATATTTTGTTGGAGGGTGGCGGTGTCGGCCGCGCCATCGCGCCTGCCGGTGCCTCCACCGGCAGCGGCGAGGCGCTCGATCTGCGCGACGGTGGCGAGGCGTTCGGCGGCTACGACGTCAAGCGCGCGGTAGAGCATGTCAACACGGTGATCGCGCGCGGCGTGGTGGGGATGGATGCGCGCGACCAGGCCGCGCTCGACAAGCGATTGATCGAACTGGACGGCTCGCCGAGCAAGTCGCGCCTCGGCGCCAATGCGGTGCTGTCGGTGTCGATGGCGGCGGCGCATGCCGCGGCGGCCGCGGCCGGCGAACCGCTGTATCGTTACCTCGGCGGACCGGATGCACACACGCTGCCGCTGCCGCAGATCCAGATTTTCGGCGGCGGCGCGCATGCCGGGCGGCGCGTGGACATCCAGGATTTCATGGTCACCTGTCCGGCAGCGGCGAATTTCGCGCAGGCACTGGACTGGACGGCAGAGGTGTATCGCGCCGCCGGAGCGCTGATGGCGGAAGCCGGCACGCTGTCCGGCGTGGCGGATGAAGGCGGCTGGTGGCCGGCGTTCTCCACCAATGAGCAAGCGCTGGAAACGCTGGTGCGCGCCATCGAACGTGCCGGTTTCGCGCCGGGCCAGCAGGTGGCGATCGCCCTCGACGTCGCCGCGTCGGAATTCGGCCGCGGGGGAAAATACAAGCTGGCACTGGAAGACAAGGAACTCGACAGCGAAGGCCTGGTGAAGCTGCTGAGTTCCTGGATTCGCCGCTACCCGATCGTGTCGATCGAGGACCCGCTGGCCGAGGACGACGATGTCGGCTTCGCCGCGTTCACCAGCGAGGTGGGTGGCCGCGTGCAGGTGGTGGGTGACGACTTCCTGGTCAGCCAGGCCTCGCGCGTGCGCGAAGCGGCGTTGCGTGGTGCGGCCAATGCCGTGCTGTTGAAGCCGAACCAGCGCGGTACGCTGACCGAGACGTGGGAGTGCTGGAAGGCGGCGCAGGAGTGCGGCTTTGCCGGCATCGTGTCGGCGCGCTCGGGCGAGACCGAGGACACCACGATCGTGCACCTCGCGGTAGGCTGGGGTGTCGGCCAGCTCAAGGTCGGCAGCTTCGCGCGTGGCGAGCGGATGGCGAAATGGAACGAGGCGCTGCGCGTCGAGGAAGCGCTGGGCGCCCGCGCTTCGTTCGCCGGCGGCGGCGTGCTGGGACGGTCGCCGGGTCAAGCTCGGGGACGGCAACCATGAAGGTGCTGTTTCATTACGCGGCGGGGCCGGACCTCGCGGCGCGGCTGGCGGCGGTGCCGGGGCTGGACATCACCATCTGCCCGGTGGACGACAGCGCGCTGCTGCAACGCAGCCTGCCCGACACCGACGTGCTGTGGCACGTGCTCGAACCGTGCACGGCCGCGATGATCGCGGCGGCGCCACGGCTGAAGCTGATCCAGAAGATCGGCATCGGCGTCAACACGATCGACCTGGAGGCGGCGAAGGCGCGCGGCATTCCGGTGTGCAACCTGCCCGGCACCAATTCTCGCGCGGTGGCAGAACTGACGCTGGCGATGATGCTGGCGACGCTGCGCCGGCTGACGCGCTTCGACGCATCGGTGCGGCGGGGCGCGTGGACCGATCCGCTGTTGGAGGATGGCCTCGGCGAACTGGGCGGGCGCGTTGTCGGGCTGGTGGGTTATGGCGCAATCCCGCGATTGCTGGCGCCGGTGCTGGCGGCGATGGGGTGCCGGGTCATCTACACGGATCAGGCGCCGGTCGCAGACGCGCTGGGGGAATTTCGGCCGCTGCCGGCGCTACTGGCCGAGGCCGATGTGGTCTGCCTGCATGTGCCGCTCACCGAGGAGACCGCGCACCTGATCGACGCGGCGGCGCTGGCACGCATGAAGCCCGGCGCGGTGCTGATCAACACGGCGCGTGGCGGCCTGGTGGACCAGGCGGCACTGACCGAGGCGCTGCGCTCCGGCCACCTGGCGGCGGCCGGACTGGACGTGTTCGAGACGGAGCCGCCCGACTTCGCCGCGCCCCTGTTCCGGCTGCCCAACGTCGTGCTGTCCCCGCATGTCGCCTGGCTGACGACCGGCACATTCGATCGCAGCTTCGCTCTGGCGGCGGAGAACTGCCGCCGCGTCGCGGCGGGGGAAGCGTTGCTGCACCAGGTCGCTTAATTCCCTCTCCCGCTTCGCGGGAGAGGGTAGGGTGAGGGTGTTGCGTGCGCCCCGCTGCACCCGCACCCTGCCCTCTCCCGCTACCGCGGGAGAGGAAAGCGATGCATTTGCGCATCCTTGCCGACGACCTGACCGGTGCGCTCGACAGTGCATCGCGGTTCGTGCCGCTGGTCGGGGCGGTGCCGGTGGCGTGGCGCACCGACGACCTGCCGCCAACCGCGGCGATCGATGCCGGCACGCGCGATCTGGACGCCACGGCGGCGCGGGCCGCGATGCAACGGCTGGCGCCGCTGCTGCCAGGCGCGGGCATCGCCTTCAAGAAGATCGACAGCCTGCTGCGCGGCCACGTCGCCGTCGAACTCGCGGCTTGCATGCGGCACTTCGACCATTGCGTGCTGGCACCGGCATTCCCGTTCCAGGGCCGCATCACGCGCGCCGGCCGGCAACTCACGCGCGACGGCGATCGCTGGCGCGACAGCGGCGTCGACCTGCCGGCAGCGCTACGCGCGTGCGGCCTGACGACGCCGTTGCACGACGCAGAGACCGACGCTGACCTCGACGCGATCGTGGCCGACGGCCGGGCGCTGCCCGGGCGGGTATTGTGGTGCGGCACCGGCGGGCTGGCCGGCGCGTTGGCGGGTCGCCGCGTCGTGCCCTGCCCGTCATTGCCCCGGCCGGTCCTGGCGCTGATCGGCTCCGACCACAGCGTCTCGGTCGGCCAACTTGCCGCCACCGGCGACCGGCTGCATCGGATCGCGGTGCCCGGCACGGATGAGATCGCGTCGATCCGCCGCTCGCTGCAGTCCGGGACCGCTGCGGTTTGTGTCGCGCTGCCGGACGGCACGCCTCGCGCGGAGGCCACACAGCGCATCGGCGACTGCTTCGCCGCGGTGCTTGCGGCCATCGAGCGCCCCGGCACGCTCATGGTTGCCGGTGGGGAAACCCTGCGGCGGCTGTGCGGTTCCCTGCATGCTGCGGGGCTGGAGGTGGATGGGGAGCTGGTGCCGGGTGTGCCCACCTCGATCCTGCGTGGCGGCGCGTGGGACGGGCAGCGTGTCGTGTCGAAATCCGGCGCGTTCGGCGATGCGGGCTTCCTCGCGCGTCTGCTCGCGCGTTAGGACGCGCGGGGAAACAAGTGCTTCCAGCGGCCCCAAGGCAACACCCGTGTCATGGCCGGCGCCGGCCGGCCATCCATGTGTTGGCTTTGTCGCATACAGCAAAGTCGTGGATCGCCGGCCGGCGCCGACCATGACACGGGTGTTGCGATCCGCCCGTCAATGATTCGGTTATTGCTCGGCGAGTGCTTATGCCAACCGCCCGTGAGCCTGACACACTGCGGGGCGCACCGCCTCCCCTGTTGTGTTCCAAACTCTTCTTCCTGCTTCGTGCTGTCACGACAAGTTCGAATGCAACGACCGGCAGCATGTCAAGGCGTGGGATCGCCCTCGCTCATGGGCTCGGCCGCCCGGCCATGATACGGGGCTGCACCATGCTCCGCCTGACCGAACTCAAACTCCCCCTGGACCATCCGCCGGACGCCCTGCGCGACGCGGTGCTGACCCGGCTGGCCATCCCGCCTGACGACCTCCTCCGCCTGAGCATCGCCCGCCGCGGCTACGACGCCCGCCGCCGCTCCGCCATCAGCCTGATCTACGCGGCCGACGTCGAACTCCGTAACGAGGCTGCGGTGCTGGCCCGCCACGCCAACGATCCGCGCATCCGCCAGGCCCCGGACACGCGCTACCATGCCCCCGTCCACGTCACCGCCCCAGCCCAACGTCCCGTCGTCATCGGCACCGGCCCGTGCGGTTTGCTCGCCGCACTGACGCTGGCAGAGATGGGGTTCCGCCCCCTCATCCTCGAACGCGGCAAGCTGGTCCGCGAGCGCACGCGCGACACCTGGGGCCTGTGGCGCCGCGGCATCCTCAACCCGGAATCCAACGTCCAGTTCGGCGAAGGCGGCGCCGGCACCTTCTCCGACGGCAAGCTGTATTCCGGCATCAAGGACCCGCGCCACCTCACCCGCAAACTGCTGACCGAATTCGTCGAAGCCGGTGCACCCGAGGAAATCCTCACCGCCAGCAAACCGCATATCGGCACGTTCCGGCTGGTTACGGTGGTGGAAGGCATCCGCGCGAAAATCGAATCCCTCGGCGGCGAATACCGCTTTTCGGCCCGCGTCGAGGACATCGAACTCGACGCCAACCGCCACATCCGCGGCCTCACCCTCGCCGGCGGCGAGCAGCTCGACGCCGACCACGTCATCCTGGCGATCGGCCACAGCGCGCGCGACACCTTCGCCATGCTGCACCGCCGCGGCGTCCATATCGAAGCCAAGGCATTCTCGATCGGCGCCCGTATCGAGCACCCGCAATCCCTGATCGACCGCGCCCGTTTCGGCTCCTTCGCCGGCCATCCCCTGCTCGGCGCGGCCGACTACAAACTGGTGCATCACGCCAGCAACGGACGCTCGGTCTACAGCTTCTGCATGTGCCCCGGCGGGCGCGTCGTGGCGGCGACCTCGGAAATCGGCTGCGTCGTCACCAACGGCATGAGTCAGTATTCGCGTGCCGAGTTCAACGCCAACGCCGGCATCGTCGTCGGCATCACGCCCGCAGATTACCCTGGTGACGCGCTGGCCGGCGTGGCGTTCCAGCGGAGATGGGAGCAGCTTGCGTTCCTGGCCGGCGGCAGCGACTACGCCGCCCCGGCCCAATCGGTCGGCGACTTGCTCGAACGACGCGCCTCCATGGCGCTCGGCCAGGTCGCGCCGTCCTACAAGCCGCGGGTCCGCCCCGCCGACCTGGCCGCCTGCCTGCCCAGCTTCGCGGTCGAGGCAATCCGCGAGGCATTGCGAAAATTCGACCGCGACATTCCCGGCTTCGCGATGGACGACGCGGTGCTGACGGGGGTGGAGACCCGCACCTCGTCGCCGATCCGGATCGTGCGCGGCGCTGACGGGCACAGCCTGAACACGCCGGGGCTTTTCCCGGCGGGGGAGGGTGCGGGGTATGCCGGCGGGATCATGTCGGCCGGCGTGGACGGGATCAGGGTGGCAGAGGCGGTGGCGGCAAGCCTGACCGGATGTCCGCTGCCGGAGCGGATGACGCGGGCGGAGGCGGCGGTGGCTTATGGGTAGGGTTGGGATATCGCCATACCTGCCGTCGCGCCGGCGCAGCGCCAGGCCCACCGCGGCGAACCCTACACGGACGGGCGTGGCGGGGAGACCATCACGGCACGCCCCACGTCGTGGCCAAGCTTGACCCGGCCTTCTATACCGGCACCGTGCCGCGACAGATGGCCGGGTCAAGTCCGGCCATGACGCGGGGCGTGCCGTTGCGACGAAGACGCCCCAGCCGCGGCACCGACGGAGGACATCGTGACCCATCCACCTCGCCTCGCCCTGACGATGGGCGACCCTGCCGGTGTCGGCCCGGAGATCATCGTCAAGGCATGCCGCCAGTTGCAACCACGGCTGGAGGCTGGGGAACTGCGTCTGCTGGTGATCGGCCACCGCTCCGCGCTGCACGCCGCGCGCGACGTGCTGCACGAAACCCTGGCGTTCCCCGAGACCGACTCCGCGCCGCTCGCCCTGCTGCCGGCCGGCGAAGAGAAAGAACCCATCCGCTTCGGCGAACTGTCCCCGGAAGCCGGCCGGTTTGCATACCTGGCCGTGGAACAGGCTGTAATCCTGGCAAAGGGAGGAGGCATCGACGCCATCGTCACCGCCCCACTCAACAAGGAGGCGCTGAACCTCGCCGGCTACCACTATGCCGGCCACACCGACATGCTGGCGGCGCTGACCGATACCAAGCGCTCGGTCATGCTGCTGGCGCACGGCGACATGCGGGTGAGCCATGTCACCACCCATGTCGCGCTGGAAGCCGTGCCGGCCCTGCTGACGCCGGACCGCCTGCGCCGCACCATCGACCTGACGCAGGGCGCGCTGATCGACCTCGGCATCCCCCGCCCACGCATCGCCATCGCCGCGCTCAACCCGCACGCCGGCGAGGGGGGTCTGTTCGGCCGCCAGGACATCGACATCAGCACACCGGTCATCGCGCAATGCCGTGCCGACGGACTGGACGTCACCGGCCCGGTGCCCGGCGACACGGTGTTCGTCAAGCTGCGCGCCCGGCAGTTCGACGCGGTGGTCGCGATGTACCACGACCAGGGACACATCCCGGTGAAATTGCTCGGCTTCGACGTGGACCCCGCCACCGGCACCTGGCGCGCGCTGTCCGGCGTGAACATCACGCTCGGGCTGCCCTTGATCCGTACCTCGGTCGATCACGGCACCGCCTTCGACATCGCCGGCAAGGGCATCGCCAATGAGGAGAGCCTGATCGAGGCGATCGACTACGCGCTGCGGCTCGCGGCCAATCGAACGGCGCGCCGGCCGGCGGCGGCTTGATCCTGATCAATGGCGGCGCCCGACCGATGTGGCAGGCTGGCGTCTCAATGATTGGTGGAGACACCGCCATGAATCGCGAAATGTTGGAGATTATCCGCCATCAGAAGCCGTTGACGTTGCCGCCCGACAGCACGGTGCAGGAAGCCTGCAAGCGGATGTATTCCCGCAAGGTCGGCGCCGTGCTGGTGGTCAACGAGCGAACCCGGCTGCTGGGCATCTTCACCGGCCGCGACGCCGTGCGGGTACTGGCCAAAGGCAAGGACCCGGCAGCGACCGTTCTCAAGAACGTGATGACGAAGAAGCCGGCAAGCATGCCGCCTCACTCCACCGCGATCGAGGCGTTGCGCCTGATGCGCGACGGTGGCTTCCGCCATGTGCCGGTGGTGCAGGAGGACGTGGTCATCGGCGTCGTCTCGCGCGGTGACTTCCGCGGGCTGGAGCAGGACCGGCTGGATGAAGAGACCGGGATTTGGGAACGGATGCGGTAACCCGGAAACCTCTCCCGCCGGCGGCGGGAGAGGTTCGCTTACTTCCGTCGTAGCAGGTTCACCACCAGCCGCAGCATCGGCACCAGCACTGTCGCCAGTGCGAAGCTGCTGACAGCACTTTCCAACGCCCGTTGACGCACCTGGAGCGCCTCCATCTCCACGCGACCGGGTGAGGACCGTACCATCAACAGGACGAGAAAGGCGGCGATGACCAGGTCCACGCCGGCGATCGCTGCCGCCGCGCCCGAGGTGCCCCAGCCGACGCTTTCGCGCAGCCAAAACCAAGCGGCGACATGGGCAAACGCCAATGCCCACCCCAGGAACATCAGCCCAATCAGGCCGATCGCCAGGCGAACAGCGGTCCGCTGCATCTGCCGGCGCAGACGCAGCCCCTCCGCTTCCGCGGCGATCCGCGCCAGGCGGAGGGTGCGCATCGCCTAGCGCATCGCCCGGCCGAGGACGTAACCGATCCCGGCGGCGATCAGGATCGCCACCAGCGGCGCCTCACGCACGCGGCCGGACACCGCCTCGGCCTGGTCGCGCACCACACCCGCCGCGCCATACACGGCGCTCTCGGCCCGACCCGCCGCCTCGGCGAGCGCCGGCGTGACCCGCTCCTTCATCAGCGCTTCCACCTGTTCGCGCAGCCGCGCGATCTGTGCCGTTGCGTCTTCCATCTTGCCCTTGGCATCGTCTGGATAGGCCATGCGAGATTCCTTTCGAGGATGGGCGGCCGATCAGCGCCAGGTAAGTGGCGGCAATCGGGCAATCCACGCCGCTCGGCTGCACGCTTGCGCGAGCATGGGTGCGAAACGCGGCACCCGCGCCCGCGACGGCGCGGCGCGTCGATCCGCGTCGCCGCTGTGGTCCACCTCGAGGCCCCAACCACCCTGTTGGGAGAGAATTCTCCGTCAGGCCACGAGAGCGGCCTGCCGCAGCAGATCCGCGATCGGCGGCATGGTTCGTAGCATGGCGGGAATGTCCCGCAAAGGAACCGGCCGGCTGAACAGGTAGCCCTGGATGCCGGAGCACCCCGCCTCCGCCAACGCGCAAAGCTGCTCGCGGGTTTCCACGCCCTCGGCCGTGGTGGCCATGCCGAGATCGCGGCTCAGCGTAATCACCGCGCGGATGATCGCGCCGCAGTCGCCCTGCTTGCCGAGTTCGCGGACAAAGGACTGGTCGATCTTGATCCGGTCGAACGGGAACCGCCGCAAATAGCTCAGCGACGAATAACCCGTGCCGAAATCGTCCATGGCAATGCTGACACCGATGCTGCGTAGCTCGTGCAACGTCGCCAGCGTCGCCACGG
>JBEKNT010000252.1:0-9964 GCA_049522565.1 Acetobacteraceae bacterium
GTCGCGGTCGGCACCTTGTCGGCGCGGCAGGAGCACCGCGCCGTCGGCCTGGGCATCTTCTACTCGCTGTATTATGCGGGCGGCACCATCGGGCCGGCGCTGTGCGGCCGCGCGGCAGACCTGTATGGCGGCCCGGCGGGTGGCTTGCTGGCCGCCGCCGCAATCTCCGCCATGGCGATCCCGATGTACCTGCTGCACCGGCGACTGGCGGCGCACACGGCCCTGGCGGAGAGCATTTGAGGGCAGAGCGAGAAAGAGCGCATGCCACGCGCCTGACCTTAATCCTGCTGCGCATCGGCTTGACCCGGCCACGACGATTGGGCGGCCGCTGCGGACCAACCGAATGTCGCACAGCGCCGGCTCGGATTACTCAGCGCCGGAATTCGTTGACCACCGCCTCGGCTTCCGACGCATCGGTGTCCAGCGCCCGGGCGGCGACCGATTGCGGGAAGCCGGCGCGCGCGAGAATCGCCAGCTCGCGTCGCCGCCCCGCGGCATCCGGCGGATCGCCCGCGCGGAACGGGCCGATGCGGCGGCGGCGCGCCAGTACCAGCGCGGCGGCGAGCTCGGCGTCGGCGGCACCGTCCGGGAGGACGTTGCGCCGGGTCTCCGCGCCGACCCCCTTGGCGGCGAGGTGGGCGCCAATGGCGCGCCGCGACCGGCCGGCCCGCATCAGGCTGCGCACGCGGCTCTCGGCGAAGGCGGCGTCGTTGACCGCGCCGGCGGCAGCCAGTCGCGCGACGACGCCGCGCGCGGCCTGCTGCGCGGCGGCGACCTGCGCGGCGAGCGCGTCGCGGTCGGATTCGGCGGTCTGCGCGAGGCGTGCCCAGCGGTCGATGCGGCGTTCCAGCATACGCAGCAGACTGGCCTCGGTCGCGGCATAGCGGGCGAGGTAGTTCAACGCTGCGTCCCGCAACGCGTCCGCGTCCTGTGCCTGGGGTTGCGGCGGCTTGTTGCTCACCTTGCTGGCCATGCTGGTGGTCTCCGCGTGCGGCAGGGATGGCATGATGTTTATGCCAGGCCAAGCAATCCGTAGATGCGCTGCACCAGCGCGCCGAACTCCGGCGTGGCGCGCATGGCGAGGCCTCGCGGATGCGGCAGGTCGATCGGGAAGCAATCCGCCATGCGCGCCGGGCCAGCGGTCAGCACCGCGCAATGCGTGCCGAGGAACACCGCCTCCTGCACGCTGTGGGTGACGAAGACGATGGTCTTGCCGCTCTCCTGCCAGATCCGCAACAACTCCAGATTGATGCGCTCGCGGGTGAGCGCGTCCAGCGCGCCGAACGGCTCGTCCATCAGCAGCAGTTCCGGATCGTGCACCAGGGCGCGGGCAATGGCGGCGCGCTGCTGCATGCCGCCGGACAGCTCATGCGGGAAGCGCGCGGCTTGGCCGCCGAGGCCGACCATCTCCAGCAACTGTCCCGCCCGTTGCCGCGCCGCCGCGCGCGGCAGATGCAGGATCTCCGCAGGCAGCATCACGTTCTCCAGGATGGTGCGCCATTTCAGCAGCAGCGGCTGCTGGAACACCATGCCGACCCGCAGCCCGCCGGGCGTGGTGCGCACCTCGCCGCCGTCGGCGCCGTGCAGCCCGGCGAGGATTTTCAGCACCGTCGTCTTGCCGCAGCCCGACGGACCGACGAGCGACAGCAGATCGCCCTGGTGCACGTCGAACGTAACGTCCGAGACCGCGACATGCGGACCGTCCGCCGCCGCATAGATCTTGCTGACATTGCGCAGGCTGACTTGCACCGCGCGCGCGGCCGGCATCAGTCGAGCCAGCGGGCGAGATTGGCGGCGACGAAGGCGTCGTCGGCCAGATCGGCGTGCTGCGCGCAGACGCGGTCGATCTCCGCCGCCTGCCCGGGACTCAGTCCCTCCTCCGGATCGAGGCACCAGATGCCTTCCAGCAGACCTTGGCGGCGCAGCACCTCGTGGCAGCCGGCGATGCAGCCGGCGAAGTCGTGCGCGACGTCGAAGAAGGCGGCATTGCAATCCGTCACGCGGCTGTCGAGCGCCAACAACTCCGCGGATACCGCACCGGAAGCGGCCGCCGCGCGGCAGCGGGCCAGCAGATCGACGGCGTTGCGCGTCCAGACCGACCAATGGCCGAGCAATCCGCCGCGGAACCGCAGCGTCACCGGCTGGGCCTCGCGCATCACCGTGAAGGGCGTGACCAGGTCGAGCACGATATGGTCGTCGTTGCCGGTGTAGAGGGTGATGCGATCCTCCGCGCCGGCCTCGGCGACGCCGCGCATCACCGCGAGCGTGCGGTAGCGGTTGAATGGCGCGACCTTGATCGCCACGACATTGTCGATCGCGGCGAAGCGCGTCCAGAACGCGGCATCCAGATCGCGCCCGCCCACCGCGGGCTGCAAATAGAACCCGACCAGCGGGATTTCCGCTGCCACGGCTTCGCAATGCGCGATCAGCGCAGCGACCTCCGCCGTGCGCATCGCACCAAGGCTGAGCAATCCGGCATGGTAGCCGAGCCGCACCGCGAGCCGCGCTTCCGCCACCGCCTGCGTGGTCGCGCCGCAAATTCCCGCAATCATCACCGCCGGCCGGCCTGTCCAGTCGGCGGCGGCGCGGGCCGCGGTTTCCAACACGGGCTCATAGAGCCCGACATCGCGGATGGCGAATTGCGTGGTGTGGACGCCGACGGCCAGGCCGCCGCTGCCGGCATCGAGATAATAGCGGCTGAGCGCGCGCTGCCGGCGCGGATCGAGGCGGCGCGCAGGATCCAGCGCCAGCGGATGCGCCGGGATGACGCTGCCCTGGCGCAGCAGGTTCAGGATGGTGGGCGGCAGGTCCGAACGATGCATGGGGTAAGATCCTTAGCCGAATTCAGGTCCGGCGGCGGCAAGCAACCGCATCGGGTTGCCTGGCAGCGTGTCTCGGCCGAGCGCCATGCGGCAGAACCCGCGGCGCGGTGTGAAGCCGCGTTGCGTGAGATCGTGCGCCAGGTCCTCTCCGGCCGCGAGCAAGTCGATGATGACCGGGCCGGGTGCGGCGTCGATGGCACGGCCGAGCAGTCCGGCGGCATGACGCGGCGTGCCGATCACGGGGCCGATCTGCCAGGCATGGCGTCCGGGACGCAGCACGACGGCATTATCGCCGGCCGACCATGTGCCGGCACCGGGTCGCGCCTGGAAATCATCGAGCAGGAAGCTGCGGGAGGCGCCAAAGGATTGCGAGTCCAGTATTCGTACCGACTCCCCCCAACCTTGCTGCGCTTCGCGCCCCAAGCCCACAAGGGGAGGGGGAGTCTGGTTGGCGTCAGCCCAGCGCGTCATGCGCGTCAGCGTGGTGAAGCCGAGCGCGCGATAGACCGGCTCGCCTGCCTCTGTCGCATCGAGCAATGCCGCACGCCGCTGCGCGCGCAGCCGCGCCATGCACTGCTGCATCAGGCGTTTTGCCAGACCACGCCGGCGGAATTCGGCCGTCACCAGCACCATGGAGATCCATGCGAAATCGGCCCCGTAGGGCAGGATGGCGGCGGTTGCCACCAGCCGTTCGCCGGTCAGCACGCCGAAGACCTCGCCGTGACGTTGGAAGATCTGCCAATCCGCGGCGTTCTGGTTCCAGCCGGCCTCGTCGGACAGCGCCTGCGCCTGCGGCAACAGCGCGGCATCCAGCGCGATCTGTTGCAGCGTGCCGGCAGCCTGTTCCACCGGCTCAATAAACACCGCTGCGCACTTCGAATTTCGTCGGCTTGCCGAGGCTTGGCCGATCCTGCGCCACCCACTCCGCCACCCAGTCCAGCATCGACGCCAGCGGCACCACCGGATAGCCGAACAGCCGCGCCGCTTCGGCGGTGTTGGTGAGCCAGCATTCCGTCGCCTCGGTCCCGGTTAGTACCGGGGTGCGGTCGAGGCGGCGGCCAAGCTCGGCGGCGAGCCAGCGTACGGAAAGCGTCTCCGGTCCGCTGACATTGAGCGGCGCCGTGGGCGACGTGCAATGCCGCAGGCAACGCAGCGCCTGCGTCGCGGCATCGCCCTGCCAGATCACGTTGACATGCCCCATTGTGAGATCGAGCGGCACGGCGTCGCGCACCTTGCGTGCGATGTCATACAGCACGCCGTAGCGCAGATCGATCGCGTAGTTCAGCCGGAACAGCCGGCCGGGCGTGCTGTGCAGCGCGGAGAAATGCTGGAACATGCGCTCCCGGCCGATGCAGGTCATGGCATATTCGCCGGGCGGATCGGGCTGCGTCGCTTCGGTCGCGCCGCCCTGCGATACCGGCACGAAGGGATAGACGCAGCCGGTCGAGAACGCGACGATGCGCGACTGGGAGAAATGCTCCGCGACGAGCGCCGGCAGGTGCACGTTCATCGCCCAGGTGAGTGCGGGATTGTCTCCCGCGCCAAATTTGTAGCCCGCCATGAAGATGATGTTGGGCGCTTGCGGCAGGGCGCGCACCGACTCGCGGTCGAGCAAGTCCGCGGTGACGGTTTCGATGTCGGCGCGCTCCAGTTCCTGCTGGAGGCCGGGCGTGGAGAAGCGCGCAACGGCGATGATGCGCTTGCCCGGAGCGGCGTTGCGGGCGAGGCGTGCCAGCGTCGGGCCCATCTTGCCGCCGACGCCGAGAATCATCAGATCGCCATCGATCTGGCCGAGATCACGCACCAGCGCCTCGCTGGGCCGGGCGAGAAGCTCGTCCAGCGCCTCGACGCTGTCGAGGCGCGCGGGCAGCGTTGCGTGTTCGAGCAGCATGCGCGTTCCTCCAGCGTTCACCCAGACTGCTCTCGTGCGAAGCCGCCGCGCAAGCACAGCCGTTCCAGTCCCAGGCAGAGAAGATAAAGCGTCACGCCGATCACCGTGAGCAAGACCACCGCCATGAACATGGCCGGAATGTCGAGCGTCGCCTGCACCTGGATCATCAGATAGCCGAGGCCGCGATCGGAGGCGACGAACTCGCCCACCACCGCGCCGGCCACGGCGAGGATCGCCGCCACCTTCATGCCGGAAAACAGATAGGGCAGGGCGCCCGGCAGTTGGATCTTTGTGAAGATCTGCCAGCGCGTGCCTTTCAGCGAACGTACGAGATCGATCAGCTCCGGCTCGATCTCGCGCAGCCCGCGTCCGGTATTGAGCAATACTGGGAAGAGACAGAGGCTGAAGGTTATCAGGACGTTCGAGACGATGCCGTAGCCCATCCACACGATCACCAGCGGCCCGAGTGCGACTTTCGGGATCATGTTGAGCGTAATGAACAGCGGGAAGATCGCCAGCGTCAACACGCGCGACCAGGAGAACAGCAGCGCGAGACCGACGCCGCAAGCCAACGCAAGCACGAAGCCGCCGAAGATTTCCACTGTCGTCACCAGCGTGTTCGGCCACCAGGCATAGGACGTCTTGCTCAGCGTTTGCAGCATCTCCAGGGGAGAGGGCAGCACGAAAGGCCGGATGTGCCAGAAATCGACGGCCCCCTGCCAGACGAGCACCAGCGCGACATGCATCGCGATGACGACCATCATGCGGCCACGGCGGCGCATGTTCCGCGGCACGGCAGGCGCGATGGCGGCAAGCGTCGTGCTCATGCGGCGAGGCTCGCGCGCGGCCGGGCGCGTCCACGCGAAGCGGCGGGTCGCGGCGCCGCCGCGCGTTCACGCACCGCTACGGGTTGCACCGCCGTCATGACAAAATCCACCACGTGCCGGCGGCGCAGCGCGATCTCCCGCCGCGCCGCGAGATCGCGGCCGAAGATCGCCGACAGAGTCCGGGTGTTGGAGAAATAGAAATAGCCCAGCGCCGCCATCGATATATAGAGTTGTAACGGGTCGATTCCCGGGCGAAAGCAGCCCTGCGCCACGCCCGCGCGCAACGTGCGGGCGATCAGTTTGATCAGCGGTGAATGCATCGCTCCCAGCGCCTCCGAGCGCCGCAGGTGCAGCCCGCCATAGCCGTTCTCGTCATTCAGCAGGGCGATGAAATCCGGATTTTCCGAGAGGTAGTCGAAGGAAAATCCAACCAGTGTCGCCAGCGCCTGCGTCGGCACCAGATCCCCAAGCGACAAATTCTGCTCTCGCGCGCGGATATCGGCATACACGCTTTCCAGCACCGCCTGGTAAAGTTGCTCTTTGCTGCCGAAGTAGTGGTAGACGAGCTGCTTGTTCAGCCCCGCCGCCGCGGCGATCTCGGCGACGCGCGCCCCCGCCAGCCCCTTGCGCGCGAACACCGCACGCCCCGCCGACAACAGTGCCCGCCGCGACGCCGCCGGGTCGCGCGCCGCGCGCTGGCGTTCGGTGTTGTCCGCCGCCTTCCTGCTGCCTGCCGCCGCCACGCTCGCTCTCGCCGTCGTCTGTCTCACACTGCTGCCTGTCGCTCGGTGTGGCCTGACCTTTGCGTATCAACCATCCGGTTGTTTGATAATTGACCAGGCCGAGGGCGTTGGCTACTGTTTTTCTTCGTGGGGTGAACAGGGCGGCATCGGGAGACTCCTACCATGGCAAGGAAAACCGGCTGGCGGTGGGCACCCGCGCTCGCGTTCGCACTGGTCGTTGTGACGGCGTTGGCTGCCGGGGCGGCGCGCGCGGCCGATCAGAGCGTCACGCTGATCCTCAACTACATTCCGACTGCGGACCACTCGCCCTATTTCTTTGCCAAGGCACAAGGCTGGTACAAGGCCGCCGGCATCGACCTCACGATCGAGGTCGGCAAGGGATCCGCCTTCGCCGCCCAGACCGTCGGCGCCGGCGCCGCCCAGTTCGGCATCGCCGACCTGCCGACCATGTTCGTGGCACGCGGCAAGGGGGCCGATCTCGTAGCGATCATGAATGTCTATGCCAACTCGCCGCAGGGCTTCTATTGGCTGCAGAGCAGCGGCATCAAGGGACCGCAGGACTTTCCCGGCCATTCCATCGGCAACCCGCCCGGCGATGCAGCGCGCGTGATGTGGCCGGCCTTCGCCAAGGACGCGCATATCGCTGCGGACTCGGTGCATTTCGTCAACGTCTCCCCGGCCGCGAAGATGGCGGCGCTGCGCAGCCACCAGGTCGATATCATCACCGATTTCTATAATGAGCATGACCTGAAGGTGCGGGAGTTCGGCGCCGATCTTGGCTTCCTCGCATGGCGCTCGGTCGGGCTCAACCTGTATGGCAATTCGGTCATCACCAGCGCCGACTATCTGAAGGGACATCCGGATATTGCGAGGAAATTCGTGCAGATCTCGCAGCGGGCCTTCGCCGCTTGCGTTGCCGATGCGGCGCCCTGCCTCGATGCTCTGTTTGCCAGCGCCAGCGGGCTGGACCGTCGCGTGCAGGAAGACCAGTGGCGGCGGATCAAGGAGCTGATGGCCTCGCCGGAAGGTGAAGCGGATGCGCTCGGATGGTTCAATTTGAGCCGCGTCGCCGCGGACTACCAGGTCGTGCAGGCGAATATCGGGTTCGACCAGCCGTTCGATCCCAAGGAGGCGGTCACCAACGAGCTGCTGGATACCAGCATCAAACTCAAGGAGTGATATCGACGGACGCTGACATTGGCCCGTTATTGGTTCGCACGATCCGCCCCAACCATCATGGTCGGGCCTGACGCCGCCATCGATCGTGGCACCTCGGCGATATAGATGGCCGGGTCAAGCCAGGCCATGACGGGGAGAGCACCGGGGCGGACGAAACAAGAGTCAACATAATCCGCTACACGGCACAGCTCCGGCGGATTTCGTCCTGAATTACATCGGCCGCTGCCGTGCGCTCTCCGCATCGCGGATCGCCCGCCACACCCGCTCCGGCGTTGCCGGCATCTCGATATGGCTCACGCCGAACTCGGCCAGTGCGTCGACAATCGCGTTGATCACCGCGGCCAGAGCCGGCGTCGTGCCGCCCTCGCCGCCGGACCGCACGCCAAGCCGGTTGGTGGGCGACGGCACCTCGCTCAGCGCGGTGATAAGCGCAGGGAAAATGTCGGCGCGCGGCATCGCGTAGTCCATGAAGCTTCCCGCCAGCAACTGCCCGGTCTCAGGGTCATAGTGGCTGTTCTCGAGCAAGGCCTGCCCGACGCCCTGGGCAATGCCGCCATGCGTCTGCCCGTGCAGGATCAACGGATTGATCGCGCGGCCGACATCGTCAACGGCGACGTAGCCGACGATTTCGACGGTCCCCGTCTCGGCATCGACCTCGACCTCGACCACCTGGGAACCATAGGGAAAGCTCGCCACCGGCAGCGTCTGGTCGGACACCGCCCCGAGCGTGCCTTGCAGCTCCGCCGGCAGATCACGGCGCGTGGCGGCGGCCTCCGCCACCTCGAACAGGCCGATCGCGCGATCGGTGCCGACGACGCGATAGATTCCGTGGTCGAATTCGATATCGGCCTCGCCAGCTTCCAGCAAAGCGCCGGCGATCTTGCGGCCCTTGGCGATGATGTCGTCGGTCGCCTGGCCGATGATCGTCGTCGCCAGTTTCATCGAACGCCCCGAATGCGAACCCCCGCCGGCAGCGACCCGCGCGGTGTCGTGGGCGACGTAGCTGATGCTGTCGAATGGCACGCCGAGCCACTCGGTGACAAGCTGGGCAAAGCTGGTCTCGTGCCCCTGGCCGGACGACATCGTCCCCATCACCAACTCGACGCGACCCTCGGGCAGGACGGTGATCTCGGTGCGTTCGCGCGGAAACCCGCTGGTGATCTCGACATAATTGGCGAGGCCGATGCCACGGTATGTGCCGCGCTGCCGCGCCTCGGCGCGTCGCACGGCAAACCCGTCCCAATCGGCCAGCGCGAGCGCCTGTTCCATCGCCGCCGGATAATCGCCGCTGTCATAGGTGAGGCCGAGCGCGTTGGTATAGGGCTGCGCGGCGCCCGGTATCATGTTGCGTATACGTAACGAATACGGATCGATGCCAAGCCTGTCGGCCGCCAGATCGACCAGGCGTTCGACCACGAACATCACCTCGGGCCGGCCGGCGCTGCGATAGGGCGTGGTGGGCACGGTGTTGGTAAGGGCGCCGCGGCCACGGAAATAGGCGGCGGGGATCCGGTAGACCCCCGACATCAGGCCGATGCCTTTTTGCAACGACACGAACGACAGCGCGTGGCCGCCGAGATTGCTCAAATTCGAACCGCGCACCGCGAGGAATTTTCCCCCGTCGTCGAGCGCCAGCTCGGCTTCAACCGTCAGGTCGCGGCCCTGATAGTCGCTGAGGAAGGATTCGGTGCGCTCGCAGGTCCATTTGACCGGCCGGCCGATCCGGCGCGCCGCCCACGGCAGCAGCGCGTATTCCGGGTAGAAGAAATTGCGGGTGCCGAAATTGCCGCCCATGTCCTCGCAGACACAGCGCACCTGCGCTTCGGACACGCCAAGGACGTGGGCAAGGTCGGTCCGCACCTTGGCGACGCCGCGGCCGCTGCCGGTATAGAGGGTGTAGTGGCCGTTCGCGGCGTCATAGGCGGCGGCAATCGTCCGCGGCTCCATCGGCACGCCGGTGACGCGCTGCGCCAGGGTTTGCAGCCGGACGACATGCGCGGCGCGGGCGAAGGCGGTGGCGGTCGCCGCCGCGTCGCCGATCTCGATGTCGATGCAGACATTGTCCGGGGCCTCGTTCCACAGGCATGGCGCGCCGGGCCGCACGGCATCCGCGGCGCACACCACGGCGGGCAACGGGTCATAGGCCATGTCGAGCAAGTCGGCCGCGTCCCTGGCCGCGGCGATCGTCTCCGCGATGACCAGCGCGACCGGCTCACCGACAAACCGCGCCTTGTCGAGGGGCAGCGGGTAATGCGGGGTCGCGACCGGCGCCGCCTTAAGCCGCACCGCCACGTCAGGCGGCTGCATCAATCCGGCATTGTGCGGGATCGGCAGGAGCGCGTCGGCAACATAATCGGCGCCGGTCAGTACCGCCAACACGCCGGGCGCGGCGAGCGCCGCCGCCTTGCCGATCGAGACGATGCGTGCATGCGGGTGCGGCGATCGCACGAACACCGCGTGCGCGAACCCCGGCAGCGCGAGGTCGTCGCCGTAGCGGCCCTT
>JBEKNT010000253.1:0-9943 GCA_049522565.1 Acetobacteraceae bacterium
ACGGCCCTGTTCGACATCTCGAACGAGCGGACCTCGACCATCGTGTTCCCATTCCCGATCGAGATTCTGCGCGCCTGGGGGGCGCAACTGGCAGGCGCGGGCGGCGAAAAGTCCCGAAGGCCACTGCCGGCCGCATCGACCGTCAAGCACCCATGCGCCCGCACAGCCTTGCTGCAATGCCAATGCGCAGGGCGAAGCCGGCAGCAAGGATGGCGAAGTCTGTGGCCAGTCCGAACCCACTGGCGCCGCCACGCGGCGGATCATGCCGCCCGAGAATCCCCGCACCAGGTGATCGGCGAACGGTGTCAGCTCCATGGCCGCGAGCGCATGCTTTATGCGCGGCCTCACCTCGCGCGGCGCTACGCGGTAGAGCCGGGCCGACAGCAGGAGGTTTTCCCGGGCTGTTAGCGCGCCGTCCGCCGAGAGAATCTGCGGCACGTATCCGATAGGCCGGCGGACTTGCGCCGGTTAGCGCACGATGTCGAAGCCTGCCACGGCGGCGGAGCCCGCGCTCGGCGGCAGTAATGTGGTGAGCATCGTTACGCTGGTGCTCTTGCCGGGACCATTGGCTCCGATCAGGCCGAACGCCTCACCGGCGGACCCCGACAGGCTGGTATGATTGACAGCAATGAAGTCACCGTAGCAGCGTGTGAGACCGTCGAGCACAACCGTGGCAGCTGACGTGTGCGGTGCGTCTTCCACGCAGACCGTCGTAGACCCGAGAAGGCGGGAACAGCTTGATCCAGATCAATGCAGGGTTTCGATGTTGGAGCACAGCTTCCGAATGGAAGCGACGAAGATCGGCAAACGGGACGGCACTCAGTCCACCGAAACAGGAAGCGTGACATGAATGATGCAGACACGGCGGGTTCGCCGTCCAACGCGAGCCAGCCGACGGGATCGGGGGGCTCACCTGGCAGGGCAGCGGAAATCTCTGCCCGGCTGGATCGGTTGCCGCCTTCCCGTCATGTGTGGACCATGGTCCTGCTGCTGTCGCTTGGCGGAATGTTCGAATTCTATGATCTCTTCTTCACGGCCTACGTGGTTCCCGGGATGGGTGGTTCCGGGTTGTTCACTCCAGATTCACTCGGCGTCTTCGGGGGACTGGCACGGTTCGGCGTGGCCGGCGCCGGCACTTTCGTGTTCGCTACCTTCGCCGGGCTGTTCGTCGGCAGCATCGTTTTCGGCTCGGCCGCGGACCGGTTCGGCAGACGCGCCATCTTCGTCTGGTCGCTGGTCGGATATTCTATCGCCACCCTGGTCCTGGCCTTCCAGGCCTCCGGCTTCGGCGCCGATCTGTGGCGCTTCATCGCCGGAGTTGCCCTGGGCATCGAGCTGGTGACGATCGACGCCTACATCTCGGAGCTGATCCCCGCGCGCGAACGCGGCCGCGCCTTCGCCGCCAACCAGTTCGTTACGTTTTGCGCCGTGCCGGTCGTGGCGCTGCTCGGCTGGCAACTCGTCCCGCATAAGCCCTTTGGATTCGACGGCTGGCGATTTGTCGTGCTGATCGGCTCGGTGGGTGCGCTGGTGGTGTGGTGGATCCAACGCCGCGTGCCCGAATCCCCCCGCTGGCTGGCACGCCACGGGCGCGAAGCGGAGGCGGAGCAAGTCACCGCCGCGATCGAGACCGCCGTGGCGGCAGAGCTGGGCGAGCCCTTGCCAGCTCCGGGTCCGGCCGTCGCCGACGTGACGACCCATGGCAGCCTCGCCGAGATCTTTCACCCGCCGTACCGGCGCCGGACGATCATGATGTCGGTGTTCAACTTCTTCCAGACCATCGGATTCTACGGGTTCGCCTCCTGGGTGCCGTCGTTGCTGATCGCCAAGGGCATCCATATTACGACGAGCCTCGAATATTCGTTCATCATCGCGGCGGCCAATCCACTGAGCCCACTGCTCGGCACCTTGATCGCCGACAAGATGGAGCGGAAATGGCAGATCGTCATCGCCGCCGCCTGCATCGCCGCTTTCGGCCTCGCCTTCTCGCAACAGAACACCGCGGCATTACTGATCCTGCTCGGCGTCCTGGTCACCCTGTCGAACAACTGGATGTCCTTCGCCTATCACGGCTACCAGTCCGAGTTGTTCCCTACCCGGATCAGGTCCCGCGCCGTCGGTTTCGTATATTCGTGGAGCAGACTGTCCGCGGCGCTGGCCGGCCTGGCCATCGGCTACCTGCTGCAGAGCTTCGGTGTGACGGCAGTGTTCCTGTTCATCGCTTTCAGCATGGCGATGGTCATCATCTCGATCGGCGCGTTCGGCCCGCGCACCCGGGGTCTGACGCTGGAAGAAATATCGCATTGACCGGCGTCGCATTCCGATGCTGCGGCGGGCCTGGCGTGGATCGATACATCCCGCCACCCCCGGCGCAGAGAGTTTCCGAATGCGGACCGCACTTGCATGAAAAGGAGTTTGACCCGTGAGGCGAACGACCCTGTTCAAACAATACGTCCTGGCACCCGAGATCCTGATGTGTCCAATCGCGCACGATCCTCTGGCGGCGAAGATCGCGCAGCGAGTCGGATTCAAGGCGATCGCCACCGCGGGCTACGCCAACTCCGCCGCGTTCATCGCATCCCCGGACGTTGAGCTCATGACGTTGACCGAGATGGTGGATTGTGCCTGGCGGATCGTCGATGCCACCGACCTGCCCGTGCTGTGCGATGGCGACACCGGCCACGGCAACGTCACCAACGTGATCCGCTCCATGAAGCAGTTCGAGAAGGCCGGGGTGGCGACGATCTTCTTCGAGGACCAGGTGTCCCCGAAGCGATGTGGCCACATGTCCGGCAAGGATGTGATTCCCGCCGACGAGTTTGTGGCCAAGATCAAGGCTGCGGTCGATGCTCGGGTTGACCCGGACCTGATGATCATGGCGCGGACCGATGCGCTCGCCGTGCATGGCGTCGATGACGCGATCGAGCGCGTGCACAAATATCTCGAGGCGGGCGCCGACTATGCGTTCGTCGAGGCGCCCGAGACAGTGGCGCAGATGCGCCGCCTGACGTGCGAGATCAAGGTGCCAATGATGGCAAACATGATTCCCGGTGGCGCCACGCCGATGCTGACGGCGGCTGAACTGCAGGAAATCGGCTTCGCGCTCGTGGTCTACCCCAACGTGGTGACCTATGCCTATGCTCACGCCGCGACAGAGGTGCTGAGTGAGTTGCTCCGCACCGGCAGCATCGCCGGCTTCCAGGATCGCATGATCGTTTTCGACGAGTTTAACGCTCTCGTCGGGCTACCGGAAATTCGTGCCGAGGAAGACAGATATTATGCCGATGTCAGAGCCGCCCGCGCCCCCAACTGAGTGATCCTGACCAAGCGGCCGGACCCGTTACATACGGCGGACCGGTCACTCGGACAACGTACGGTTCGCAACAAATCGGGCGCAGTCGCCGGGAGATCGCCGTGGAAACAGACCGCATCGCCGCCCGCTTCGAGGTGCCCGACACGCGCTATCTCGATCCCACCGGCAGACTCGTCAGGCCATTACCCGCCGGCTCCCAGGGCAAGGCAACGCTGCTGGCGCTTTACAGTGCCATGGTGCGCGCTCGCAGTTTCGATGCGAAGGCGGGATCACTGCAACGTACCGGCCGGCTTGGCACCTATGCATCGTCGCTTGGCCAGGAGGCGGTGGCGGTGGGTACTGCCAGTGCGATGCGGCAGGACGACATATTCATCCCTAGCTTTCGCGAGCATGGCGCCCAGTTATGGCGTGGCGCCACACCGGTCGAGCTCTTGCTCTACTGGGGCGGCGACGAACGCGGTAATGTCTTCGCCAACACCCCCTTCGATTTTCCCAATTGTGTTCCGGTCGGCAGCCAGGTGCCGCACGCGGCCGGCGTGGCACTGGCCATTCAGTTGCGTAAAGAACCGCGAGCGGTGGTCTGCTGCCTGGGCGATGGCGCAACGTCCAAAGGCGACGTCTACGAAGCCATGAACTTCGCCGGGGTCTGGAAACTGCCGGTCATCTTCGTCATCTGC
This sequence comes from Acetobacteraceae bacterium, assembly GCA_049522565.1. Lineage (GTDB taxonomy): Bacteria > Pseudomonadota > Alphaproteobacteria > Acetobacterales > Acetobacteraceae > JASHVB01. The sequence goes on from JBEKNT010000253.1 coordinate 3,991, forward strand.
AACAATCAGTGGGCGATTTCGGTGCCACTGCATCGGCAGACCGCAACGCAGACCTTGGCGCAGAAGTCGATTGCGGCGGGAATTCCCGGCGAGCAGGTTGATGGCAACGATGTGATCGCTGTGCGCGCGGTGGTTGGCGCCGCCTTGGAACAGGCTCGAACTGGGCAAGGCGCGCACGTCATCGAGGCGATGACCTATCGGCTCGGCGATCACACCACCTCCGACGATGCCAGCCGCTACCGTGACGATGCCGATGTAACACAGCACTGGCAGGCAGAGCCCATCAAGCGCCTGCATCAGTATCTGACCGATGCGGGGCTATGGAGCCGGTCCGACGAAGATGCGCTTCTGCATCAGATCAATGCCGAGATCGATGCGGCAGCCGAGGCCTATCTCGCGGTCCCACGGCCCGACCCGTCGACAATCTTCGATTTCACCTACGCCGAGCTGCCAGCCGACCTGCTTGCCCAGAAACACGCGGCGCTGGATGGCGCGTCGTCGTTGCCCGAACGCGAGGCTGCGGAGTGAAGCATGACCGAGACAACCATGGTCCAAGCCATCAACATGGCGCTCGCTCGTGCCATGGCGGAGGACGACCGCGTCCTCGTTCTGGGCGAAGACGTGGGTATCGATGGTGGCGTGTTCCGCGCCACCGACGGGCTTATCAAGCGCTTTGGTGCTGATCGGGTCCGCGATACACCGCTGTCCGAGGCGGGCATCGGCGGCATTGCGGTCGGCCTTGCGGTGGCCGGATTCAAACCGGTCGCGGAGATCCAGTTCACTGGTTTCATCTATCCGGTGATCGACCAGATCATCAACCACGCGACGCGATTCCGCACGCGGACGCGGGGACACGCCACGTGCCCGATGATTGTGCGTGCCCCTTGCGGCGGTGGCATCCACGCGCCCGAGCATCATTCCGAAAGTCCCGAGGCGATGTTCGCGCACATCCCGGGCCTGCGTGTGATCATTCCGTCGTCTCCGCGCCGCGCCTATGGCCTGCTGCTGGCTGCGATCCGGGGCGATGATCCGGTCGTGTTCATGGAACCGGCCCGGCTCTACCGAAGCACGCGCGAGCAGATGACCGACGACGGCGAGGCACTTCCAGTCGACCGCTGCTTCGTACTGCACGAAGGTCGCGACGTTACGCTTGTTGCCTGGGGCGCCATGGTTCCCGAGGCACTGAAAACAGCCAGCGCATGGGAGGCCAAAGGAGTCAGTGCCGAGGTGATCGACGTGGCGACACTGAAGCCGCTGGACTCCGAAACCATCGTCAACTCGGTCCGAAAGACTGGTCGTTGTATCGTCGTTCATGAGGCGCCCCTGACGGGTGGCTTCGGCGGCGAGATCGTCGCGCGGGTTGTCGAAGGTGCGTTCACCTCGCTGCTGGCACCGATCGAGCGGGTGACCGGATTCGACACCGTCATGCCGTTGCCGCGGCTTGAGGAATTCTATCTGCCGAATGTCTCCCGCATCGGCAGTGCGGTCGATCGTGCAATGGCCTACTCATGAGCACATTCAACCTGCCCGACCTCGGCGAGGGCCTGGAAGAGGCCGAGATTGTCGCCTGGCACGTGGCCGAGGGCGATCACATCGTCGCCGACCAACCGTTGGTCTCCGTCGAAACCGACAAGGCGGTGGTCGAGGTTCCGTCGCCTCATTCCGGCTATGTCAAGCGTCTGCTCGGGAAGCTGGGCGAGCGGTTGAAAGTCGGCGCGCCGCTGATCGAGTTCGACGAAGCCCGGCATGCTGATGCCGGCACCGTGGTGGGTGAGTTGGGCGTTCAACCGAGTGCGGCCGCGGCGCCGGCGTTCGAGGGCTCGGCGCGCGCGACGCCGGAGGTGTCACCGATTGCGGCGGGGCCTGCGCACGCACGGGGTGGAACCTCGCCTGCGGTCCGGACGCTTGCGCATCAGCTTGGCGTTGACCTGACAGGGCTTCGCGGCAGCGGACCGGATGGCCTGATCACGCGCACCGATGTCGAGCATGCGGCAGCCGACAAAGATAAGGGCCCATCCGGCGAACCCGCGCCGCTCCGCGGCGTGCGGCGTAGCATGGCGATCAACATGACGAAGTCCCACGCGGAGGTGGTCCCCGCCACCGTCTGGGATGAGGCCGATATTGAGCCGTGGTGGAGTGAACACGTCGATGTCACGGTGCGTCTCGTCCGCAGCATTGCGGCTGCCTGTGCGGCGATCCCTCTCCTCAACTCTTGGTACGATTCTGCGGCGGAGACGCTGCAGACGTTTTTGCATGTCGACCTGGGCATAGCGGTCGATCTGGAAGGCGGTCTGATCGTCCCCGTGTTGCGTGACGTCGCGCAGCAGGATGCGGCGGCGCTGCGCCGCAATCTGGACACGCTGAAGGCTGCCGTGCGGACGCGCTCCGTGGCGGTCGCCGATCTGCGGGGTCCGACAATCACGCTGTCGAATTATGGCATGTTCATTGGTCGCCTGGCGGCACTTGTCGTGTTGCCGCCACAGGTCGCCATCATTGGTGCCGGTCGAATCACGTTGCAAGCGGTTCCGCAGGGCAAGGCACTGGCGTTCAATCATCGGCTGCCGCTGTCGCTGACATTCGATCACCGCGTGGTGACGGGAGGTGAGGCGGCGCGGTTCCTCAAAGTGGCTATCGACGATCTGGAGCAGCGCGACTAGGCCAGACGACGTGTTGCATCACCGAAAAATGGTGATACCCCCACGATGCCGCCATCGCTGCACCGGAAACCTTGGAAACGTCACCGCGCGCGGCGAAACCTGCGCACGATCGTCTTGACCGCTTGGGACACGCGATCGTGATGCTGCTGGACACGGGCCGAGGAGCGCTCGTTCCAGGCGATGATGTCGGCCCGCATCGCTGTTTCTATTCCGGTCAGCCGTCCGACAACCTCGTGGATGAACCGTGGCCGGCGTTTCGGAAGGCGATGTTCCGAGGTCATAGGCTCAAGACCGTGATAATTGGCGCCCGTGCCCGGTGGCAAGCCATGGCGGAGCAGATCCCAGGTGTGGTGAGCGATCATCAGGTCCTCGTTCGTCGGAATTACCCATGCAGACACGACACTGCCCGGCCGCGTGATGCACGGTCCCCCTGCGTCATTCCTGTGGTCGTCGAGATCGACGCCAATCCAGGCAGCGTGCCGGCACACGCAACGACGGATCGCTGCAGCGTTTTCACCGATCCCGGCTGTGAACACCAGCGCATCAAGTCCGCCGAGGCATGCGACAAGCGCTCCCAATTCGCGCCCGATGCGATAGACAAAAAGGTCGATCGCCTCCGCGGCACGCGGGTCGTCGCTTGAGAGCAGCTCCCGCATGTCGTCGCTGATTTCCGATACGCCGTACAGTCCGGATTCGTTGTAGAGCAAGCGCGTTACAGCATCGGCACTCATACCCTTCTGTTGCAGCAGGTAGAGCACGACACCCGGGTCGAGGGTACCGCAACGTCGGCTCATCGGCAGCCCATCGAGAGCGGTGAATCCCGTTGTGGTTGCCACGCTTTGGCGTTGCCTGATGGCGCACATGCTGGCGCCACTTCCCAGATGGCAGATGACGATGCGCCCGTCTGCCGCTTCGGACCCCAGAAACTCGGGTAGGATCGAGGCAATGTATTCGTAGGACAGGCCATGGAAGCCGTAGCGCCGGATACCCTCTTCGGTCAGTGCGCGCGGCAGAGCGAACAGCGTCGCAACTTTGGGCTGCGTGTGATGGAATGACGTGTCGAAACAGGCTACCTGCGGCAAATGCGGATGCAGCCGGGCCAATGCCTCGACAGCCGCCAGATGATGCGGCTGATGCATTGGCGCCAGCGGGATCAGCGACCGCAAATCGGCCATCACCTGCGCGTTGAGAACTACCGGAGCCATGTAGCCGGTCCCGCCATGCGCGACGCGATGGCCGGCCGCAAGCAAGACCAGGTCTCCGAATTGTTGCTCGATCCAGTGTAGCAGGGCCGCCAGCGCGCTTTCATGCGTCGTTCCGGCTGGCAGAGTCTGTTGGATGAGCCGCTTGCCGGACAGGTCTTGAGCTACGAAATCGACCGGATGCCCGATCCCGGCTAATTTGCCCTCGCATAGCAGATGTTGCTTTGTGGGCCGGTTGTCCGCCCGGTACAAGGAGAACTTGACGCTCGACGATCCGGCATTGATGACCAGGATAGCCGAAGCCTTGACGCTCATCGCATACCTCGCAGGGCGATTGGATGGGCTCACTGCGCGGACGATACGGCGGTTGCCGTATTCGGCGCCACGCGTGGTCATCCGCAGATAGTGTTGCAGCACGAGAAGGGCCCGCGACAGCCCCGCCCGTTCCTCACATGTCGTATGGTCTTCGGAGCATGATGGGCGGTCCGTCAGGCTCCGCGCCGGGCCGCGCAGATGGGGCGAGGCCCGGCGATCGCCCGCTCGCGCCCAACACGTGTATCAGTGTTCACCGGGATATTACCACTGCCCGAATTACGGCTGCGTGCTGCCCGGCTATTTCTATGGTCCGCCTTATTACGCTTACCCAGACTCCGGTTGCGATTTTTTCTACGGCGGCCGGTGGGGTGGCTACTACGGTCGCGGCGGCGGTTTTCCCCGCGGCGGTCCCTCCCACGGCGGAGCCCGCCACGGTGGGGGAGGCCATGGCGGTGGACACCAGCATCACTGACCCCTCGACTCGTGTCGAGCCGCAGCGGTGGCCAAGCGGCCACAGCCGCATAACCGTCCGGCTGGAGGAACATCGCCGCAGCAGGCCGCGCCATCGGCATCTTTCCGAGAGCAAGCACGCTGCGAACCATTCGGACGCGCGTCGAAGACGGGTTTGACCTAGATCATTGGCGGATCGGCCCGCGCGGATACTCTCCGCCGGATCAATGACCCGTCGTCGTCGCGCCCTGTTGCTCATCCCTGTCATCGTCGTTCTCGCTGCCGGCGGGTACGGGCTCTGGCAATGGCCGCTTCGCCTGCCGACAGCGTGGTTCGGGCCACAAGCTGGGCTCGGCCGGGTTACCGTTTCCGGCAATATCGAGGCACACGAGAGCATCCTGAGTTTCACCCAAGTGCAGGCCCCCATCGTCGAACTGCCGTTCGATGAGGGCGCGATCGTTGCCCACGATACGGTGCTGGCGCGCGTCGACGATCGTCTCTATCGCCAGCAGGTCGAGATCGATCGCGCCAACCAGCAGGTCGCCACGGCCCAGATTGCGGTGAATGAAAGCAGTCTGCTCGCCGCGCAGAGCAATGTTGCCAGTGACCAGTTCGATCTGGCGGAGAAGCAGAAAGATTATGTGCGCGCCGAGGACCTGATGAAGACCGCGGCGGGCTCGGTGCAATCCCGCGATCTTGCCTTCACGGCGGCGCGGCAGTCGGCGGCAACCCTGGCGCACGATCAGGCCATGGTGCAGGTGGCAACCACCAACGTTGCCTTGGCGCAGGCCAATGCAGCGGCGACCGGAGCGAAGCTCGCACTCGACGAGGTCACGCTTGGCTATACGACACTGCGTGCGCCATTCGGTGGCGTGATTTCGGTGCGCGAAGCCGAGCTGGGGCAGTTGGCCGGACCCGGCGTGGCGATCGTCACGCTCGACGATCTCGACCACGTCTGGCTGCGCGCCTACGTGAACGAGCAGGATATCGGGAAGGTGCGGCTCAGCGAGGCGGCCGATGTGACGACGGACTCCTATCCCGGCAAAACCTACCGCGGCCATATCAGCTTCATCTCGCCGGACGCGGAGTTTACGCCGAAGACCGTCGAGACACATGCCGAGCGGGTGACGCTGGTGTATCGGATCCGCATCGACATCGACAACCCGACGCATGAGTTGCTGCCAGGCATGCCGACGGACGCCAGCATAGCGCTGCTGCCACCTGGAAAATGACGGACACCTGGCCCTCCCACGTCGTGGCCGTGCTTGACCCGGCCATCTGCGCACCAGCGGTAGCGCGTGGATGGCCGGAGAAAGGCCGGCCACGACG
>JBEKNT010000254.1:0-9941 GCA_049522565.1 Acetobacteraceae bacterium
GAGGGGTCCCGTGCGGCACGAACCCCTCCCCCCAACCCCCACCCTCAAGGGGAGGGGGAGGGCTCTGTTTATTGCGAGCGAAGCGAAGCAATCTCCCTCGAGAGATCGCACGAACTGAACGCGTGTGGCACGCCCGGCCTGGCTCGGGATTTTAGATCGGCACGAATCAGAATGGCGGGGCTGGCCGTGGTCCGGCCCCGTGCGTCAGGCGTAGCAGTATGGCGAGCCCCAGGACTGGGGCGGGCCGGTCGGCGGACCGATGGCGACGCGCGCGATCGGCGAACGCCAGGATGTCGGTATCGGGGCGGAATCGGGCTCGGGCTCGCGCGCGGCGGCGGCGTGTGGCACGGGCGCCGCTGCGCCGGCCGGAGCCGATGCGCCGTCGGCGGCGTCGCGTTCGAGCAATGCGGCGAGGGCGCCGGCGGCCGGGATTTCGCGCTGCGGCGCGGCCACGCCGGGCATGACATACGGGTTGCCCCACCACGGCTGACCCATGGCCGGGCGGCCGCGGCGGCCGGGGTCGAACGCCCGGAGGCTGCCGCCGAACGCCAGAATGGCGCGGGACAGCGCCGGCCAGTCGCGATGGCCGGGCCCGATGCCGTCGTACAGGCACATCCAGGCGATGCTGTTGCCGAACGCGCCGCGGATGACGGCGGCGAGATGCTGGCCTGAGCCGGGCTCCAGGTCCGGCCGCTCGTGGCACCAGGCGCGCAGCCGGGCATTGCGCCAGCGCGCGGCACGCATGCACCGGAGCATGGTGTGGAGGAGCGTGGCAATCAGTTGAACGAGCCACTCGGGCAGGCGCGCGGACGCGTCTGGGCCGGCCCGATCTGCATCGGGGGAATCGGCATCGGCCGGAGTTGTGAGTGGATCGCGCATCATGGCGGGACGGGAACGGAGCTGCCTTTCCTGGCGGGTTGCGTCGTGCGTGTGGCGTTTAGCACAGCGGGTAGCGTCTGTCAATATAAATAACCGGACGTGTCAGATATACGCACAGGCGCCGCGCTGGTGGCAAGGCTTGCCCGATGGATTGGTTAGTGCGATGGCCCGGGAAGATGGGGCGGTTTCCACCAGCACTCCCGGTGTGGCCCAAGCGAGCGGTTCAGATATCGGCCGCAGAATCAGTGACGGGCAGCACCAGTGCCTCGACACAGAGATTCTGACGGGTTGCCACACCATTCTTACTTGCGTCGGCATGGCGGCCGCCCTATCGGGCCGCGGTTCTTCTCGAAAGCGGACGTGTACGAGCATTGCAAGTCGGACGAAGCCGGGCGCAGCGGCCTACAAAAAAGGCCGTACCCGAAAACAGATGGTTTTCGGGTACACGAATGTAGGCTTCAGGCTGGCAAGCGCCTGAACTGGCCCGTCTGCTCTCGACCCGCACCGCGCGTTGTGCTGCGGGCGCGGATGAGGGGTGAAGAAGGGCTAGCAGCTCCTTCCAATCTCCTCTGGCCTCTGCGCGAGCACCCTGGCCAGAAGCTGAATAAGGTCCTGATTGGAGCGGTGCAGTCCGGCAATGCCATTCTCGACGGTCGTCTCCAACCTGCCGATGCGTGCTTCCAGGCGGTCCATGCGGCCTTCCACCTGGATCATGCGGGTATCGATCAGCGCCTCGAAAGTGCCAATTCGTCCGGCCAGCACCTGGACGACCTCGCTCAACATCTCGCGGGTTATCATTGCCCCGGCGACGCGCGCGAGTTCCTTTCGTGTCAGCTCGATCTCGATCTGCCGAGCGTCCAACAGGGACTGGATGGCAAGCAGGCGCTGACCGATGAACTCCAGGCTGCCTGTCTCGCTCATGCAAAACTCCGACAGTCGTCAGGCCGCCTTGTGCCGCTCGCGCAGGAACTGGAAGAACTCCACGCCCTCGCGCAGCCGTCGCTTCATCATCTGCGGGCTGCGCACCATCTCGCCGACGATCGAAGCGATCTTCGGCGCGCGGAAATAGAACCGCCGGTAGAACGTCTCCACGTTGTCGAAGATTTCTGTGTGCGACAGATGCGGATAGGTCAGCGGCGCAATCTGGATGCCGTGGTCGTCCACCAGTTCGGCATGTGCCGCATCCAGCCAGCCGTTCTCCACCGCCTGCTTGTAGAGGAACGTGCCGGGATACGGCGCGGCCAGTGACACCTGGATGGTGTGCGGGTTGATCTCCGTCGCGAAGCGGATGGTTTCCTCGATGGTTTCCCTGGTCTCGCCCGGCAGGCCCATGATGAAGGTGCCGTGGATTTTGATGCCCAGCTCGTGGCAGTCCTTGGTGAAGCGCCGGGCGACGTCGATCAGCATGCCCTTCTTGATGTTGTGCAGGATCTGCTGGTTGCCGCTCTCATAACCCACCAGCAGCAGCCGCAGCCCGTTGTCCTTCAGCACCTTCAGAGTCTCGCGCGGCACGTTCGCCTTGGCATTGCACGACCACGTCACGCCCATCTTGCCCAACTCGCGGGCAATCGCCTCGGCGCGGGGCAGATTGTCGGTGAAGGTGTCGTCGTCGAAGAAGAATTCCCGCACCTGCGGGAAATACCGCTTCGCCAGCGCGATCTCCTCCGCCACGTGCCCCGGGGAGCGCACCCGATAGCGATGCCCGCCCACCGTCTGCGGCCAAAGGCAGAAGGTGCAGCGCGACTTGCACCCGCGGCCGGTGTAGAGCGACACGTAGGGGTGCATCAGGTAGCCGATGAAGTAGTCCTCGATGCGCAGGTCGCGCTTGTAGACCTCGGTGACGAACGGCAGTTGGTCCATATCCTCGAGGATCGCGCGATCCTTGTTGTGGATGATCGCGCCGGCGCCGTTGCGGTAGGAAATGCCGTCCACCGCCGACCAGTCCCGGCCCTCGGCGATTTCCTTGATGGTGAAGTCGAACTCGTTGCGCGCGACGAAGTCGATCGGCGCGCCCTGCGCCAGGCTCTCGGCTGGCTGCACCGCCACCTTGGCGCCGACCAGGCCGATTTTCAGCGCCGGGTTCACCGCCTTCAGCGCCGCCGCCACCTTCACGTCGGAGGCGAAGGACGGCGTCGAGGTGTGGATCACGCACAGCTCATGGTCGCGGGCGGCGCGGGTGACCGCGTCCAGGCCGATGCCCGCGGGCGGCGCGTCGATCAGCTTGCTGCCAGGCACCAGTGCCGCCGGCTGAGCCAGCCAGGTGGGATACCAGAACGAGCGGATTTCCCGCCGCGCCTGGTAGCGCGAGCCGGCACCGCCGTCGAAGCCGTCGAACGAGGGCGGTTGCAAGAACAAGGTCTTCATCATCGCGGGCGTGGTCCCTTCGACGGGGTCAATTCGGGCGGTCAGTCCGTGGCGGTCAGTCCGGGCGCGGGGCGTCCCGGGGTATCGGCGGTCAGGCGGTGGCCGCGCCATTCCACCCCCCGGCCGGCGTAGCTGGCGAGCATCACGCCGACCGATATGAGGTCGCGCAACGGCAGAAGCCAGACCGGGCAGGGGAATGCAAGTCCCTGGGGTGCCGCGTCGGCGCGGTTTGCCGCATCGCTGAGTTGTAGGTCATCGGGCCGGGGCGCGCCGGCATCGCCGTGTGTCCCGGGGCTCAACGGCGGGCGGCCCCCGGGGTATTCGTTGGTGACCCCCAGCAACGGTTCCAGCGCGCGATCCACCCAGATCGCCGCCATGGCCCGCCCCACCCAAGCGATGAAGAATACCCCGAAGGCCCAGGCTGCGCCGCCGGACAGCAGCACCGCCAACATCGCCCAGAACAGCGGATATTGCAGCACCGAGGCGGCGAACGGGCCCGGCTCCAGGGCGCGGATGGTGCGCGCCCAGCGTAATTCATGGCGCAGCAGATCGCCCAGGCGTGCCTCCGGGACCGTGGTCGCCGGCACGGTCGCCGCCAGCCGCACCGCCAGGCCGAGCGCCGCTACCAGGCGCCCGAGCACCTGGTCGTCCGCCAGATGCCCGACCAGTGCCCGGAAGCCGCCGATGCGGTCGAGCGTGCAGCGGCGCAGGACCATCGTTGCGCCCAGGCAGTCCTGCCGCCCCATCGCCCGTGCCAGTAACGCACCCGGCAGGAAGCCGTGGGTGATCTGCGTGGCGCCAAGCTGCTGCGCCAGGCGGTTCGCCGCGGGCAGGCCGGTGTAGAGCGTGGTGACCAGGCCGGTGCCTGGCTCGGCCAGCGCCTCGGCGAGGCGGGCCAGGTAGTCCGGCTGCACGTGCAGGTCGGAATCCGCGATCGCCAGCACGGCATGCTTCGCGCGGGGCAGCATGTTGATCAGGTTGCCGACCTTGCCGTTGGGGCCGTGCTGCGTCGGGTCCACCACCACCGCGACATCGCAGGCCGGGAAGCGCGCCCGGATCCGGGCGACGACCGGCAATGCCGGGTCGGCCGCATCATGCACACCGAACACGACCTGGAATTCCGCATAGTCCTGCCTGCACAGGCTAACCAGGGCCTGCTCCAGCAGCGGCTCGTCGCCGTGCAACGGCTTCAGGACGGTGATGGGGGGCCGCCCGTCCCCCTCTCCCGCGGAGCGGGGTCGAGGCACGAAGCGCATCGACGGAGGGTGTTGGGTGCGCACCGCGTCACCCTCACCTGACCTCTCCCGCTCCGCGGGAGAGGGGTTCCTGGCGGCGAACCGTCCGACCAGAACCGCGCCGGCCGCCGCCTGGATCACCCCGATGCCCGCCAGCACCGCCGCGAAGTCGGCCAGGATCACCGCAGCCGCACCGTCACGAATCGAGCTGGCTGCCGCCCGCCAGATCGGCCGCCTTTTGCCGCAGGCTGGCGATCAGCGCGGCGGCGCCGCCGTTGCCCAGCAGGGCACGAAAATCCGAGTGCTGGACCGCAACCCGGCTGATGGTGCCGTCGAGCAGGATATCCACCGCGCGCCAGTCCGTATCGGTCTGCCGCATGACATAGTCGAGGCGGATCGGATCGCCGGTGTCCTGGATGATACGGGTCTGCACGATCTCGTCCGCGTTGACCCGGCGCAACGTCGGCATCAGCTCGAACCGTTCGCCTTCGTATTTGTCGAAGCTGGCCACATAGGTGGCGATGGTGAAGCGACGGAACGCGGCATGCAGCGCGTCCTGCGCGGCCGCGTCCAGCGTCGCCCAGCGCGTCCCCACGGAGCTGTGCAGGATCGCCGGCAGGTCGAAGGTGCGGTCGATCACCGGGGTGATCTGCTGGTAGCGATGGCGGAATGGCGTCGCGGTGCCCAGCCGCATCAGTGCTTCGAGCGCCGAATAGAGCATGGCGATCGGCGCCGCGGGGTCGGGGGGCGAGACGGCGCGCGCCAGGCGCGGCGTGACGGTGCCGGCGAGCGCCAGACCCAGCAGGTGGCGACGGCGCAGGTGCCTGCCGGCGGACGCGGAATGGAGCGTGAACATGCACACCGTATAGCATGGCGCGCCGCGATGTCAGCGACCATTGCGCCCGTGCCACGCCCATCCGCAACACCCGCAACCCGATCGGGCCGACCGACCGGCGTTGCCTGAGCACCTCTTCCGCTGCACGGGAGGGGCGGCGCGTGGCGCCGGATGCGGGTGCCGCGATACCCGCGGTCCGGTTCATGGCACACCCATTGCGTCGGTGCGCACAGTCGTTCGCATCGTCTGCGGTGCGGCTTTCAACCGCCGTAGCGGCCGCGTAGGCTCCTCATGGTGTCTCGTGAACCGCGTGGAATGGCCGCGAAATTCGCAGCGCTCCGGGTGAGCTGCCGGCGCTGCTATAGCCATTGGCACCATCGCCTGTTGATGGACCGCTGGTTCCCGCATGTTCCGTTGGCACTGGCGGTTGGCGGCGCCGGCTTGTTCGCGCTGCTGTCGACGCTCCAGCAATACGCGGCTGAGTACCTGCATCTCAACCTGGGCGCCTTGTTCAATGCCCTGCAACCGGTCTCGGGCGAGGCACCGCGGCTACTTCTCGCTGGCGTGCCGAGGACCGGGGTGGGCATTTTGCAGGTCCTGATCGCTCTCGGATTGCTCGCTCGCGGGCGCATTGCCTGGCTCTCGGCGCTGGGCATGACCGTGGTCCAGCTTGCGCTCGCCATCAACGCGGCGTCCGGCCACCGCGTCACCTACCAGACCGTCTACGTGCTGCTGTTGCTCGTGGCGCTTTGGCGGGCGCGGTACTGGTTCGACCGCACCTCGCTCGCCGCGGCGACGGTCTTCGCGTTGTTCCTGGTGGTCGTGCTGATGATTTACGGCGTGCTCGGGGCATTTCTGCTGGGCGCCGGCTTCGCGCCGCCGATCACCAACCTGCCGACCGCTTTCTACTTCACGGTCGTTACGATGTCGACGGTCGGCTATGGCGACATTGTGCCAAAAACCAACGACGCTCGGCTGTTCGTTGTTTCGCTGATCGTGCTTGGCCTGACGGTCTTCGTGACCGCGCTCACCGCAGTGGTCGGGCCCGCCGTGCAGAACCGGATCAATCGTTCGATCGGAGACCGGAGAAAGAAGATGAACCGGGTCAATCACTTCATCATCACGGGCGACGGCGCGCTCGCGCACAACACCGCGCGGGAGTTGCTGCGCCGCGGCGAACCCGTCCTGGTCATCGCCAGCAAGGCGGGTGTCCCGTTCGGCGATGCGGACGTGATGGTCGGCGACCCAACCGAACTCGACGTGCTGCGGGAGGCCGGCGGCGAACAGGCACGCGCCATTCTCGCGCTATCGGACGACGATTCCGAGAATGCCTTCGTGATCCTGGCGACCCATGAACTCGCGTCCGACGCGAAGAAGGTCGCCGCCGTCAGTTCGCGGAAGAACCTGGAGAGGGTGCGCCGCGTGCATCCCGACATGGTTGTCGCGGCGCCCGTGTTCGGCAGCGAGGCGCTGGTGATGGCGCTGACCGAGGAAAAGATCGACGGCGACTGGCTGTTGAGCCGGTTTCTCGATGTCAAGCCAGGCGGGGGTTAGGCGAGGCGTGTTCCGCCGCGTCGCCGCATGCGTCTGGTCCGCGCGGCCTGCGAGCAGCGGCCCATCATGGGCAGGGAAGCGGCGGTGGCGGGGCCGCCCTGGAGCATGTCCGCCCGGACTGGAAGCGTTGCGCCTGACCGGGATCGTCGAGATGATGCGGGCGTTCGGGTCGGTCCGACAATGCGCTGGCGCCTCTCCCGATTGCTGACTTGCCGTTTGGCAATCGACGGCATGTCGCGGAAAAACCGCCGCGCTGCATTGCAGAAGCCGGGGCCCGGCCCCTACACCGTGATCCGGCACGCCGCCGCGAGGGACGCTTTCCCAGCCGGCGACGCCGCCAGGTCACCGTGGCGCTCGGAGCATGGATACCAGCACCGTTCTTTTGCCCCTGATGCGGGGGGTGCACCTCGCCGCGCTGCTGTCGCTGTTCGGCTCGCTGCTGTTCGCGGTCGTGGTGGCGCCGGTCGGCCTGCGCATGGCGCCGGCGGCGGCGGCCGATTTGCGCGCGACGCTGACCCGGCTGGCGTGGCTGAGCCTGGTCCTGACGCTGGCACTCGGCGTCGCCTGGTTCGCCGCCGAAGCGCACGCGGTCGCCACGCCGGACAGCCCGGGGGATTGGTTCGCCGCGCTGCGGACGATGGCGGGCGGCACGCGGTTCGGGCGGTTCCTGGCCCTCCGGCTGGCGCTGCTGGTGGCGGCCGCGCCGCTGCTGCGACAGGCGCCGATCGCCGCCGCCGTGCTGGCCGGGCTGGCGCTCGGACTGCAACCCGCGTTCGGCCATGCCGGCGCGCAGGGTGGCGGCATGGGGGCCATGCTGGTCGGCTCCGAGGCACTGCACCTGCTGGCGGCTGGCGCGTGGCTCGGCGGCCTGCTGCCGCTGCTGGTCTGCGTCGCTCGCCTCCCGCCGCGGCAAGCTGCGTCGGCCTGCGAGCGTTTCACCCCGCTCGGGCTGGCGTCGGTTGGGGTGATTGCGATCACCGCCTGCTTCCAAGCCAGCCAGTTGGTGGGGAGCGTCCCTGCCCTGCTCGGCACCGGCTATGGCCGGGTGGCGCTGCTGAAGCTGGGCCTGTTCGCCGTGGCGCTGGGACTTGCGGCGCTGAACCGCTGGCGCTTCACCGCGCGGTTGGCCGACGCCGGCGAGCCGGCCCGCGCGCGGTGGCAACTGCGCCTGTCGATCGGCGTCGAGACGGCGCTGGGCCTGGCGATCGTGCTGGCCGCCGGGTTTCTCGCTTCGCGCACGCCCGCCGCGCAGGAGCAGCCGCTTTGGCCGTTCTCCTGGCGACTGACCTTTGCCGCCCTGGACGATGCTGACGTCCGGGTGCGGGTCGCCCTGGCCCTGGTCGCGGCGGGCGTCGGCGTGGCGAGCACGGTCCTCGGATTGCTCTGGCGGCGCGCCCGGATCGCCCTGGTGGCGTTCGGTGCCTGCCTGTTGGTGGCGGCGGCGCCTACGGTGCGGCTGCTGTTGGTCGAGGCCTACCCGACCAGCTACTACCGCTCGCCCACCGGCTTCGCCGCCGTGTCGATCACGCGCGGGGGCAACACCTTCGCGGCCAACTGCGCCGCCTGCCACGGCGCCGAGGGGCGCGGCGACGGCCCGTTAGCCAGCCAACTGCCCCTGCGTCCCGCCGACCTGACCGCGGCGCATCTCTGGGGTCACAGCGACGGCGAGCTGTTCTGGTGGGTGAGTCACGGCCGCCAGGCCCCGGACGGCACTCCGGTCATGCCGGCCTTCGCGCCGCTGCTGTCCGACACCGACCGCTGGAGCGTGATCGACTTCGTCCGCGCCAACAACGCCGGGATCAGCGAGCGCAGTTCCGGCGCCTGGGTGGTGCCGATCGCCGCCCCGGCGCTGCCGGTGGTCTGCGCCGGGCTTGCGGCGGACGAGATGCGGGAACTGCACGGTAGTGTGGTGCGCGTCGTGGCGGACGGCGACGAGGACGGCGCGAGCCACCCGCCCTCCATCCCGCCCCAGGAGGGCTACAAGGTGGTGATCCTGCATCTGCGCAGGGGGGCCTCGAGGGGTTTGCCGATGGGTGAGTGCATGGCGGCGACACCGGCGGCCTGGGGTGCCTACGCGACGCTCGTCGGGCTGCGGCCGGAGGCGTTGCCCGGCGCCGAATTCCTGGTCGATCCGAACGGCTGGCTGCGCGCCGCGTGGCTACCCAATTCGGGTCGCGGCTGGAGCACGCCGGACCAGTTGATCGCCCAGGTGCGGTTGATCTGCACCCATCCCATCGCCATCAACACAGGAGGCGGACATGAGCACCACGACTGAGCGCAACCCCGGGCGGCCGGGAACTCCTCGGCCGCCCACCACCTTCATCTACGCCGTGGTGGGATTGCTGGTGGCGGTGCTGTTGCTCGGCACCGGAGGCTTCCTGTGGCTGACCGGCAGCAGTGGCGGCCCCTCGATCGGCGGGCCGTTCACCCTGGAGACCAGCAGCGGCAAGACCGTCACCGACCGCGATTTTCGCGGCAAGTACATGCTGGTGTATTTCGGCTACACCTATTGTCCCGACGTCTGCCCGACGACGCTGAACGCGGTGGCGGATGCACTGGACAAGCTGGGGCCGAAGGCGAAAGCCCTGCGGCCGCTCTTCATCACGGTCGATCCGCAGCGCGACACGCCGGACGTGATGAAGCAGTACACCGCGGCGTTCACCCCGGATCTGATCGGGCTGACCGGCACGCCCGACGAAATCGCCCGCGTGGCGAAGGAGTACCGGGTCTATTACGCCAAGCATGTCACCGGTCCGGGGCCGAACGACTACTCGATGGACCACAGCTCGATCATCTACCTGATGGGACCGGACGGCCGCTTCATCGCGCCGATCCGCGCCGACGAGTCGGGCGACGAGATGGCTGCCGCGATCAGCAAGCTGGTGAGCTGACAATAAACCTCTCCCGCAAGAGCGGGAGAGGTTTCCTTCTTTCCCCCCTCACCCCGCAACGAACGGCTGGATCGCCCGCAGCAGCAGCTCAAGCTGGTTCGGCCACGTCATCCCGGCATTGAACGGGGCCGCGGGGTCGCCATGCGCGGCCGCCGCGGCACGGTCGCGCCAGACCGCCTACAG
>JBEKNT010000255.1:0-12030 GCA_049522565.1 Acetobacteraceae bacterium
ACGCCGGCGGCGCGGGGGGGGTGTGTCGGCCATCTATACCCCACCCCCCCCCCCTTGGGGGGGGGGGGGGGGGGGGTGGGGAGGGGGCGCCCCAGGCTCGTGGGCGCCCGCACCCCTCCCCCAAACCCCCTCCCTCAAGGGGAGGGGGAGTTGCATTTACTCGCCGGACATCCGCGCCCTGAGCCGCTGCGTTGCCAGCGCATCGATCCCGGGCGGGTCGCCGGATGCCACCACGCCGTAGTCGCGTGCCGCGCCCTCGATCGTCACCAGGCCATCGCGCAAATCCTTGGCCACCGAGGCGAGGTCGCGCGACAGCGGGTCGCCCCAGCCGCCGGAGCCGGGCAATTCGTGACGAAACACCTGGCCGCGCTTCAGGGTCATCGTCAGCTTGGCATGCAGCGGTGTCTCGGTCGGCAGGCCCGCATCGAGCACGTTGCGTCCCGGGGCGCCGGGGGCGCCGCCTTGCAAGCCGTAGGGCCGATGGGTCTGCCGGTCGGCGCGCACTTGCAGGATGCCCTCGTCCGCCAGCATGCGCCAGGTCTTGCGTTGCGCCATGCCGCCGCGGAACTTTCCGCCGCCGCCGGTGTCGGGGATGAATTCGTAGTCCAGCACTTCCAGCGGGTTCTCCGCCTCGATCACCTCGACCGAGAAGCTTGCCATGTTGGCGAACATATTGGTGTTGCCGTCCAGGCCGTCCTCCCACGGCCGGCCGCCCCAGCTTCCGCACAGGAAGTCCACGTAGATGAACGGCTGCAAGTCCTTGTCGTAGCCGCCGATCGTTACGCCGGTGTTGCCGCCGTCCGACGCCGCATACACCCGGTCCGGGTACAACTGCGCCAGCGCGCCGAAGCAGCAATCGACGGCGCGGAACCCGGTCAGGCCGCGCGCGGCGCAGGCGGCGGGCAGCTTGCCGTGGGTGATGGTGCCGGGCGGCGCGATGACCGAGATCGGCCGGAACACGCCGTCGTTGTTCGGCATGTTGATCGACAGCACCGACTTCACCGCGGTGAAGCTGGCGGCGGCGGTGTAGCTCCAGGTGTTGTTGATCGCGCCTTTCACCTGAGGCGCGCTGCCGGTCCAGTCCACCTCCATCGTCTCGCCGTGCTTGCGCACCGTGCAGACCAGCTTGATCGGCTTGCCGGCATCGATCTGGTCGTCGTCGATCCAGTCGGTGAAGCTGGCCTCGCCATCCGGCAGTTGGGCGAGGCAATGCCGGGTCAGGCGCTCGGAATAGTCCATCGTGGCGTGCATCAGGTTGCGCACGCCGTCGGCGCCGTAGCGCGCGACGAGGTCCACCATGCCGCGCGCGGCGATCTCGCAAGCGGCGAGCTGGCTGCGGATGTCGCCCAGCACGCGGTTCGGCAGGCGCACGTTGCGATCGATGATGCGGAACAGCGTGGCGTTGGGCTTGCCGCGCTCGTACAGTTTCAGCGGCGGGATGCGCAGGCCCTCGGCGTAGATTTCCGTACTGTCGGAGGCGTTGGAGCCGGGGACGCGGCCGCCGACATCGGTGTGGTGGCAGATGGTGGCGGCGTAGGCGATCGGCCGGCCGTCGGCGAACAGCGGCTTGAAGATGAAGATGTCCGGCAGGTGCATGCCGCCGTCGTAGGGGTCGTTGTTGATCAGGATGTCGCCGTCGGCGATGTCGTCGCCGTAGTGGCGCAACGCCGCTTGTAACGCAACGGGAATGGAGCAGAGATGGCCGGGCAGGGCGAGGCCCTGCGCCACGAGGCGGCCGCTCGCGTCGCACAGCGCGGCGCTGTAGTCCATGATGTTCTTCAACACGCCGGAATAGGCGGTGCGGTAGATCGTCAGCACCATCTCGTCGCCGAGTGCGGCGACGGCGTTGCGGAACAGTTCCTCGGTGATCGGGTCGGGCATGACGGGGCCGGTCGGTTGGTGCGAGCCCGATCGGACCACCGAACGGCCGGGCTGACAACCGATCACGGCGTGCTGATCACATCGGGTGCGGCAGAACCGGTACACTCGGCGCCGCGCTCCGGTGCAACCGCCTGGAGGATTGCCGCATGGTGCGTCTGTTGCCCCTGGTCTGTCTGGTGCTGACCGCGGGTCCTGCGCTGGCGCAGCAATTTCCCACTGCTCCGCTGCGGTCGCCGAAAGAGCAGATGCGATCGTTCTCGCTTAAGAATGAGAGCGGACAGGTGGTGACGTCAGCGCAGGCGCATATGACGGACGGGAAGAACCGGGTGCTGAGCTACGCACCGGTGCAGCCGAACCAGGCCCGCAAGATCGTCGTGCCGCGCCAGGAGTGTCTCGATTCGATGATGGTGTCATTGAATAACGGGCGGACGCTGCGGGCGGATCATATGAACGACTGCACGGCGACGCAGATCGTGGTGGGCGACACCGGGATCGGCACGCCGTCGACCGTCAACCCGCGGCCGTAGCAACCTCTCCCGCGCGCAGCGCGGGAGAGGTGATTTCGGCCAGCAACGCCCCGGTGGTCATCTGGCGGCAGTAGCCGCGGTTGTTGCGCAGCGACCAGTCATGCCGCTGGGCCGACAACGTGGCGCAGGCGTCGGTGGGGACGGTCACCAGGTAGCCCAGGTCGCAGGCATCCCGCACCGCCGAATCGACGCACTGGTCGGTCAGCACGCCGGCCAGGATGAGCGAGCGCACCCCCAGGTTGCGCAGCACGTAATCGATGTTCGTCGAGATGAACACCGAGGACGACGTCTTCGGCAGGACGATCTCGTCGGCGGCCGGCGCGATCGCCGACAGCACCAGCGCATCCCATGCGCCGCGGGGCACGAACAACCGGCTGATCTTGTAGTCGAGGCTCTGGTCGCGTCCGTCCTTGGTCAGCGCCTCGATCACCGTGTACATGACCTCGATCCGCGCCTGCCGGCAGGCGGCCTGGAGCTTCTGCATGTTGGGGACCGCGGTGTCGCGCAGGGTGCGGAAGAAATCGCCGTAGCGGGCCTCCCGGTCGGCTTCGCTCAGCCCGGCGTATTCGCCGCCGTCCGGGCGGCAGGTGTAGTTCTGCACGTCGATGAACAGCAGCGCTGCGTGTGCCGGATCGATCGGGACGTCGCGGCTCAGCCGAGGGTTGGGCTGGGCAGGTGTCATGGCACGCCTGACAGAAAGGTAGTTTCACCACAAAGACACGAAGACACCAAGATCCGTATGATCTTGGTGTCTTTGTGCATTAGTGGTGAACCCGTCTTATCAGCCGCATTCATCCTCCCAACCCCCGCAACCTGGCATCCGCTGCCGGCAGCAGCCGGGCGAACCGCGCCGCCCACGCTGCCTGGCCCTGCGCATCGGCGATCAGGTCCTGGCGGATCTCGATTTCGACGTGCGGCAGGCCGCGTTTCTCGCCGTGCACCGGCACGCCGTAGTCGCTGGTGTCGGTCACCGCGTAGGGCGCGTTCTCGCCGACCACGATGTCACCCTCGGCCCGCAGCAGGTCCAGCAGCGCCGCCGCCAGCCGCGCGTCGCGGTTGAACAACACGCCCACCTGCACCGCGCGCGACTCGCCCCTGAACACCGGGGTGAAGCTGTGCATCGCCACCAGCACGGTGCGCCGCCGCGCCGCCACGCGGGCGTCCAGCAACGCCGCAATCCGCGCGTGGTACGGCGCGAAGATCTCGCGGACCCGCGCGGCGCGATCGGCGGCGGACAGCCCGACATTGCCGGGAACCGGCGTCGTCTCGCTCACTTCCGGCATCGCGCTGGGCACCGACGGATCGCGGTTGCAGTCGATCACCAGCCGTGAATAGGTCTGCAACACCGCGGTGGCGTCGAGCGCCGCCGCGAGGTGTCCGGTCACGCCGGCGATGCCGATGTCCCAGGCGATATGACGGTCGAGTTCGCTGTCGGGCACGCCCAGGCGGCCGAGGCGGCGTGGAATGATCCGGCCGGCATGGTCGGCGGTCAGCAGGAAGTCGGACGCGCCGGACTCATGCAGGACGCGCACCGGCGCCGGCTCATCATCTGCCAGGAGTTTTTCGTCCGCTGCCGCCATCGCTGTCTTCCCCGGATCGAACGCCCCGGGGACAGGGCCAGGCTCAAACCCCCGGGGAGAGGTCCGGGTGGGTCCAAAGCCCGAGGGCGAGTCCCCGGATCATGCCGTCCCGGGGCAGAACCCGGGCCATGCCGCCAACCGGATGCCGCAGTCGCCGGGTCCTGTCCAGGCCCTATGGCACCGCGTTGCCCAGCGGATTGTCGGGGTCCAGGGCGCGCAGCATGAACGTCCCCATCTCCGGCGCGTAGCGATTCCACAAGGCGCGCAGCTCCCCGATCGGCTGGTCGTGCCAATCGACACGCAGATCCACCAGCGGGAAGCTCTCGGTGTCCACCACCAGCAAATGTGCGCTGCGCAACGGGCCATGCTCACCCCCGGCGGCCAGCCCCTCCTCCAGGGCGGACATCAGCCGTTCGGCGAGCGGTGCGCTCGGCCGGGCCTGGAAGCGCCGCAGCATCGCGGCGGGGATCCGGGCGTTGGCCAGGATGTTGCCGATGGCGCAGGCGTTCTCCGCGGTGGCCGCGCTCATTTCCGGCCGGGTGCGCGCGCCGGACCAGGCCGCGGAGCCGCCGGCCGCATCGACCACGCCGATCTGCCGCCACTGGGCGTGCGGCGTCGAGGCGACCAGCGCATCAACCGTCTGCTGCGCCGAGCACCCCGACCGGAGCAGGGCGAGGCCGCGTGGCCCGAGGCGGGGATCAGTGCGATGCTGGGTGACGACGGCGCCGATGCCGGCGGCACAATGGGCGACGCGCGCGCCGACGGCGATATTGGAGGTCGCCGTCGCGGCGCCGAGCTCCCCGGTATTCGGGCAGCGGCCTACGATCGAAAAGGTCATGCAGCGCTTATGTCAGGACAAATCAGCGTTTCGCAACCCATGGACGAGAGACTCTCGCAAAATAACGCAACTCTGCCGCCAGCCGGAGTTGCCCAGCTCCTCGCCTCGGTGGTGTTGCTATCCAGTGCCTGGCCGCTGACCAAGATCGCGCTGGCCCTGGGCGCCACGCCATTGTGGTTCGCCGAGGGGCGCGCCGTGCTGTCGGGCGTGACGACGGCCGTGATCGTCGTGGCGGGCGGGCGCCTGCGGCTGCCGGGGCGCGCCGACCTGCCGGCGCTGGTCGCGATCGGAGCGTTGCAACTCGCCGGGTATTTCGCCTTCGCGCATGTCGCGGTGGCCTGGGTGCCGGCGGGCCGCACCGCGATCCTGGCCAACACGACGACGATCTGGATCGTGCCGCTGTCGCTGGTGTTCCTGCGCGAGCCCATCCCGCCGCGGCGCTGGGTCGCCGCCGCCATCGGCCTGGCCGGCGTGGTGGTGCTGATGAGCCCCTGGGCGATCGACTGGACGTCCCTTCCGGTGCTGGTCGGTCATGCGTTCCTGCTGGCGGCCGGCCTGTGCTGGTCGGTGGCGATCATCGTCACCCGCGCGGCACGGCCGTCGCTGTCGATGTTCGAACTGCTGCCGTGGTGCTTCGGCCTGGCCTCGCTGCTGCTGTTGCCGCTGGTGCTGCTGGAGGCGCCGCACGGCACGCTGGGATCGCAGCCGGGATGCTGGCTGGCGCTGGCCGCTATAGGCTGCGTGGCCGGGCCGATCGGCACCTGGTGCATCGTGGAGGCGACCGCGAAGCTGCCCACCATGGTGTCTTCCGTCGGGTTCCTGACCACGCCGGCGGTCAGCCTGTTGCTGGCAAACCTGCTGCTGGGCGAGGCGATCACCGCCGACCTTGTGGCAGGTTCGGCGCTCATCATCGGCGGCGTGGCGATCGCGGCATTTCCCACGGGCTCACTGCGGGCCTGGCCCATGGCGCCAGGTCGGAGGAGGCGAGGATGATCCTGCACACGGTGGAAGCGGGCGAGGGTTCGCCGGTCGCGCTGTTGCACGGGCTGTTCGGGGCGGCACGCAACCTGGGCGTGGTGCAGCGCGCATTGGCGCCGCGGTTCCGCGTGCTGGCGCTGGATCTGCGCAACCACGGCAGCAGCCCGCATGCTGCGGCGATGGACTACCCGGCGATGGCGGCGGACGTGCTGGCGACGCTGGACCAGCGTGCCGCGTTGCCGGCCGCGCTGGTCGGGCACTCGATGGGCGGCAAGGCGGCGATGATGGCGGCGCTGTCGCGACCGGACCAGGTGTCGCGGCTGGTGGTGGCGGACATCGCGCCGGTCGCCTACGAGCACCACAACGCGGAGATCGCCGCCGCGCTGGGGGCGATCCCGCTGTCGCCGGGCCTGACGCGGGCGGCGGCCGACGCCGCGCTGGCGGCGGCGGTGCCGGATGCGGGACTGCGCGCGTTCCTGTTGCAGAACCTGGCGCCCGGCGGGCATCCGGGTTGGCGCATCGGGCTGCGGGAGATCGCCGCGGCGATGCCGGTGATCGAGGGCTGGGAGGCGCCGGCGGGCGCGGTGTATCGCGGGCCGACGCTGTTCGTCGCGGGTGCGGCGTCGGACTATGTGCGGGCGGACGACCGGCCGGCGATCCGCGCGCTGTTTCCGGCGGCGCGGTTCGTCACGTTGAAGCACGCCGGGCATTGGCTGCACGCCGACAACCCTGCGGGGTTTGTCGCGGTGCTGGAAGCGTTTCTGGCGGCCGGTGGCGGAGGGTGACGCGATGCAGTTCCTCGCCTGGGAGGAACGGCAGCCGCTGCGCTACGAATTCGACGGCTTCCAGCCTGTTGCCATGACCGGCGGGACGATCGCGCACGAAGCCATCGGGGGCACCTTGCGGGCGCTCCTGCGCGAACGTCTGCGGGGCAAGCCGTGCCGTGTAAGGGTCCAACTCTGAAAATTGAGGTGATGGACCGCATCCGCTATCCGGATGCTTTCGTGTATTGCACGCCGGTGCCGCCCGGCGAGACCGTCATCAAGCAGCCGGTCGTCGTGTTCGAAGTACTCAGCCCGGGCACGTCCCGCACCGACCGCATCGAAAAGCTTCGCGAATACCAGGCAACCGAATCAATCCAGCGCTACGTCATCCTCGAGCAGGACAGTATCGCGGCAACGGTGTTCGCGCGACACGGATCGGATTGGGACGCACGCGCACTCACCGCGGGGGACGTGCTACGCATGCCGGAGATCGATGTCGAGAGTCCGCTATCGGACATTTATGCAGACTTGTCGTTCGACACTGAAGAGACCGAAGGCGCCAGCGGAGACGCTCCGGGAGCTGGCTGAACCAAGCCCGCACACGACCTGGTTTGCCATGGGCAAGCGCGAAGCGGGCCGGCTGACTGGCCGACCCTTTCGCTATTCGACTGGTGACCTCGCGCAGCCTGCGTTGCCGCTCGCCTCCGGCGGACCGAAGCGGACCACCCGCATGCTATCGGTCTTGTGCCATGCCGTCGGGTTGGCCCGCCGCAGGCGCGGGGCCGACGTGTCATTCTTCGACGCCGCAACGACCGCACCGGAATCGTAAGTGCTGCCGTCGGTGTCGGTCGTGACGGACGCGAAAGCGGCACCCATCCCGACGCTCCGGGCAAGCGCCGACGCAACAAACAGGGTCTTCATGGCAGTGTATTCCTCGTTGGCTGGCGCGCGCTCGAACCACGCGAACGCACGCCGACAAGACCGAGGCAGCGCCTGCCGAGATTCCCCGATGCGCCATGACAACGTTGCCAGGCGCACAACTGCGGTGAAGACCGGGCATGACCGAAGCCGGCGCATGTTGAAGCAACCGGGATGGCCGGCGCGGCATGGCGCAGGCCGACCGCGCCTGCTGGCGCCCTCCCCTATCGCGCCAGCGGCAGCTTCGTCCCCGCCACCGCGCGCTCGACCAGCAGAGCGCGGCGGAACCGGAACAACTTTGCCGGTCGTCCGCCCGTCTCGGTCGCCATCCGCCCGGTCTCCTCGACCAACTCCTGCTGCTCGATCAGCCGGCGGAAATTCTGCTTATGCAGACGGCGCCCCGCCAACGCTTCCACCGTGCGTTGCAACTGCCCGAGCGTGAAGGCCGGCGGCATCAACTCGAACACCAGCGGACGGTATTTGATCTTGCCGCGCAGCCGGGCGATGCCGGTGGCCAGGATGCGGCGATGGTCGTGCGCCATCGCCTGGCCCGGCACCACGCTGCCGCCCGCCTCGGGAACCAGCCCGGCCTCCCACAGCGTCTCGTAACGCTGCAACACCAGGTCCTCGTTCCAGGTATTCCCGTCGATGCCGAAATTGATCGTCACCCGGTTGCGCCGCTGCCAGCGCAGCATGGCGTCCGGCGCCGCCTCGGCCCATGCCAGCAACGGTGCGGTCACCTGTGCCGCCAGCGCATCATCCGGTTCCCGCCGATCCTCCCACGGAAAATAGCGGTACCAGTCCTGCCAGCCGACACCGCGCCCGCCGGCGGCTCGCCGTTCCCGTGGCGCCTCGCGCGTCAGCCCGAGATACGACACGGATACCACCTGCCGCCCCGGCGCGGCCCTGTCCCGATCGGCAAACGTGTAGAGTTGCTCGACATAACCCACCGGATGGTGGGTCTGCTGCTCCACCCAGGAACGCAAGGCCGCCTGGAGGGAGCGGTGGCTGGTCTCGAACGGCCCCGACGGCAAACCACTGCCGTCGTCGATCGTCAGCACGCGCGGTTCGCCGTCGGTGACCGAGACGATCACCGCGATCAGCTCGGCATCGACCGAGCCGGCCTGTCCCGCAGCGCTGACCTCCTGCATGCGCTGCGTCATCGCATGGGCAGACGCATTTCGCCACTGGCGATCGTGCGGGGGTTTGACGCCCGTCAGAGCCGGCCTGCACCGTCATGGCCGGATTTGCCCCGGCCATCTATCGCGGCACGGTGCCCTATGGGTGGCCGGGTCAAGCCGAGCCATCACGGGAGGAGCGCCGGTGCGAACAAGCCGAGTGTCAACCGCCGGGTTGGCTGCAATAACGCTCTGGCGCTTGCCTGACGACAGGTTGCCCGCGCATCATCCGGCATTGACGTTCTGGGAGGACAACGTGCGCGGGATCATTGCTTTCGGCGCAGCAGCCCTGGCGGCATATTTGCTGGTGCCTGCCATGGCCCGCGCCGCCGATCCGGGATTCTGCAACGACTATGCGCGCGTCGCGGTCGATCAGGCCCGCTTCGCGCGTTCGATGCCGTGGTGTGCCCCGGGCGCGTACGGCCCGCGTTGGACGATGGACTACCGCGTGCATTACGACTGGTGCCTCGGCGCCCGCTACCGCGACGCGCAGGGCGAACGGGAAGCCCGCCACGCCTACGTGGAGAGCTGCCGCCGCCACTGAGGACTCGCCGAGCAATACTCGAATCATTGACGGGCGGACCGTGCCTAATTCGTCATGGTCCGCGAAGGCGGACCATCCACGACTTTCCTTGATGTGAGCCGCAAAGTCGTGGATGTGGGGCCTGTGCGCAGCGTGACGCGGCGTAGCCGGTTCCGACGCCCAAACACCGCAATTCAACGCCAATGGAGTCTTCGCCCGCCATGACGGGACGGACGATGCGGTGCCGCATGTTGCCTCGTTGCTTCCTCGGCGAACCCTAATCTCCGAACAGCGTCCGCACGTCCCGGCGTAGCGCGGCGCGCGACGCGTCGTCGGAATAGAACATGTGGCCGCCGGGATAGACCGCCAGCCGCACGCGGTTCGGCGCGCCGACATCCGGCAACGCGCGCGAGATCCGCTCGCTGGCGAAATACGGGGTGCGCAGGTCGAACAGGCCGTGCGCGATCAGCACATGCAGCCGCGGATCGAGCGACAGCGCGGCTTGCAAGGCGGTAAGCGATTCCGGCCGCCCCATGCCGCGGCCCCAGTCCCATTGCGCGAACACCGTGTCGTTCGACAGGCGGTAGATGCCTTCCGGGCGCCAGTTCAGCGTCTCGGTGTAGAGCGCGACCATGGCGCCGGTGACCGGTGCCTTGAACCCCTCCAGCACCGGGTCCGGATAGACGCTGAGCGGCCGATGCGGGAACGGGTCGGCGCCGGCGATGGTGGCGTCGTACTGGTCGAGCCGGCCGTGCAACCGGCGCACCAGGGCCGGGTCGAGACCGGTCAGCGCCGCCACGCGGGCGGAGAGGCGGTCGATCGCCGCGGCGTCGCGTTCGCCGCGCAGCAGATCGACCAGATAATCGGTCGCTGCGTATTGCTCCGCATCGGCCACGTCGGCGCGTGTCACCGGCCCCTTCAGCGCACGCGCGGCGGCGACCTCCGAGGGCAGGCGGTCCACCCAGGCGAATGGGTCGGTCGCGCCGCTTTCGATATGCACGTCGAGCAGGGGCGACAGCAGCACCATGCCGGTGACGCCGACGCCCTGGGTCGATTGCAGCTCGCGCGCGAGGCGGGGGGCACGGAAGCCGCCATAGCTCTCGCCGAGCAAGTACTTGGGCGAGACGATGCGGTCGCTGCGGTCGAGCCAGCGGCGGATCACCTCAGCCAGCATGTCGATGTCGCCGCGCACCGACCAGAAGCGCTTTTCCGCCGCGTCGCCGCTGGCGAGGATGCGCGAATAGCCGGTGCCGGGCGGATCGATGAACACCAGGTCGGTGAAGTCGAGCCAGGTTTCCGCGTTGGGGATCGGCACCGGCGAGCCGGATGGCACGCCCGACGCCCCACCGAGCGCCACGCGCCACGGCCCCACAGCGCCCACCTGCAGCCAGCCGGAGGCCATGCCGGGGCCGCCGTTGAAGGCGAAGGTGACGGGGCGGGTCAGCTTGTCGGCGCCGTCGAGCTGGTAGGCGACGAAGGCCACGTCGGCCTGTGGCGCGTTCTTCTCGTCGCGCAGCCGGATGCTGCCGGCTGTGGCGGTGAAGTGCAGCGTGCGGCCCGGCAGCTCCAACGTGTGATGCGTGGTGATGTCGGCGGGCAGCCGGATGGGATCGGTCGCCGGCGGCGCGGCCGGCGCGTGCGCGGCGGTTGGCGTGGCGTCCGGTGGCGACGGCGCCGGGGTTTGCGCATCAGCGGCGGCGATTGCCGCGGCGCAGAGCAGCGCGGTGGCGAGCATGCGTGTCGGACGGGTGGGGAAGGTTCTGGTGAACAACGCCGTCACTCCATCCGCGCACTGTTGTGCGACACTGACCCGATCTTAACCCGGGAAACGATCCTTGTGCGCACGGCTAATCCTCCGGCGTCTCCGCCACGTCGCGTTCGCGTTGCTCGCGCCGGCGCACCAGCAGCGACAGCGTCACGCCGACGATCAGGGCCATGCCGTAGAACAGGTCCTGGATGAAGATCTGGATGCCCATCAGCGACAGGCCGGTGATCCCGGTCACCAGGAAATACACTGCGGTGAACGATCCCCAGGCGTTGAACCGTCCCGGCCGCACCGCGGTCGAGCCGAGGAACGCCGCGGCGAAGGCCGGCAGCATGAAGCTGTCGCCGGAGTTGGGATCCGCCGCGCCGCTGGTGCCGGCGTACAGCACGCCGGCGAAGGCCGCGAGCAGCGAACATGCGACCAGCGCGCCGAAGCGCAGCCGGCCGACGTTCAGGCCGGACAGCCGCGCCACCCGCCGTCCTCGCCCGACGAACAGCAGCTTCAACCCGAGCGGCGTATAGTCCAGCACGTACCACAGCGCGACCGTCAGCCCCAGCGCATAGACGAAGCCGAACGACACCCCCCACAGCCGCGGCACGATCACCCAGTTCACCAGGGTTTGGGAAATGCCCGACACCATCTCGCTGTTGCTGATCCACAACACGACGCCGCTGACCAGCGTGCCGGTGCCCAGCGTGACGATGATCGAATCGATGCCGACCCAGACCACCAGGATGCCGTTCACCACGCCGGCCACGCCGCCGGCGGCAAGCGCGAGCAAGATCGCCACGCCGATCGGCACGCCCAGTTGCGCGTTCAGGATCGCCAGCACCATGGCCGACAGCGTCAGCACCGGCGCGGCCGACAGGTCGTACTCGCCGGCGGTCAGGCTGACCAGCAGCGCATAGGTCAGCACCACCAGCACCGCCTGCGAGCTGAACATCGAGGTAAAGTTCGCGGCGCGCAGGAAGGTATCGGGCTCCAGCACGCCGAACAGCGCGATGGTGGCGATCCAGGCGAGCAGCAGAGCGTAACGGTCGATCAGCCGGCGCAGCGATGCGCCGCGCCTCGGCGCCGG
>JBEKNT010000256.1:0-9903 GCA_049522565.1 Acetobacteraceae bacterium
GGTCTATTTGTCTGCCATCGCCATCGCGCTGAATGAGGTCAAAGGCAAGAACGCTCTCGCCATGTCGCGCGATCTCGGCACGAGCTATAAGACCGCTTTCGTGCTGTGCCATAAAATCAGGGAGGCCCTAGCTACGGAATTCAAGAATATACGCGTCGGTGGGGAAGGGCAAACGGTCGAGATTGATGGCGCCTATTTCGGCGGCCACATCCGTCCCGCCAACCTGAAAGAGAATCGCCGCGATCGTCGTCTCGCCCGCAATCAGACTGGCAAGCGTCAGGTCGTGGTCGTCGCCCGCGAGCGTGGCGGATCGACTCTCCCCGCCGTGTTCAAGGCCGAGGGCGCGTCCTTGGCGTGGATCGGCGCGCACGTCGCCAAGGGCACGAAGTTGGTGGCGGATGAAGCGCCATCATGGAACCCGCTGCACGGGCGGTATGAGGTCTCCCGGATCGACCACGGTGAGGCGTACTCGCTGGACGGCGTTTACAGCAATGGCGCCGAGAGCTTTTTTAGCCGCATCCGGCGCGGCGAGGTCGGCCACTATCATCACGTCGCTGGCCCGTATCTGGTCCGGTATGCTCAGGAGTCCGCATGGAGGGAGGACCATCGGCGCACGGATAACGGGACACAGGTCCGGCACGCCGTCGATCTGGCGCTGTCGGCGCCGCCGAGCGTGGATTTCTGCGGGTATTGGCAGCGGCATAAGGTCGGATAGGAGCGACTAAAATGCCTTGGGCAAGCCCGCTTCCTTGAGGATTTGGTTCGCCAACCTCCGGCTGCTGATGTTGCTCGGGATCGAAAAGTAACGGCCGTTCAACGGGCTGTGCCATACCTCATGGCTTCCCTTGCCCTGTCTGTGGAAGCTGCAATTAGACCGCAACAAAATATCGACAAGGTCGCGATAGAGGGAGCCTGGCATTTCACCCCTGATTTTTATCAGTTTAGGCGCGGACAAGGTCGATACGGAACGTGCCCGTGATACCCTTGTTGAGCAGTAGCAATTCCGGGGCTATAGAACGAACATTCTCGTCTAGCTGCTCGAAAGTAGGGGCCTCGGAAGCCAGACCGGGGACCTCGTCGCTTTCGGCCCACCACACCTTTGCATCGTCATCCCAGTGCGCTCGCACCTGGTAAACGTCCATCGTCTGACCTCTCGGTTGCCGGCGTCCCCTAGAGGTAGTCGAATCGACTCGGAATCGCGTGTCAACAGTCATTCACGATGTCAAGAGGATTCTTTTGTAACAGAGCCCTTCATGGGAAGAGTGGGACAGGCCTGGCTGCTGTTCCACATTATACACCTATAAAGGTGTCAGAGCGGTTAAGGGCACGACACTTGGTTTGTTTGGCGCCGAACAAGCCAGCGCCCACTTCGGCCGGCCTCGCGGCCTAGAGGGTTATCCTATTGTTCGGGGTCATTCGGCAACGCCCACCTCGCCCCTAACCCCTTGCCGACCCGCCGCACGGTCCCGGCAAGCTGCATCCGGTGCAGCGCCCAAAGGAACCGCCGCACCAAATCCTGCCGCAGGGTCTTGTCCCCTGGGTCCAGTCCCTTATCGGCTATCGCCTGACGGACGATCGCCTCCGCTGCCACCGGCTCGCCGCGCGCCTCACGGATCGCGTCACGGCAGCGGCGGCTGATTTCGCCATTGGCGAACAAGCCGGATCGTCCCTTGGGTGGCAGATTAGCCCGGATCGCCGCTGGCTTCGCGTCGGGATCGAACAGCAACAGCGTGGCGTCTAGGTGCGCCAGGTCGGCGCGAGCCTGACGGGTGCGTTCTTCTAGATCGTGGATGCGGCCCGAGATTTCGGCCCGCTTCTCGGTCAGGGCGTGAATGATGATAGACTGTGCCATACGGTATATGGTAGGCAAAGACGTAGGCTGGCACTACAAGTTTTGTTTTGCGTTTGCGCCATAATACCGGGTCACTCGCGACGTTCGGATGGTCCTTGCCGAGGCTTGCCTCGTCGATGGCGAGCGCGCGGCGTATCAGCGGCTCCGCCTCGCTGAGCCGGTTGGTGGCTTGCAGCAACGCGGCGAGGTTGTAGAGAGCGGCAGCGACGTCCGGGTGATCCTTGCCGAGGCTCGTCTCGTTGATGGCGAGCGCGCGGCGATACAGCGGTTCCGCCTCGCCGAGCCGGTTGGTGGCTTTCAGCAACAAAGCGAGGTTGTTGAAGCTGGCCGCGGTGCCCGGGTGTTCGGCGCCCAGGGTGTGCTCGCTGATGGCGAGGGCGCGTTCGAACAGGGTCCGGGCAGACGCGTAGGCCCCGAGAGCGGCCTGGCGATAGCTGGCGAGACGGTTCAGCAATGTCGCAATGTCGGTTTCGAGTCCGGCCGCAGGCTTGGTCTCGTTGCCGAGCAACTCCGTGGCGATCGCGTCTAGCCGCCGTGCGCGCGGCCATTGGCTCGGGCCGTTGTAGGTGTCGTCCGGATACACCGCCGCCAGCGCCGCGAGCAGCCCTCGGCGGATCGCCTGCGCCGCCGCACCCTCCCGCCGCCAGCCGGCGACCAAACGGACCAGCCGGTGCAGCCGGATGGTGTCCGTCGTCACGGCCGGATCGCGCTCGTCCGGGACCGCTTCCGGCTCCACCAGCGCGAAGCGCCGCAGTGCCGCCACCGCCTGCTCCAGTCCGCGGCGGTCCAGCAGCGCAGCCAGCCCGTCGGCCAGCACCGACCGCCCCTCGGCGAACAGGAACAGCGGGATCGGCTCGGGCGGCAGCAGGGCGGCGGCGACCAGCAGGGGTTCGGCGGCCGGATGGCGTCGCGCCGCCGCCTCGATCGCCAGGGTGAACGCCTTCGCCACCGTCAGCCGGTCGTGGAACGCGGCAGGGGCCGAACCCACATCGTCCATCACCTCGGCCGGCGCGGCGGCGAAACGGGTCTGGTAGGCGGCGACCGACAGACCGAGTTCCTCGCAATACGACGCCGCCATTTCGTGCGCCAGCGGCAGGCCGTCCAGCGCCACCGACAGCGCCTCGGCCGCCGCCTGCGCGTTCGCCGCGCCGGTGCGGGCGAGCAGGTAGGCGGCGCCGATCTCGCGCGGCCACAGGCGGATTTCCACCGCCTCCGCCACACCGCGCCAGGCATGGGCATTGGAGGTGATCAGCACGTGCGCCGTGCCGCCGACCGGCAGGAACGGCGCGATCGAGTCGCGGTCCAGCGCGTTGTCGAAGATCAGCAGGATGCCCTCGCCTTCCCGCCGCAGCCGGTCGGCGGTCCTGGCCAGCGCGGCGTCCTGCGAGTCGCCGTCGCCGGCCCAGCCCATCCGGTAGCCGAGCGCCGCGAGGTCGGTGCGCATCGTGTCCGCCGTCTCGGCGCGGATCCACCAGGTGGCGCGGTAGTCGTGCTTGTGCTTGTCGGCATAGGCGACGGCGAGCACCGTCTTGCCGACGCCGCGCATGCCGTGCAGCGCGGTGATGGCGGCGCGGCCGTCGAAGCGGGCGAGCGTCGCCTCGATCTCCGCCATCGCCTGCTCGCGCCCCATGAAGTGGTGCGGCACGGCGATGGTGATGTTGCTCTCGGCGGTGACCTGATCGGACAGCGCGACCATGTCCGGCGCGGAGCGCGCGGCCATGAAGTCGCGGAATCGCTGGCGGCGGGCGGGTTCCGGAAGGCCGAACAATTCGCAGCGGCGGAAATGGTGGTAGAGCGGCGGCAGTGCGCACGGATGCACCAGGACGAACAACACGGCGTCCGGCCGCCGTTCCTGGGTCGCACGCCAGATGGCGGCCCGGCGTTCCAGCGTGGAGTACGGTGCGTTCAGATAGGCCTCCGAGACCACGCACAGCACCTGGTCCGCGGCGCCGATGCGTTCCTCCATCCAGCCGAGAATGTCGTGACCCGCGCCGATCTCCCACTCATGCACATGCTCGCCGTGGCCCAGCGCGCGCAGCTCCGTCGCGATCCAATGCGCCCATTCGCGGTCGGAACTCGTATAGCTGACGAAGATATCGGCCAAGGTCGCGGTCCTCGCGGCGAGGCGCCCTGCGTCGTTGCACTCATGATCGTTGATCCCGCCGCGCGTGGCAACGCCAATCGCTGCAAGCCAATCTCGGTCACCATGCCATCGGCGCCGCGCCGGTCAGCGACCTCGCCAGGGGCGCCGGGCCGGCCGGCTTGGCACAGGCATCGCCGCGACGATACGATCGCCCCGACAGGCACAGGGGAACGTTATGAAATTCGGTATATTCTACGAGCTGCAATTGCCCCGCCCATGGGCGCAGGACGACGAGCGGCAGCTCTACCAGAACGCGCTGACCCAGGTGGAACTGGCGGACAAGCTTGGCTACAACTACGCCTGGGAGGTAGAGCACCACTTCCTGGAAGAGTATTCGCACTCGCCGCAGCCCGAAGTGTTCCTCGCCGCGGCGAGCCAGCGGACGAAAAACATCCGGCTTGGCCACGGCATCATCCAGCTCACCACCAACCATCCGGCGCGCGTCGCGGAGAAGGTTGCCTGCCTCGACCTGGTCAGCAACGGGCGCGTCGAGTTCGGCATGGGCGAAGGCGCCAGCATCACCGAGCTCGGCCCGTTCGACCGCAAGATGGAAGACAAGCAGGCGGTATGGGAGGATGCCGTGCGCTGCATCCTGCCGATGTTCACCCATGAGGCCTGGGAGTACGACGGCCCGTATTTCAAGTTCCCGCTGCGCAACGTGCTTCCCAAGCCGGTGCAGAAGCCGCATCCGCCGCTGTGGGTCGCATGCTCGCAACTTGAAACGATCGAGCTGGCCGGACGCTGCGGCATCGGCGCGCTGGGCTTCCAGTTCCTCAGCGCGGAAATGGCGCATGCCTGGGTGCACGCCTACTACAATGCGTTCGTCAAGCGGCAGCAGAAGCTCGCCGACTACCAGAGCAATTGCAACATCGCGATGGTCAGCTATTTCATGTGCGCCGAAACCGACGAAGAAGCCCGCCGCCGTGCCGATGGCGTGACGTTCTTCCAGTTCTCGCTCGCCTATTACAGCGGCGCGCGCAACCGCGAGCGTGCCGCGCCGGGCACGGTGAGCCTGTGGGACGAGTACCTGAAATGGAAGCGGGAGAACCCGGACAAAGCCGAACAGGCATTGCGCGGCGGGCTGATCGGATCACCCGAAACGATCCGCCGCAAGCTGCACAAGTTCGCCGAATCCAAGGTCGACAGCATCATATTGCTCAATCAGGCCGGACGGAACCGGCATGAGCATATCTGCGAAAGCCTCGAGCTGTTCGCCAGGGAAGTGATGCCGGAGTTCCACGCCATGGAACCGGAGCATCAGGCGTGGAAGCAGCAGGTGCTCAATCGCGAGATCGAGCTAAAGGAGCTTGACACCACGCCGTACAAGGAGCGGGTCGGCGTCGGCAAGGGCGTCAGCATCGATCGGTTGGTGGCCGCGCAGTAGCGGCGCCGGAGGCCGCCGCAGCGTTTTACCGGGCGCCTGACGGTGACCGTTCCGGCGGTGCAGCGGCACAGGCGCTCGGTGTTACACGCGGCGGCCCCGCCTTACCGGCTGCACGCCGCCCCGCCGAGCACGCAGAACGACGCGCAATACGGGTGGTTCAGCGCCACCGACCGTGCCGCCTCGGCCAGCGTGTGGCCGAGTTCGAACCGTTCGTCGTACGCCAGCAATGTGCAGGCCAGCACCACCGGATGCGGCGCGCCCTTGCGCTTCACCACCATGCGTGACGACGCGCACATCACGTCGTCGGGCGATTTGTGCAGGATGCCCCAGCACGCGGTGGTGATCTCCGGCACGTCGCGGCCCGGGTCCATCTCGGGGAACAACATCAGGCGCACCGGATCGAACGCATCGACCGGCACGTTCAATGCGCCGAACAGTCGCGCATAGCCCGCGCGCACCACGTCCTCCGGCTCACCGGTGAAGCGGCGGCCGGCAACGTCGAGGGCGAAATCGTTACGCGCCAGCCAGACCAGGCCGTCGATCGTCGGTGCCCAGCTTCGCTTGCCCCGTTCGGCTTCGTGCACCGCCGGCGTGTAGTGATCCAGCGAGACGCGAATGGTCAGCCGTTTGCCATACCTGTCGCGCAGCGCCAGCATCCGCGGCCGCAGCTTGCGCAGTGGCGCCATGGCATTGGTCAGCACCAGCGCGCGAAAGCCACGCGACAGCACGTCGTCCAGCATGCCGATGATATCGGGGTTCATGAACGGCTCGCCGCCGGTGAAGCCGATCACGCCGGTGGGCAGGCGGTCGCGGGCGATCTCATCGAGATAGCCGCGCACCTCGTCGCGCGTGAGATACGCCAGCCGGTCGTTGCGCGGCGACGATTCGATGTAGCAGTTGCGGCAGGTCAGGTTACACAGCGTGCCGGTATTGAACCACAGCGTGTCCAGCGCACGCAGTGCCACGCCGGCGCGCGGCTCGCCACGCGCCGTTAGAGCCGGGTTGCGAAACTTCGCCGGGTCGAGCGTGCGAACGATCTGGTCCACTGGGTCTCCGCGATTCTCCCTCTCCCGCCTGCGGCGGGAGAGGGTAGGGTGAGGGTACCGCGTGCCGCACTCCACCCGTCGGGCAGCGCCAACGCAAGAGCGAAGCGCGCGCGATCACCCCGGCCAGTCGCGCCGGATTGGATCGCTGCCGTCCCAGCCGACCGCCGCCGCGCGTACCGCGTCGAAGATGCGCTTGCGCGTCGGCGTGGCGTGCGACATTTCGATGATGGTGCCAGGGTGGCCCTCCTGGCGGAAATACACGAACCGGCCACGCGGAGCGTCGCCCTCCTGGGCGACCGTGTAGCCGTTGGCCAGCGCGCGTTGGTACAATTCGTCATAGTTTTCCGGCCAGCTCGACCAGTGCTGTAGCCCGCCAGCCGGGTACTTGGCCAGAAACTCCCGGCCCAGGCTTGGCGTGTCGCAACGCTGCTGGATCAGCTCGATCTGCACGTCGCCCGAATTGGCCAGCGCGATCGACAGATGGATGTCGTCATGGCGCTGTCCGCCATAGGAGAAACTGGTAAGCGGCAGCCGGTCGGCGATGAACCACGGCCCGACGCCGCAGACCGTCACCCAGTGCCGCATCGCGGCTTCCACATCGGGAACGACATAGCCCATCTGGCGCAGCGGTCCGAACAGGCGGCTCATGATCGGCTTCCTCCCTGGTAGCAGTCGGCTGCGGCATCGAAGCCGTTCTCGCCGTGCCGTGCAACGCCGTTGCGTCGCCCGGCTTACGGCCGGGTCAGCGCCAGCCAGCCGGACAGCAGCCGCTCCCGGTCGGCGGCGAAACTGTCGGACAGCACCGCCGCCGCTTCGATCCGGTCGGCGCGGAAGTGCCGGTAGTCGCTGCGTAGCTCGCACCAGCCGCAGATCAGCGTCACCTCGACATAGTATTCCATTGCCACCGGGCGGATCACCCGTTCGCTCGCGGTGCCGCCGAGGTCGCGATAGGTGATCCGCAGCTTGTTCGCCTCGCGGATGGCGACGCGCAGTTCTGCCAGGCTGATCGCCCCTGGTTCGCGCGCGCCGCCCTCGGAGACATGGAACGGCGGCGCATCGAGCGACCCGCGCAGCGGTTCCGGCAGCACGGCGGCGAGCTTCGACAGCACCGACTCCGCCGCCTGTTGCAGACCGGGATCCCGCGTGCGCCGCAACAGGCGCATGCCGACCAGCACCGCGTCCACCTCGTCGGCGGTGAACATCAACGGCGGCAGGTCGTAGCCGCGCCGCAGCACATACCCGACCCCGGCCGCGCCCTCGATCGGCACCCTGCTCGCCTGCAACGCGGCGATGTCGCGATACACGGTGCGCGGCGTGACCTCCAACTCGGCCGCGATCGCCGCCGCCGTCACCGGCGAGCGTGCGGTGCGCAGTCGCTGGATGATGTCGAACAGCCGATCGGACGGGCGCATGGCCGCAACACTACTGACAGAACGCTGTCAGTGGCCATCGCCTAGACTGCGACGCACTGAACCAGGAGGCAGCCATGATCACACTGACCGATGCGCCCGATCCACGGCTGGAGTCGGTCCTCGAGGACGGTCTCGCCGCGTACAACGCCGAGCAGGCCGGCATCCGCGACTGGCGCCCGCTGGCGGTCAGCGCCCACGATCCCGACAGCGGCGACCTGGTCGGCGGCTTGCTCGG
The DNA here is from genome assembly GCA_049522565.1 of Acetobacteraceae bacterium. GTDB lineage: Bacteria > Pseudomonadota > Alphaproteobacteria > Acetobacterales > Acetobacteraceae > JASHVB01. Next base: position 8,073 of record JBEKNT010000256.1, read on the forward strand.
CCGCACGTCGCTGGGCCTGTTCTTCCTCGACCTGTTCTATCTGCCGGAGCGCATGCGCCGCGGCGGCACCGGCAGCGCGATGCTGCGCATGGCCGAGCTGGAGGCCGGCCGCCGCGGCTGCCGCGCCGCCACGCTCGTCACCGTCAATTTCCAGGCACCCGAATTCTATGCGCGGCACGGTTGGGAGGAATTCGGCCGCATCGCCGGCGCGCCGGGCGTGGAACGCATCTTCATGCGCAAGAATTTGACCACGACGCCGGAGGCCCCGTGATGCAGTCGCTCAACCTGGATACCACCACGATGGCGTGGCAACCTGGCAGCCCGCTCTATGGCGAGGGCGCCATCTTCGACGGCAAGGAGGTCGTCCATATCAAGACGCTCAGCGACCGGCGGCAGGACGGGGGCGGCATCGCCTATCTGCTGTGGTTCACCCCGCCGGAAGGCAAGGTCATCAAGATCGTCGCGGTGGCGCGATCCGATGAGCACATCTTCAACCTGCAAGGCGGGCGCGGCAACAAGTCCGGCGAGCCATTGCGGTTCCCGGGGAATTACGCGCTCAACCCGCGCGGCAAGGTGCATAGCGCGTTCATCGGCGCCGAGTCGCTTGCGCTGGTGGTGTACACCGGCGAGCCGGACGAGATCCGGTCGATGGAGGTGGTCGACGCGGCGCCGCACTGAGGGGCGCTTCCCGTCCGGTGCTCGCATGATGGCGCGGTCGCTGGGTCACGCATCACTATGCGTCGGCGGCGGTAACTCACCAGTTAGTTAACTCCGCCCTGAACGAACCGGTTGGTTCATCAGCGCCACGCAGGCGCAGTCGGCCGGGAGCACACTGCCGTGCGCTCACGCCCGCGTGATCATCCGCTTCGCTGTGCCGCCATGGCGACGTGATACATGCTGTGGCAACAATTGGCGTTCAAACACCGCTGGCCGCGGCACGCGCGCGGGCCGCGGATGCGTCACGAGGCCGGAAGCAGCACGCAGCATGGACGACACCAGGGAGGGCAGGGGCGCGGTCCGCGCCTATTACGGTCTCGCTGTGGCTGCCTTGCTGCTGCCAGTGCTGGTCTTGTGCGGTGGCGCCTGGCTCGCGTGGCAGTCGGTACTGCGCGACGCACGGCAGGGGCTGGATCGCGCGCTGGCCGTGTCCACCGAACAGGCGACCAAGGTGCTGGACACCCATATGCTGGTCGCGGCGCGCGTGAACGACCTGGTGGGTGGCCTGGACGACGCGGCCATACGGGCACACGAGCCGCCATTGCGCGACCAGATCGTCGCCATGATCCGTCCATTTCCGCAGGTCACCGCGGTCATCGTGAGCAACAGTGACGGCCAGGCACTGTTGTCGACGCCGCATTATCCGGTTGATCCGGGCACGACGTTTGCCGACCGCGACTATTTCCTGGCGTTGCGCGACGGACACCGGTCGCCTTTCATCAGTGCCACCGTCACCGGCAGCCAGACCGGCCAATCCGCGTTTTCCGTCGCCCGCCGCAAGGGCGACGACCCGCGGCAATTCCAGGGCGTCATCCTGGTCTTGGTGTCACCGCGCTACTTCGAGACATTCGACCGTTCCCTGTTCAACGACAGCGCCGACTATACCGCCGGACTGTACCGCGAGGACGGCGCGCTGTTGGCGCGCTATCCGTCAACGCCGGACCTGGCATTCCCGGCGGCAAAGCCGAACACGCTGCTGATGACAGCCATCGCGCGCGATCCGGTGAGCGGCATGGTGCGTGGCGAGGCGGTCGATGGCGTTGCACGGGTGATCGCGTATCGCAAGCTGGACGCCTATCCGGTGTACGTCACGGTCGGCCGATCCTGGCACTCG
>JBEKNT010000257.1:0-9890 GCA_049522565.1 Acetobacteraceae bacterium
ACCCATGCCCCCTCCCGTCCAACCTCTCCAACTGAAGGGTCCCAAGGGCTCCGCCCTTGGCGGGGCTCCAAGGGGCAGCGCCCCTTGGTGGGGTTCCAGGGGCAAAGCCCCTGGCCTTCTTTCGTGATGCCGCGGCGCTTCCCTTCGCCGCCCCGCCGGCTGCACAATGCCCGCCATGTCGCGTCGCGTGGTGGAGATCACGGCGGAACTGATGCTGCGGGCCTATCGCCACGGGCTGTTCCCCATGGCGGAGACGCGGCGCGGCGACCGCCTGTTCTGGCTGGACCCGGAGCGGCGTGGCGTGCTGCCGCTCGACCGCTTCCACCTGCCGCGCCGCCTGCGCCGCACCGTGCTGTCCGAGACGTTCGACGTGGCGATAGATCGCGACTTCCCCGCCACCATCGCCGGCTGCGCCACCCCCGTGCCCGGCCGCGACGACACCTGGATCAACCCGCAGATCGAGCGCCTGTTCGGTGAATTGCACCGCATGGGCCACGCCCATTCGGTGGAGTGCCGCCAGGCCGGCGAGCTGGTCGGCGGGCTCTATGGCGTGGCGATCGGCGGCGTGTTCTTCGGCGAGAGCATGTTCAGCTTCGTCACCGACGCCTCCAAGGTGGCGCTGGTGCATCTTGTCGCGCGCCTGCGGCTGGGCGGCTTCCGGCTGCTGGACACGCAGTTCGTCACCGCGCACCTGGCGCAATTCGGCGCCAGGGAAATCCCGCGCGACGAATACAAGGCGCGCCTGGCCGGCGCCCTGGACGCACCGGCACACTGGCTGACCGACCCGGACCCGGCCGCGCTACGCAGCGAGATAGACACGCTGGCGCAACGGTGACTTGACCGACTCCCGCGTGTCCCGCACCACTGCATGACGCAATACAGGGGATGAGAGGATGCCAATACGCACATGGCTGGTGGTGGCGCTTGGCGTGGCCGTGGCGGTGCCGGCCGTGGCACAGGACCATCCGGCGGTGATGCAGCCGACCCGCGACGTCATGGTGGAATATCACGTCTCCGGCGTCACCCAGGGGCAGCAGCGCTCCGACACGATCCGCATGTATTTCACCGACCATGGCGCGAAGCTGCGGATCGAGCCGGTCGGTCAGCCGGCATACTCGATCATGGACCGCACCGCCGGGCGCATGATCATGGTGATGACGCCGCAGCACGCCTACATGGAGCTGCCCTACGACCCCAAGCGGGTGATGGCGTTCGACGACAGGAATGCCACCTTCACCCGGCTCGGCAGCGATACGGTCGCCGGCATCGGCTGCACGACCTACGAGGCGAAGCGGCCGGAGCACAGCGGCCAGGTGTGCCTCAGCGACGATGGCCTGATGTTGCGCGCCAAGAGCGACAATCCCGCCCAGGCCGGCGGCGAACTGGAGGCGACTCGTGTCTCCTATGGTCCGCAATCGCCCAGCCTGTTCGCGCCACCGCCCGATTTCCAGAAGATGGACATGTCCAACATGGGCCGGGGCGCGCCAGGCAGCGGCCACTGACCGCCGTTCATTCCCTCTCCCGCAAGGCCGGAGAGGGCACAAGGGTGTAACATCCACCCTCCTGCCGGGACCCATCCGGGAAGATTGCTGGCGCTTTTGCGTCCAGCCCCTACATGCGAGGCCGGAGGTGGTTGGCGATGGTGGTTCCCTGGCGTGACCGGCGCGGAAAATTCTTGCCGCTGAAGGCAACGGTGCTGGCCGCCGTCTGCGTCCCCGGGCTGCTGGCCGCATTCTGGTGGGCGGACGGCGACCTCGGCGCCAAGCCGGTGACCGAGGTGATCCACGATACCGGTCTCTGGGCGATCCGCTTCCTGCTGATCGCGCTCGCCGTCACCCCGCTGCGCACCGCGCTGAACTGGGGCAAGCTGCTGCTGCTGCGGCGCATGCTGGGGCTGACCGCGCTGGCCTACGCGGTGGCGCATTTCAGCCTCTACATCGTCGATCAGGACGGCGATCTGCCGGTGGTCGCCGCCGAAATCATCCACCGCTTCTATCTCACCATCGGCTTCACCGTACTGCTCGGGCTGATCGCGCTGGGCGCAACCTCGACCGACGCGGCGATCCGCCGCATGGGGCGCTGGTGGAAGCGGCTGCACCGGCTGACCTATCTGCTCGGCCTGCTGGCCCTGCTGCACTACTTCATCCAGTCCAAGGCCAATGTGTCGGAGCCGGTGTTCGTCGCCGGACTGTATGTCTGGCTGATGCTGTGGCGCGCCCTGCCGACGACCTGGCAGCGACCCATCGCCATCTATCCCGCCCTCGCATTGCTCTCCGGCGCCGCGGCCGCCGGCATCGAGTTCGCCTGGTATGGCATCGCCACGCATATCAATCCGTGGCGCGTGCTGGCCGCCGATGCGACGCTGCGCTTCGGATTGCGCCCGGCGCACTATGTCGTGCTGGTGACACTCGGCCTTGGCGCGGTCATCCTGGCCCGCCGGTTCACGCCGACGCTGCGGCCGCGCCTGCGTCTCAGCCTGCCGCGGACCGGCTGAAGGAGAACGCCGCCGATGCTGCCGTCGCAACGCGACCTGTTCGATATGCCGCGCGAGGTCTGCTACCTGAACGCTGCCTCCTGGGGGCCGCTGCCGCGCGCTGCGATGCAAGCGGGCCGCGCGGCGATGGCGCGCAAGGGCCAGCCCTGGACGCTTCCCGCCGACTTCGCTCCGGCGCAGTTCGAGCGGGCTCGCCGCGCCGCGGCAAGGCTGATCAACGCCGATCCCGCCGACGTGGCGCTGATCCCCTCGGTCAGTTACGGCGTCGCCACCGCGGGGAAACTGTTCGCTCCACCGCGGGCCACGCGCGTGCTGACGCTGGAGAACGATCACGTCTCGCCGGTGCTGGAATGGCGGACGCTCGCGTCACGCGCGCATTTCATTCTGGAAACGGTGCGGCAACCGCGTGATGGCGACTGGACCGCGGCGCTGCTGGAGGCGATCGACCGGCCCGGTGCGCCGCCGGTGGGGCTGGCGTCGATCTCCTCGGTGCATTGGTCGGACGGTTGCGCGATCGACCTGGAACGCGTCGGCGCGGCATTGCGTCGGTACGGCGCGGCGCTGCTGATCGACGCGACGCACGCGGCGGGGGTGATGCCGCTGGACGTGCACGTGCTCGATCCGGATTTCGTGGTGTTTCCGACGTACAAATGGGTGCTTGGGCCGTATGGTCGCGCGTTCCTCTATGTGGCGAAGCGGCGGCAGAACGGCGAGCCGCTGGAACAGACCGGTGCCGCACGGCGCGCGGTGAATTCCGAATGCGCGCCGTACATGCGCGATCTCGCCTATGTCGATGGCGCGCGGCGGTTCGATATGGGCGAGCGGGATTTTTTCGTTTCGCTGGACATGGCGGCGATCGGCATGGAGTTGGTGGCCGACTGGGGCAGCGCAGCGATCCTCGAGCGGCTGCGCATGCTGACGGATCGGCTGGCTGACGGCTTGCGCAACACCGGTGTGCGGACCCCGGACGCACGCGTGCGCGCGCCGCACATCCTGAGTCTTGCGTTCCCGGGCGGTATGCCGGAGGGGTTGGTGGAGCGGCTGGCAGCGGCGCAGATCTATGCCGCGCCACGGCTGGGGCGGTTGCGCATCAGTCCGCACGTTTACAACGACGAGGCGGACGTGGACCGGTTCGTCGATGGCCTCTCCCGCGCTATGCGCGAGGTTGCACCGCGCAACTGACACTCTCCTGACGAGACTCCGGTCGAGTCCGCGACGCTGTCGGGTCGCTGTCACGTCGCACGCTATCCGGTGTCCAGCCGGTCAGACCGGCCACACCGCGTCATGGGGCGCTTGACCCCGGCATCGGCATGACGGGCTGCTATCGCCGCTGGGTCAACATCGAGGGCGCCGGGCGTCAGATGTCGATCACGGTTTCCGACAGGCGGTCCTTGCTCATCTTGATGCCGTTCGGGGTTTGCACGTAGGCGATCCAGCGCGTGCCGGAGGCGCGAACCAGGCAACCGAAGCCGCTGTTGGTGCGGGCGTCATACGCTGGCCCAATCCGCTCATGCAGGATCGTTGCGCCGGAATAGCGCGATGCGACACTGCCGGTCCACACCCCGGCGGTCGGCTCGTGATAGACATAAACGCTGCCGCCCTCCCGCGTGACGACAAAGTTGCAGCCGGTAAAAGTGAACGTGAAAACGTAGTTGGTGGTGACCTGGCTCAGGTTGATCCTGCCAAAATTAGTACTGCTCGGCGCGTTGTCCTTCTGGCCGAGATAGGGGATGTAGTTGCCCACGATTGCCCGGCCACGCCGGCCGGTGCCGCCGTACGTTCCGGTCCCTCCGAGTATCTTCAGATCGATGTAGCCGATGCGATTGCGGACCAGATCGAATTCGACCGTCGTGTTGAATTCCTGTGTCACTGCCAGGGTATTGCCGCTGATGCGATTGACGTCCGACTTCTGCGCCGCTTCTCCCGTGTAGCAAACGATGGCGTTCTTCTCCAGGTATGCCTTCGGGTTGGTTATGAATTGCAGGTTTTGCCCGTCCATTGGTTTCCCCTATCCGGTGGTCGGTGTTGCGGCTGCGGCGCGCGACTCCGCAAGACATGCGGCGTATCAGGTCGCGAAGTCTAGAGCGTTTTTGGCCTGACTGGAATCGTCGAGCCCTCTGTCATTGCTTCGTCGCTTCGCTCCTCGCAATGACAGGTGAACGCCAGCGTTTCCGGTCAGGGTGGAAGTGCTCTAACCGTTACGCTGTACGTGCGCAAGAGTCCGTGCTGGCGGTGTGTCGGTCCTCGGGCGCCATGTCGCGTCGATCGCCCGGCGAACCGGCCCCGGCACCCGGCGAAGCCACATCGCGGGTGGTCCGGCCTGGTTTCCCTGAGCGAAGGTCAGAATCTTATATGAACGTGTTGGGCGCCGACGGGCTCGCCTGGCCTCTCATCGGCGGCGGCGGTGGCCGGATTGCGCGCGGCGGGCGAGGCCGCCAGCCAACTGAAGACCACCAAACCGGCGATGAGCGACGTCATGACCAGCACCGCCGCGACGCAGATGCAACGCCACGCGCGGCGGCTGCTGTCCGATGCAAACTTCCATGCGGTCATAGCGTCCATCGCTGGCGTCCCGCCGTCGTCTGCCGCTCCGCCAGCGTCGCCAGCCGGTAGGTCGTGGCGCCCAATCTTCGCAACATGACAGGCACCTCCGGTCGTGCCGGCAGCGGGCCGTCCTGAAGAAACATGGACCAATCCGTCCAATCCGCCTTAGTAACGAGCAGGAGACGTCTCTGGCGGTCATCGTCAAGGTTCACTTGCGTGCCGACGATGTGAAGCTGACGGAACTGGTCTCGCAGCAGCGACGCGGCAGCGGTCTGGTGGGTGGTCGTCATGGTGACCTCCGTGCGATGGGTCGGAGCCGGCCTGGCGGTTGAGCATCGCAGACGACAACCTGGACGCATCTCGCTCGATCGTCAGTGACGTGCCTCACTGCGGCGGCGTGGTGTTGGTCACACCCCGATGGTACCAGCGCCATCCAGCAACCGGCTGGTCGGCGCGATATTCGCTCCCAGGTTCCATCCGTGCGCGTCGTAGCCGATCCGGGTCAGGAACTCTCTCACCTGTGCCGTATGGCGGTCGCCACGCGCGAGCGCAGGCAGGACCAGAACGGGATGGCCGTCTCCCCGTGGGGCGGCGGCGGCGCGGTCATCGATCCGGACCTTCGGCGCCGGGGTCAGCAGCGCGCCAGCCTCGGCGACGGTGAGACGAAGGGCGGGACGGCGTGATTTGAAGTCCGCTTGGTCGATCGTCATGGATGCCGCAGGGCGTTGCCGTCGCCGGTCAGGCACCGCGCTGCCGCTCGGCGTCGCCAGGCCGCGACAACCCGTCCGCGCATTGCTCAGGCGCCGCCGAACCTGTCGCGCTCGCAGTCCAGCAGATCGCCGATCTGCTCCAGCCGGACATCCGGCGGCAGGTATTTCGCTTCCACGCCCGGCTCCAGTGCATAGTGACCCTGGCGCGGAAACACCGTGGTGACCCGGTCGCCCCAGGCCTGTTTCAGCGCTTCGAGAATCCGCAGCTTGTCGTCCACCATCACGTAGTGTCGCGCCGGAAACAGCCGCTCGACATCGTCCAGCGAGTCCTCCTTGTGCACGAAGATCAGCACGTTCTCGCCGAATGTCCGCCACAGGCCGGACCGCTCCACCTTGCGCGGCTGGAATGCCGCGTCGCCGTCGGACAGGATGACGGCCGGCCCCCATTGCTGCGCGTGCCGCACCGCGTCCAGGGCGCGCGGATACAGCCGCGCCCCGAACGGATAGTCGGCCAGCCAGTTGGCGATGCGCAGCACGCGCGGGTCGTGCAGTTCCTCCAGCCGGTAGCGCTGCAACGCGCCGAGGTAGTCGGCGTAACCGAGTTGCGCGCGCAGTTCCTCGAACAGCGCCCAGTAGCGGTCGCGCGCGGCGGCGCCATACTCCAGCCCCAGATGCGCGTTCAGGTCGTGCTGGACCCGGTCGTTGTCCAGCAACGTGTTATCGACGTCGAACAGGAAGACGAGATCATGCATAGCTGCGACGGTAACGCCCCTCCGACGCCCAGGTGTTGATCACGGTCCGGAGCAAACCCTCGGGCGCGTCGGGGTCGTCCCAGGCGAGGGTGACGGTCAGCACCTGCACGCGTTCGCGCCAAGCCGACGGCAGGCGGACCGCATCTTTCGCGGTGGTGACCGGCACGGCGCCGAGGCGGTCTGCCTCGGCCAGCAGGTCGTCCAGTTCGGCTGGCGTATAGGGATGGTGGTCGGGGAAGGGCCGCCGCGCGACCACCTCGGCGCCCGCTTCCGCCAGGGTGGCGAAGAATTTTTCCGGCATGGCGATGCCGGCGAAGCCCAGCACGCGGCGGCCGGCCAGGGCCGCGGCCTCCGGACCCGGCACCAGGCGGGCGCGATGCACCGGCAAGCCGGGCGGCAGCTTCGCCAGAGCCCCGGTGGCGTCCGGGCCGATCAGCACCGCGGCCTGGCAACGCCTGGCCGCTGCGGCCACCGGCTCGCGCAGCGGCCCGGCGGGGAACACCCGGCCGTTGCCGAAGCCGGATGTCCCATCCACCACGAGGAGAGAAAACCGCTTCTGCACGCCCGGGTTTTGCAGCCCGTCATCCATCAGCACCACCTCGGCGCAGGCTGCCAGCAGCGCCTGGGCGCCGTGCTTGCGGTTGGCGCAGGTCCAGGTGGGGGCGACGGCGGCGTGCAGCAACGCCTCGTCGCCGACGACCGAGGCCGGTTCGTCCGGTTCCACCCAATGCAGCCCGCGCGCCGAGCCGCCGTAGCCGCGCAGCAGCACGTGCACCCCCCAGCCGCGCGCCACCAGCCGGCGGGCGAGGTCGAGCGTCACCGTCGTCTTGCCCGCCCCGCCGAGGGTGGCATTGCCGACGCAGATGACCGGCACGGGGCAGAACCAGCCCTCGCGCTTCAGGCGCAGCGCGGTGACCGCGGCCGTGACGGCGGAGAGCGGCGAGAGCAGTCGCGGGAGCAGGCCGTCGCGCTGCCAGAAGGCGGGCGCCCGGTGACCTCTTCCGCGGGAGAGGTCGAGGTGCGAGAGCACCGAGGGTGAGGGTGATCGGCTCGCCACGCGGCACCCTCACCCGGCGCTACGCGTCAACCTCTCCCGCTGCGCGGGAGCGGTTGACAGCAGCGCCAGCAATGCCGCGGCGGTATGCTCTGCCAGGTCGCCATGGCGCTGCACGACGGCCGTCGCCCGGCGACCCATATCCTCGCGCCGCGCCGGATCGGTCAGCATCGCGGTGACGAAGCCGGCCAGGGCGGCGGCGTCCGCCACCTCCACCAGCGCCCCCGCGTCGCGCAGCAGCGCGACAGGCTCCTGGAAATTGCCGGTCAACGGTCCGACGGCGATGGCGCAGCCCAGCCGGGCCGGCTCCAGCGGGTTCTGTCCGCCACCCGGTGGCACCAGGCTGCGGCCAACAAAGGCGATCGGGGCGAGGCGGTAGCACAATCCCAACTCGCCCAGCGTATCCACCACCCAGACCCCGGCAGCGGCCGGCGGCGCTGCTCCCAGCGCCCGGCGCGTCACGGGCAGCGGTGCGGCCTCGCTGGCGATCGCCGCGCCGCGCTCGGGATGCCGTGGGGCCACCATGGTCAGCAACGCGGGGTGGCGGGCCGCGATCCGGCGGTGGACGGCGAAGGCAAGCGCATCCTCGCCCGGATGCGTGCTGGCGGCCAGCCAGACCGGGCGGCCAGCCAGCAGGGCCTGCAACCGGTCCAGCTCGGCCGTATCGACCGGCAGCGGCGGCGCGGCGAATTTCAGGTCGCCAGGGGCCTCGACGCGACGGGCGCCGAGCATGCGCAGCCGCTCGGCGTCGGCCTCGCTGCGCGCCTGCACGTGGTCGAACACGCCCAGCAGCTCGCGCGCGAAACCGGGGGCGCGGCGCCAGCGAGCGAAGCTGCGCGGCGACAGGCGGGCGTTGACCAGCATCAGCTTGATGTGTCGGGCATGGCAGGCGAACAGCAGATTGGGCCACAATTCGCTTTCCAGGAAGGCCGCCGCGTCCGGCCGCCAATGGTCGAGGAAGCGGCCGACCCAGCCCGGCACATCCAGCGGCACGAAGCGGTGCAGCACGCGCCCTTGTTGATCCGGCGTCAGCCGTTGCGCCAGCAGCGCCGCCGCGGTGACGGTGCCGGTGGTGACCAGCACGGTCAGGTCCGGCGCGCCCGCCAGCAGCGGCGCCAGTACCGGCAGGATGGAGGCGGTCTCCCCGACGCTGGCGGCGTGCAGCCAGAGCAAGCGGCCGGGCGGGCGGGGGGAGGGGTCGATGCCGCGCCGCTCTGCCAGCCGGTCGGGCAGCTCCTTCCCCCGGGCGAGGCGCAGCCGCAGCATCAGGCGCAGCCCCGGCGCTACCAGGCGCGCGGTCCCCGCCCAGAGTTTCCCCCCGGTGCTCATCGGGAGTTTGCCCATGGGGCGCGCGCGATCCTCGCGTACCTGCGTGTCCCCGCTGCGGTCACCTTGTGCTTGCCCATGGGGCGCGCGGGCTGCTTACGCCGCGCAAAGCTGGTCCGCCCGGTCGGCGGCGGCATTCAGCGCGTCGGCGATGGCCGGCACCGAGTCCTCCCAGCCGCGGCGCGGCACGACGATGGTCGGACGGCACACCACCACACCGCGGCCGAACGGCAGCGGCACGACCATGCGGTCCCAGGTCGGCAGCACCCGGCACCGTGTGGTCCGCGCCGCGCAGGGCAGCACCGGCGCGCCCGACAGCGCCGCAAGCTGTGCCACGCCGGGCGCGGCGATGCGGCGCGGCCCGCGCGGGCCGTCGGGCGTGATGGCGATGTGGTCGCCGCCGGCCAGCAATGCCAGCAGGTTGCGCACGCTGGCGGTGCCGCCGCGCGAGGACGAGCCGAGCACCACGTCGAGCGCAAAGCGGCTGACCACGGCGCCGATGAACTGGCCGTCGCGGTGGCGGCTGACCAACACGTGGGCGCGGGCGCGCGAGCGACGCCCCTCGGGAAAGCGGCGGGCGAGCAACCAGAGCATCGGCATCATCGGCAAGCGCTCATGCCAGAAGGCGACCACCACCGGGTCGCCGGCGACGTGGCGCGCGATATGCTCCACGCCCTCCAGCCGCCAGCGCGTGGTGCGCAGGGCGAAGGCGAGATAGAGACCGAGCAATTGGGCCAGCAGTTTTTGGGCGGCGGGGTGCCGCAGCAGTCGCTTCATTGCCGCGCGCGGTAGCATGGGGGTGGGGCTGGGGGAAGGTGCGGCGGCTTGGTGGTCAGGGCAATCGGGTGAAGGCAGCAAGGCCCAGGGGCTTTGCCCCTGGAACCCCACCAAGGGGCGCTGCCCCTTGGATCCCCGCCAAGGGCAGAGCCCTTGGGACCCTTCACTTGGCGTGGTTGGACGGGAGGGGGCCTGCGCCGCTGCCTTCAGCGATCCAACTCGGATCTCTGAAG
>JBEKNT010000258.1:0-9848 GCA_049522565.1 Acetobacteraceae bacterium
CCCCTGGCGCTTCCTCCGGTCTCGATCAGTCCCCAACCGCGCGCAGCAGCGGCATCTGCGGCTCGCACAGCTCCTCGTAAAGATCGACGTAGTCCTCCGCCATGCGGCGCGACGTAAAGCGACGCTCGAAGGTGCGGCGGACGGTCGCCCGGTCGAGTTCCGACACCCGCTTCAACGCGGCAACCGCCGAGGCCTCGTCCGGCACGATGAACCCGGACGTGCCATGGTCGATCACCTCGGGCACCGAGCCACGGTTGAACGCGATCACCGGCGTGCCGCAGGCCATCGCCTCGATCATCACCAGGCCGAACGGCTCCGGCCAGTCGATCGGAAACACCAGGGCATGCGCACCGGAGAGGAATTCCGGCTTCTGCGAGTCGTTGATCTCGCCGATGAACTCGACCCAGGGGCTGGCCTCGATCAACGGCCGGATCTCGTTCTCGTAGTACTTCTTGTCGGCGTTATCGACCTTGGCGGCGATCTTCAGGCGCATCCCGGCCGCGCCGGCAATGCGGATCGCCTTGTCCACGCCCTTCTCCGGCGAGATCCGGCCAAGGAACGCGGCATAGTGCTGCCCTCCCGGCTGCGGCGTGAGCAATTGCGACGGCATGCCGTGCAGCACGGTCCGCACCCAATTGAGGCCCGGGATCGGCCGGCGCTGTGCGTCCGAAATTGAGACGAACGGCGCATCCGGGAAGGTTTCGTAGACCTCCTTGAATTCCGGCAAGTCGAGCCGCCCGTGCAGTGTGGTGAGGAACGGCGTGTCCTGCCGCGAGAACAGCGACAGCGGGAAGTAGTCGGTGTGGAAATGCAGCACGTCGAACTCATGCGCGCGACGGCGGATCAGCTCCATCATCCTCATATAGATGGCGATCCAGTCCACCACCGAGGGATCGAGCCGCAGCGCCTTGTCGCGCATCGGCGCGAGCGTGGCGGAAGTGATGGAATCGCCGCTGGCGAACAGAGTCACGTCGTGACCCATCGCGACCAATTCCTCGGTCAGCGCGTAAACCACGCGTTCAGTGCCGCCGTACAGTTTAGGCGGCACCGCTTCGAAAAGCGGAGAGATCTGAGCTATACGCATGCAGGCAGGCCCCGACCCTGTTCTTAGGGTTTATTGACATTCAACGCCGCTATATTGGCTCTTGACTTCACAACACTGTGGCGCATATCAATTATAGGTTATAGATAGCGAATGTGGCGAAAGTCCGGCAGGTTTCTTGCCGGAAACAAGTCAGACGGCCCGGGCCGTTCTCCTTCCCGGCACGGGAGTGCGCCGCAAATGGCGACGTTGCAAAGTCTGACGGAACACAATGCGGCAGGAATGCGGCCGAACTACGACGCGCTGCCCGGTTTGCGCACCCGGCCGCTGGCCTTCCTGGCCCACTACCTCCGCCGGCATCCGCTCGGCCATGCGGTCGTGCTTGTCTCGGTCCTCCTCGCGGTGGGTGCCAGCGTCTCCACCCAGTACGGCATGAAGCACCTGATCGACGTGATCTCCGGCGGACCCGCCGCCGCCGGCACGCGCGTCTGGTGGGCCTTTGCCTTGCTCGCCGTCCTGGTCGCCGCCGACAACCTGCTGTGGCGCGTCGCCGGCTACTCTGCCGCCCGCACCTTCGTCGCCGTCACCGGCGACATCCGCGCCGACCTGTTCGGGTTCCTGTCCGGCCATTCCCCGGCCTACTTCGCCGAGCGCCTGCCGGGCGCCCTGGCCAGCCGCATCAGCGCGACCGCCAACGCCGCCTTCACGCTGGAAAATACCGGCTCGTGGAACGTGCTGCCGCCGATCATCGCCGTCGTCTGCGCCATCGTCCTGATCGGCTCGGTCAACCCGACGCTGGCCGCGGTGCTGATCGGCTTCGCCGCCGCCCTCGGCGCACTGATCTACGTCCTGGCCCGGCGCGGCACGCCGCTGCACCGCGCCTATGCCGGCAAGGCCGCCGCGGTGGACGGCGAACTGGTGGACGTGATCGGCAATTTCAGTGTGGTGCGCGCGTTCGGCGCGGTGCTGCGCGAGCAACGCCGCATCGGCGCGACGATCGCCGATGAGATGGCGGCGCGCCGGCGCAGCCTGTTCTACCTGGAGAACCTGCGACTGATCCACGCGGTGCTGACCGTGATCGCCAGCGCCGGCGTAATCGCCTGGGGCGTGCTGCTGTGGCAGGCGGGGCGCGCCTCGGTCGGCGACGTCGTGCTGGTGACCAGCCTCGCCTTCACCATCCTGCACTGCACGCGCGACCTCGCTGTCGCACTGGTGGACCTCACCCAGCACGTCGCACGCCTGGAAGAAGCGATCGGTGCCCTGCTGATTCCGCACGAACTGCCGGACCGCGCCAACGCCATGCCGCTGGTGCCCGGGCCTGGCCGGGTGACGTTCGATCACGTGCGCTTCGCCTACCCCTCGCGCGCCCCGGTGCTGCGCGAATTCGACCTGACCATCGAGCCCGGCGAGCGCGTCGGCCTGGTGGGTTTCTCCGGCGCCGGCAAGTCCACCGTGCTGTCCCTGTTGCAGCGCTTCTACGACGTGGAATCCGGCCGGATCATGATCGACGGCCAGGACATCCGCGACGTGACGCAGGACAGTCTGCGCCAGGCGATGGCCATCGTGCCGCAGGACATTGCCCTGTTCCACCGCTCGGTGCTGGAGAACATCCGCTACGCCCGGCCGGACGCGACCGAGGCGGACGTGCTGGCAGCGGCCGAGATGGCGCACTGCCGGGATTTCATCGAGGCGCTGCCGGACGGCTTCGCCACCATGGTCGGCGATCGCGGGACAAAACTGTCCGGCGGCCAGCGCCAGCGGCTGGCGATCGCCCGGGCGCTGCTGAAGGACGCACCGATCCTGCTGCTGGACGAGGCGACCAGCGCGCTGGACAGCGACTCCGAACGCGCGATCCAGGCGGCACTCGACCGGCTGATGCACGGCCGCACGGTGATCGCCATCGCGCACCGGCTGTCCACCTTGCAACGCTTCGACCGTATCATCGTGATGGACCAGGGCCACATCATCGACGATGGCACGCCCGGCGAGCTGGCCGTCCGCCCGGGCCCGTATCGCGAATTGCTGCGCAAGCAGATGATGCAGCCGCTCCAGGAAGCCGCCTGAGATTCCCTCTCCCTTTGGGAGAGGGTAGGGTGAGGGTGCCACATCCAGAATAATCCCTTGTCCCGCCTGGTCGTCGTCTCCAACCGCGTCGCCCCGATCCAGGAGGGCGAACCCACCGCCGGCGGCCTCGCCGCCGGTGTCCTTGACGCGCTGAAGCAGCAAGGCGGCGTGTGGTTCGGCTGGAGCGGCGAGGTCGGCACCGCCTCGATCACCCATACCGAACGCGCGGTGGGGCCCATCACCCTGGTCACCATCGACCTGACCCGGCGCGACTACGACGAATTCTACCGCGGCTTTGCCAACGGCGCCCTCTGGCCGGTGCTGCACTACCAGGTCGCCTTGAGCAAGTTCGAATGGTCGGAGTTCGCCGGCTACCGCCGCGTCAACGAATTGTTCGCCAACTCGCTGAAGCGGATCGTCCAGCCGGACGACCTGATCTGGGCGCACGACTACCACCTGCTGTGCCTGGCCGAGGCGCTGCGCGAAGCCGGCATCACCCAGCGCGTCGGCCTGTTCCTGCACACGCCGTTCCCGGCGCCCGCCGTGTTCATGACTATCCCGGCGCATGCCGAGTTGATCCGCGCGATGTGCGCCTTCGACCTGCTGGGGTTCCAGACCGAAGCCGACCGTACCGCGTTCTCCGACTACGTACTGCGCCACGCCGGCGGCACCGCCCACGGCGGCGGCGTGCTGCACGCCTTCGGCCGCGTGGTGAAGACCGGCGTGTTTCCCATCGGCGTGCATGTGGACGAGGTGCGCGCGCAGGCCGAGGCGCCGGCCAATCGCCGCTTCGCCACCAGGCTGCGTGCCAACCTGCTGGAGCGGCTGATCCTCAGCGTGGACCGGCTGGACTACTCCAAGGGCCTGCGCCAGCGGTTCGCCGCGTTCGAGCGCTTCCTGGAGGACTATTCGCAGTGGCGCGGCAATGTGACCTTCATGCAGATCGCGCCGCCGTCGCGCGGCGACATCCAGACCTACCGCGAAATCCGCCGCGAGCTGGAGGGCGAGGCCGGCCGCATCAACGGCCGCTTTGCCGAGGTGGACTGGACGCCGTTGCGCTACCTCAACCGGGGCTTCTCGCGCAACGTGCTGATGCCGCTCTACGCCGAGGCGCAGGTCGGGCTGGTGACGCCACTGCGCGACGGCATGAACCTGGTCGCCAAGGAATATGTCGCCGCGCAGGACCCCGAGGATCCCGGCGTGCTGGTACTGTCGCAGTTTGCCGGCGCGGCCAACGAACTGGACGCCGCGCTGATCGTCAACCCGTATGACCAGACCGGCATCGCCGCCGCGCTGGACCGCGGCCTGGCGATGCGGCTCGACGAGCGGCGCGAACGCCACGCCGCCATGCTGGCCGTGATGCGCGAGCATAGCCTGGAGCGCTGGCGCGACCGTTTCGAGGCGGAACTGCGGTAGCGGGTCGAGCTGGTCCGCGGCAAAGGGCGACAGCCGATTGGTGGCCGCCGCGTCGCGCAAGCTGTCCGAGGCCCGCGTCTTCGCCTGGTCGATGGGCCTCAGCGGAGGACCGATCACCGCGCTGTCATGCTGTCGCGTTACCCTGAACCCGCCGCAACTCAATCGATCACGCTCTAACAGGGCCGGCTAATGCGGTTAGCCGCCGCGCGCCAGCATGAGTTTGCCGCTGGTTGCTGTTAGAGGGCGATCGTACGGCGCCAATCCGGCATATTATGCGAGATATAACAATGCATTATTCCATTACACGGCTCCGGAAGAGAAATTCAAACTAACATCTTGATAACGACGACCCGATCACCACATGCACGCGACACTAACAGGACTCGCAGCAGAATGCCGAAATCCCGCACATCACGTCCGACCCACCAGCAAATCGCCGCCGTGCACGCCCTTGGGCACCCAAACTCGCCACCGCCACAGACCAGATGGGTCCAGCCGTCGCACGGCCGGGCCGGCGAGCCACCCGCACCGGCGACCGTCGCAATGCCAGCGCCAACGTCGTACATACCGAACACACCGGCCGCCGCATCACTGGCCCAAGGCAGTGGCAGCAACCTGACCGTGACCTGGACGGCGCCGCCGATCGACAGCACGCATAACGCCGCCACCGGGTTCAACCTGCAATACAGCCCATCCGGCGCGGGAACCTGGACAGTCGTCTCCGGTGTCACCAGCCCCTACACCGTGTCCGGGCTCGCAGCCGGTGCAGCGTTCGACGTCCAGGTCCAGGGCGCCAACGCCGACGGCACGAGCGCATGGTCTGCCACCAGCACGCTCGCCACCGCCGGACCGTACGCGCCGAACACGCCAAACGCGCCATCCCTTGCGCAAGGCACCGGCGGCAGCCTCATCGTAACCTGGGTGACGCCGGCGACCGACGGGACGCACGGCGCCGCCACCGGCTTCAACCTGCAATCCAGCCCTTCCGGCGCCGGAAACTGGACAGCCGTCTCCGGTGTCACCAGCCCCTATACGCTGTCGGGCCTGGCCGTCGGCACGGCGTTCGATGTGCAAGTCCAGGGCACGAATGCCGGCGGCACGAGCGCGTGGTCCGCGACCACCACGCTCACAACCGCCACAGCCGCACCGAACGCCCCGAGCGCACCATCGCTGGCACAAGGGACAGGCAGCAATCTCAGCGTGACCTGGACCGTCCCGGCGACAGACAGCTCGCACAACGCCGCCACCGGATTCAACCTGCAATTCAGCCCCTCCGGGGCGGACAGTTGGACGGTCGTGTCAGGCGTCACCAGCCCATACACCCTGACGGGTCTGGTCGCCGGCGCAGCATTCGACGTGCAGGTCCAGGGATCGAACGCCGGCGGCACCGGCGCATGGTCCGCCGCCAGCACACTCACCACGGCCTCGAGCGGACCCTATGCCCCGAACGCCCCGGCGATCGCCAGCGTGGTGGCGCCGCCGGACGGCACCGCCAGCAAGCTGACCGTCACCTGGAACGCCCCAACGGTGGATGGCACCCACAGCGCCGCGACCGGCTACAACCTGCGCACCAGCCCGTCCGGGACCGGTAGCTGGACGACGGTGTCAGGTGTCACCAGTCCGTACACGCTCACCGGCCTGAGTGGCGCTACCGCGATCGACGTCGAGGTGCAGGCCACCAACGCCGCGGCAAGCCCCAGCGCATGGTCCGCCATCACGACGGGCACGACGTGGGGCGCCAACGTGGTGCAGGGGAGCTGGGTCGCCGCAGCCTCGCAGGTTCACAACACCAGCGTTGCTCCGAGCGGCGGCGTGAACTTGACCGCGACCGCAGCGCCCACCGCGGTGACCGGGGGAGCCTTCGCGTGGTCCGCGGGCAATACCACGGTGCCGACCTCGGGCCTGATCGCCGGCGGCGCCGATGGGCAGAGCAATGGCTGGGGGCAATGGTTCAACGCGCCAGCCACCGCCGGCACCTATTACCTCTGGCTGCTGGCGCAAGGTGCCGGCGGCACGACGATCGGTGCGCTGGTGACGTCGGCGATCACGGTGTCCTGAACCTCGCCCACGACGTCGGGTTGAGCCGCAACGCGGATCAACCCCGTTTGGTCGTAGAGCGGAACGACCGCAGCGGCGAGGGTGAGGGTGAGCGGGTCGGCACGTCGTTTGCGCTTCGTGCCGACCCGGTCACCCTCACCCGCGTCGCCTCGCGCCTCGACCTCGCCCGCTCTCGCGGCGGAGGCATACCTTACACCCGATGCGTTTCGTGCGTGGACGGGTGGAACAGCTCCTCCGGCGCCAGCAATCGCGACGACAGGCCTTCCGCGTGATGCCGCAGCAGGAACACCTCCAGCGCATGGCGATTGGCGTCGAGGCCGTATGACCAGAAATCTTCCCCCATCAACTGCCGCGCCGCCAGCAACTGTTCCTCGACAAACGGCAACGTCACCTTGGTTGCCGCCACGTCGCGCAGCTTGGCCAGGGCTCGTGCCTTCGCCTGTTCGAACGCCTTCATCACCGCGGCCGGCAGCCAGGGATGGTGCTCTGCCAGGGAACGCCGAATCCCCAGCAGATGCATGATCGGAAATATCCGCGTCTTGCGATACCACGCTGCCCCCGCAGCGGCCGGATCGGCGAACAGCCAGCCGACATGCGGATGCCCGGCGGTGAAACATGACGGTGCCCGCGGCCCGATCAGCGCATCGATCGCGCCGTCCGCCAGCAGGCCCGAAATCGTCGTCCCATCCGGTGCATCCTCCACCCGTACGTCCGCCGGCAGCGTCACCGCGATCTTCTCGATCCGCCCGGCTTGCTCATAGCCGCCGCGCACCCAGGTCACGTCCGACGGCTTCACGCCGTAGTCCTGTTCCAGCATCGCGCGAGTCCACACGTTCGCAGTGACCTGGTATTCCGGCACGCCGATGCGCCGGCCCTTCAGGTCTTCCGGCCGCGCGATCGCTCGATCGGTCCGGATATAGATCGAATTGTGCCGGAAGGCGCGCGACGGAAACACCGGCACCCCGACATACGGACAATCGCCCGCCGCCGTCTTCACCGTGAAACTGCTCATCGACAGCTCGCAGATGTCGAAGTCGGCGTGGCGGAAGGCGCGGAAGAAGATCTCCTCCGGCTCCAACAGCATGAACACCGGATCGACGCCGTCGATCTGCACCGAACCGTCCACCAACGGCCGCACCCGGTCGTAATCCCCGACCGCAATCGACAGCGTGAGCTTTGTCATGATCGTCCTCCCGGAGCGCTGTCATTGCGAGCAATGCGGCGACGACGCAAACTCGCGCGGAAGATTGCTTTACCGGGTCAAGCCCGGCAACCGCTGCGCTCCTCGCCATGACGGGTACGCGCAGTCACAGGAGGGGAACCATGGCGCACACCACATGCATCAGGAATGCGGCATGGATCGTCGCCTGGGATGCGGCGGCCGGCACGCATGTCTATCTGCGCGATGCCGACCTGGCGTTCAGCGGCAACACCATCGTGCATGTCGGCAGGTCCTGGCCGGGCACGGAAGACGCCACGATCGACGGACGCTCGCTGATGCTGATGCCTGGCCTGGTGGACATCCACTCGCACCCCAGCACCGAGCCGTTCTTCCGCGGCATTCGCGAAGAACACGGCGTGCCGGCGATGTTCATGACCGGCCTGTACGAGCGTTCTTTTGCCTTCCGTACCGACGCCGCAGGCCGCCACGCCGGCAAGACCGTCGCCTATTGCGAGATGCTGCGCACCGGCATCACCTCCGTCGCCGACCTGTCCGGCGCCGATGCCGGCTGGATCGACCTCGCGGCCCAAAGCGGCCTGCGGGTGTTCATCGCGCCCGGTTATGCGTCGGCGCGCTGGCATCTGGAGAACGGCTGGCAGCTCAAATACGCGTGGGACGAGGCCGCCGGCGAACGCGGCCTGCACGAGGCATTGGCGCTGATTGCCCAGGCCGCGCGGCATCCCAGCGGACGGCTGTCCGGCGTGGTGTTCCCCGCGCAGATCGACACTTGCAGCGAGGCACTGCTGCGCGAAAGCTGGGAAGCGGCGGAGGCGCTCGACCTGCCCTTCACCACGCATTGCGCGCAGAGCGTCAATGAGTTCAACGAAATGGTACACCGGCACGGCAAGACGCCGATCCGTTGGGCGCGCGACATCGGCATTCTGGGACCGCGCAGCATCCTCGGCCACGCCATCTTCACCGACGAGCATTCCTGGACGTGCTGGCATACCAAGGATGACGTAAACATCCTGGCGGAGACTGGCGCTTCGGTGGCGCATTGCCCGTCGCCCTTCGCGCGTTACGGCCAGACGCTGGAGGATTTCGGCCGCTATCGCCGCGCCGGGGTGAACATTGGTCTCGGCACCGACGTTGCGCCGCACAACCTGATCGAGGAGATGCGGCTGGCCGCCATCCTCGCACGTGTGGCAGCGCGCGACATCACGACGACCAGTACCGCTGCGATATTCCATGCGGCGACGGTGGGTGGCGCGACGGCCTTGGGGCGCGACGACATCGGCCGGCTGGCACCCGGCGCGCGAGCCGACCTGGTGCTGGTGGATATTGCCAATCCGTTCATGCTGCCGGCGCGCGATCCGCTGCGCTCGCTGGTCTACACCGCGGCGGATCGCGCGGTGCAAAGCGTATTCGTGGATGGCGAGCAAGTGGTGGCGGCCGGCCGCGTGCTGACGCTGGACCATGCGGAGGCGCTGGGCCGGTTGGCCGACGCGCAGGCACGCATGGAGGCCGATGTGCCGAACCACGATTGGGCACAACGTCGTGCCGACGAAATCACGCCGCTGAGTTTGCCGGTGCGCGGCTGATCGGAGAATCGCGATGGTGCGGATCGATGTTGTAACGACGCGCGGTGGCGATGCCGGCGACACGTCATTGGGCGACGGCACGCGCGTGCGCAAGGATGCACTGCGTGTCGAGGCGATTGGCTGCGTGGATGAGGCAAACAGCGCGATCGGCGTGTTGCGCCTGACGACACGCGACGACGCCGAAGCGGACGCGATGCTGGCGCGCATCCAGCACGACCTGTTCGACGTCGGTGCAGATCTCTGCGTCCCGGGCGAGGGCGGTGATCGGCTGCGTGTGAGCGATACGCTGACCGCGCGGCTCGAACAGGAGGTGGCGGCGATGAACGGCGCGTTGCCGCCGTTGACGAGCTTCGTGCTGCCCGCCGGCAGTGCGGGTGCGGCGCACGCGCATGTCGCGCGCGGCGTGGCGCGCCGTGCCGAACGGCGTGTGGTGGCGCTGGCAGACGCCGAACCGGTGAATGCGGCGCTGATTCGCTACCTCAACCGGTTGTCGGACCACCTGTTC
>JBEKNT010000259.1:0-9770 GCA_049522565.1 Acetobacteraceae bacterium
CAAGGGCTCCGCCCTTGGCGGGGATCCAAGGGGCAGAGCCCCTTGGTGGGGTTCCAGGGGCAAAGCCCCTGGCCTTGCTGCCTTCACCCGATCGCCCTCAGCCTCCGCGCTGTCGCGCCTCGCCGTGGTCCGCTTCGCGGGCGGAGGTTTCCGTCACGACAGGTCCGCCACCGGAATCGGCTCCGCTTGCTCCAGCACCCGCGCGGCGCGCAGCACCAGGTCGTCGCTGTACTGCGCCGCGGCGAGTTGCACCGACCGCGGCATGCCGTTCGCGCCCAACCCCAACGGGACGGTGATCGCCGGCTGGCGGGTGATGTTGAACGTGAAGGTCCACGGCGCCCACTGCGTCCACAGCGCCTCCACCGGGTCCACCGTCGGCGCGTCGGCAAGCGGCGGGCCAGCCGGCACGGTCGGACACAGCACAAGGTCGAACGTCTGGTGCAGCCGTGCCATGGCGTGCGCCGCGGCGGCGCGCATCGCCTCGCCGTCCAGGTACTGGATCGCGCTCATTCCGGTCAGTGCCCGCGCCACCTCGTGGATGCCCGGATCGAGCAAGCCGCGCAATTGCTCCGGCAAGGTCGCGACCAGGCGGGACAACGCCGCGCCCCAGACGCCGGCGAAGATCGCCCGCGTGTCCGGCAGATCGGGCCGCGCCTCGTCCACCGTCGCCCCGGCCTCGGCCAGCAGCGCCGCGGCGCGTTCCACCGCGGCGACACCCTCCGCATCGACCGGCGCGTCGAACCCGGGGCGGCGCAGCACGCCGACCGACAATCCGGACACGCCGTTTTCGATCCCGTCGCGCCAGTCCCGCCCGTCGTCCGGCACGCAGAACGGGTCGCGCACGTCGTAACGTGCCATCGCCGACAGCATCAGCGCGGCGTCGCGCACCGAGCGGGTCATCGGCCCCGCGACCGACACCCCGACGAAGGCGCTGGACGGCCATAGCGGCACCCGCCCGAAGGTCGGTTTCAGCCCGACCAGGCCGCACCACGCGGCCGGGATGCGGATCGAGCCGCCGGCGTCGGTGCCGACATGCAGCGGTCCGAAGCACGCCGCCCCGGCCGCGCCGGCGCCGGACGACGATCCTCCCGTTGTCACCGCCGGGTTCCACGGATTGCGCGTGATGCCGTGCAGCGGGCAGTCGCCGGGCGACTTCCAGCCATACTCGGTGGTGGTGGTCTTGCCGACGATCACCGCGCCGGCCGCCTTCAGCCCCACCACGGACGGCGCGTCGTCCGCCACCGGGGCGGGATCGGAGGTGCGGCTGCCGCGGCGGGTGGGAAAGCCGGCGAGGTCCACCAGGTCCTTCACCGTGCAGGGCACACCGTCCAGCAGGCCCAGCGGCCGGCCCACCCGCCAGCGCATCTCGCTCTCGCCCGCCGCCTCCAGCGCCCGCGGGTTCAGCACTGCGAAGGCGTTCAGGCCCGGGTTCAGCCGGGCGACGCGCTCGGTGACGGCTTGCAGCACTTCGACCGGGCTCAGCGAGCGCCGGGCATACAGCGCCAGCATGTCTTCGGCGGACAACAGGGCGGGATCGGTTGCTGGCATGCGGGCGTTCCTGACCGAGTGTAAGGCCCCAGAATGGACGCGTCGGCGCGTCGTGGGAACCCGTTGCGTGCAACGACCGGGGGGGCGGTGGCGGATCGGTGGGCCGATGGCCACCGCGTCTCATTTCGCCTCGGATGACGCGCGGTCGCGTGCTGGGAGCAATGGCCGGAGGCTGCCGCCGGCCGTCGGGTCGCCGTCTCACGGGGCACGGGCCTCTTGCCGCGGCTGCTCGTTAATGGGCGGTCAGCGCGACAGCAGAGCCGGCGGCACCGCTGGGCATGGGGTGTTAGCAACCATGGGGCGCACCCGCGCGGTTCGTCGCCCGATGTGCCCTGCGTTTTGGTGCATGGGCTTCTGCCATTCGTGCCATGCGCCGCGACCGCGTCTTGCCGCGTTCTGCTGCGCGGAGTCTCTGAGGGCGGCACCCAGGGAGCAGCCATGCCATCGGAGGGTCCGCGGCTGTCGTTCATTCGGGAAAGCCGTCATGACCCTAGCCGTTAGTTGGCGCCGCCGGCTGACGGATGCAAGCGGCTGTGGCAATCCGCGCGAATCGCTCTCTGGCGTGGGCTGCGGCGACCCGTACGACGTCACCGACCTCGACCGGCGCCGCCGTATCACGCTGAAGGTGGTACGCGGCGAGGCACGGACCCGTCCGGCCTCCCCGGCCATCTTCGGCGCTTCCACGGTCAACGGTTGGCGCGCCCGCGGTGCGGATTCTATAGTGCGGTGAGAAAACGACCGCACCGGGGAGCGACTTTAGGTGGCGCTGACGCCGACGGGGTTCTGGAGCTACACGAGCGGCGACGACGCCGCCTCGGGCGGACGGCTGAGCCAGTTGCGCCGGCTGTTGGCCAATCGGTTGCAGCAGCAGGTCGGGCGGCAGCAGGTGCACCTGTTCCAGGACGTCGAGACAATTCCGCCGGGAACGCAATGGGAGAAGCGAATCGAGGCCGCGCTGGACGAGGCGTCGTTCTTTGTGCCGATCGTCACGCCAGGGTTCCTGCACAGCGAATGGTGCGCGCGGGAGGTCAAGTCGTTCCGGACAAAAATGCGGGCACGCGGCCGCGACGATCTGATCGTGCCGATCCACTATCTGGACGTGGACGCATTCGAAACGGTGCGGCGTGCCGAGTGTGCGGACCCCGAGGTGTTCCGGTACTTGCGGACGTTGCAATGGGTGGATTTCCGCGACCTCGAGCCGCTGGACCCGGGCGCGGCGGAGGTGCGGGTTGGGTTGGGGCGGGTCGCGAAAGCGATTGTGGACGCACTCTATCGGGAGGTACCGGTTCCCACCCCGAGGCCGGCGCCGCAGACGCTACGGCCCACTGCGACGACGCAGGGTACGCCTGCATCTGGTACAGTCGGAGCGGTGTCTCCCAAGGAGGCCTCTCGAAAGGGGGACGATGCTTATTACGGTCGTAAAGACTACGCCGAGGCAATGCGCTGGTACCGGATGGCCGCGGATCAGGGCGACGCGGAGGGACAATTTGGGGTCGGTAAGCTCTACCACTGGGGGGACGGCGTTCGTCAGGACTACGCTGAAGCTATGCGGTGGCATCGCAAGGCGGCCGATCAGGGTAACTCGTCGTCCTACTTCAGCATTGGCTTGATGTACATGGAGGGGCAGGGCGTTGCGAAGGATTTCGCAGAAGCCCTACGTTGGTTTATGAAGTGTTCGATGGCCGACTCAACAATATTGTTAAAGATCGGCGAGCTTTACGCTGAGGGCGGGCCAGGGCTCCAGAAAGACCTCGCCCAGGCAAGGCAGTGGATGCAAAAATCCGCTGCTGCGGGCCACCCAACCGCCAAGCGGTGGCTGGCCGAGCATTAAGGCACCCCTCGTCTGTGCGGTGCTCGATCGGGTGGGTTTGGTCTTGTTGGCCGGTTGTCCGTGGTTGGGCCGATTGGCTGCCCTGCTGTGTCCGCGGCGACGCTGCAAGCCGGTCGCGTGATCCGGCAGGCCGGCTGTGCGCCGCGCGGGCCAATGCCCGTCTGTGACGCCGGCCGCGCCGCGTGCGAACCAACCGCACCGTGGTGGCGGCGGTTGTTCAGGCGGCCGCCTCGGCTTCCATCTTCTCGCGCAGGATGCGGTTGATCTCGGTCTGGTATCCCGGCCCCTTGCGGCGCAGCCAGTCGAGCACGTCCATATCCAGGCGGAGCGAGATCGCCTCCTTCCGCGGCTTATAGAATTTGCCTCGCACGGCGGTGGCCCAGTTGGCTTCGGGAGCAGGGGGAAAATCGTCGTCGTCCCCGATCCGGGCCTCGATCTCGTCCAGCCGCGCGATCTGTGCCGCAGTCAACTCGCTGCCATCAGCGGTGCGATACGTGTCAGAGGTGCGATGCTTGTTCATAGCGTCTCCGTTCTCCCGCATCGGCGGGCCGCATGCTGATGATATGGACCCAGTCCACGTCGTCGCCGGCCGGGAAGGTGTGCACCACGACCACAACCTTGAATGTGCTGCCGGCGAACAATGTGCCGATGGTGTGCCACCGCTCCTCCTGCTCCCCGACACGATCGAAAACAGTGACGGCGAACCGGTCTGCGAATACCGCAGCGGCTGAGGCGAAGTCCAGGCCATGCTTGCGAAGGTTCCGTTGTCGTTTGTCCTCGCGCCAGGTGATCTCCACGTCTCACGCCCCCCTCGGAGGCGTTGAGATTGCTCGTGCCGCGTTAAGGTTCGGCAAAGACGGCACGAGCGCGGACGTATATACCATTCCGCATATACATTTTCAATGCAGTCGGGATAAGCGGTGCCGAAAACCTGACCCCATGGAAATCCGACGGAAGGAGCGGCCCGGCCCCGGCAGATCCGACGCACCAGCGACGGACGCGTCCGGCCCGCGTCCCCGCATTCCCAACCGCCCCGAACGCGTGCAGCATGCGGGAAAACCACGCGGAGGGCACCCAAATGACCACCAGCAAGCACCCGGATGGCGAGCCCTGGCAGTGGCCGGAAGCCACGTGGCGCAAGATCGTCGGCCGCGCCCGCGCCGGCCGCAGCATGAAGCCGAAGACCTGGCCCGGCGCCGCCCGCTGCGCCGTGGCGATCAGCTTCGACGCTGACCATGAAACGATCCCGTTACGCGACAACGACGAAAGCCCGATGCGCATCAGCCAGGGCCAGTACGGCCAGCGCCAGGCCACGCCGCGCATCCGCGCCCTGCTCCAGCGCGAGGCGATCCCCGCCACCTTCTTCTACCCCGCGGTGTCCGCCCTGCTCCATCCGGAAGAAGTGCGCGGCATCGCCGAAGACGGCCACGAGATCGGCATCCACTCGTGGATCCACGAGGCGAACACGTCGCTGCCGCGCGAGGCGGAACGTGACCTGACCTTCCGTGCCGCGGAAACCCTGTCGCGCATCGCCGGCCGCGATCCGGTCGGCATGCGCACCGCAAGCTGGGACTTCTCGGTCAACACGCTGGACATCGTGCGCGAACTGAAGCTGCTGTACGACAGCTCGCTGATGGCCGACGACGACCCGTACGAGCTGACGGACGAGGGCGAACCGACCGGCATTATAGAACTCCCACCGGAATGGATTCGCGACGACGCGGTGTACTACAATTTCGTCCGCTTCTCGGCGCTGCGACCGTACACGCCGCCATCCGCGGTCGGCGAAATCTTCACCGCCGAGTTCGACGGCGCATGGGAAGAAGGCGGCATGTTCCTGCTGACGATGCACCCGCACATCACCGGCCACCGCTCGCGCCTGCCGGTGCTGGAGCGGCTGATCAAGCACATGAAGGCGCGCGGCAAATGCTGGTTCGCCACGCATGCGCAAGTGGCAGAGTGGTGCCGCGATAACGTTTGAAGCTTGCCACGCGCGGGGGATGCGCATAGAATGCGCATAACCTGGAGGCGCCGATGGCCTATGTTCCGCGCGGGCCCAAAAAGCCGGTCAACATGACGTTGAGCGAGGATTTGGTGCGTGAGGCGCGCAGCCTGACCACAAACCTCTCCGACACCGTCGAGAAGTTGCTCGCCGACTACGTGGATACACAGCAGAAGAGGCGCCAGGAGAAAGCGCGACTGATCGACGAAAGCATCCGGCTCATCCAGGCACACCAGGAGGAATTCGGGCTTTGGGGTGAGGAGTTCTCCACCCTCTGATGGCGCAATTCGATGTGCATGTCGCGCCGGGGCGGAATCGTGCCGCGGTACCTTACGTTGTGGTCGTCCAGTCCGGGCGCTTCGACAAACTGGCGACGCGGCTGGTGATTCCGCTGATGGCCATCAGGACCCGGACGAGCATCGAAGGCCTCATACTGACGCCGGAGTTCAGGATTGAAGGCAAGCTCGTCTACCTGAACCCTCTCGAAATGCAGACGGTGCCCCGATCGGCGCTTGGCAAGCATGTAGCCTCACTCGCCGATGACGTTCTGAGCGCGCGTGTCATCATCGCGATCGATGAGGCGATCAGCCGCGCTTACGGCTGATCTCGATTATTGCCGGGCGTTGACCTGGATCAATGCACGTGGCCGCGGAAACCGGCGGCTATCGGGGAACGCATCGCTCACCTGAAGGTCACCGCCGATGTCGGCCGCCATGCTGCCCGGACGTTTCACCGGCGCTGCCTATCCCCTGCCGCCGCCATACGACGCGCTGCTGGCCAGCGCCTCGTTCCGGATTCCCGCGGATCGGCTGATCACCGATCCATTGCGCCTGCTGACGTGGGGAGCCGACGCGAGCTTCTATCGCCTCGTACCCAAACTCGCCATCGTGGTCGAAAGCGAAGCGGAAGTGACCTGGCTGCTCTCTGAATGCGCGCGGCTTGCAACGCCGGTGACGTTCCGCGCCGCCGGCACCAGCCTGTCCGGCCAGTCGATCACCGATTCGGTTCTGCTGCTGCTGGGCGACCAATGGCGCCGCTGCGAGGTCGCCGCGGACGCCGCCACCATCACGTTGCAGCCAGGCGTCATCGGCGCCGAGGCCAACCGGCGCCTGGCGCGATACGGCCGCAAGATCGGACCGGACCCTGCATCGATCGACACGGCGATGATCGGTGGCATCGCCGCCAACAATGCGAGCGGGATGTGCTGCGGCACCGCCCAGAACAGCTACAGGACCCTGGAAGGGATCCGTGTCGTCCTGGCCGACGGCACGGTGCTCGACACGCGCGACCCGGCAAGCTGCGCCGCATTCAAGGTGCGGCGGCAGGATCTGGTGCAGGGGCTGGCCGCGCTGGCCAAGGCGGCGAGCGACAACGCGCCGCTGGCCGCGCGCATCCGGCACAAGTTCCGCCTGAAGAACACCACCGGCTACAGCCTGAACGCGTTGGTGGACTTCACCGATCCGCTCGACGTGCTTGCCCATCTGATGATCGGCTCGGAGGGCACGCTGGGCTTCATCTCCGAGGTCACCTACCGCACCGTGCCGGACTATGCGGACAAGGCGAGCGCGCTCATCCTGTTCGACGATCTGGCAACCGCCTGCCGTGCGGTCACCGCGCTGAAAGCCGCGCCGGTGGCGGCGGTCGAACTGGCCGATCGCGCCGCGCTGCGCTCGGTCGAAAACAAACGCGGCATGCCGGAGAGCATCCGTGCGCTGGGTCCGAACGGCGCGGCGCTGCTGGTCGAGACGCGCGCCGCCGACCCGGCCATGCTGGCGGCGCAGATCGGCACCCTCGAGGCGGCGCTGTCCGGCCTGCACACTTTCGAACCCGTGGCCTTTTCAACCGACCCCGCCGAATGCGCGCGGTTGTGGAATGTGCGCAAGGGGATGTTCCCCTCGGTCGGGGCAGTGCGCACGGCGGGCACCACCGCGATCATCGAGGATGTCGCCTTCCCGGTCGAACGGCTCGCCGAGGCAACGCTGGAACTGCAACAGCTTCTCGCGGCGCATGGCTATCCGGAAGCGATCATTTTCGGCCACGCACTGGAAGGCAATCTGCACTTCGTATTCACCCAGGACTTCAATGTGTCGGCCGAGATCGAGCGGTATCGCCGCTTCATGGATGCGCTGTGCCGCATGGTCGTCGAGCGATACGACGGCTCGCTCAAGGCCGAGCATGGCACCGGCCGCAACGTCGCGCCGTTCGTCGAGCTCGAATGGGGTAGCGAAGCCTACACGCTGATGCGGCAGATCAAAGCGCTGTTCGACCCGCACGGATTGCTCAATCCCGGCGTCATCATGAACGACGACGCCGGCGCGCATCTCAAGCACCTCAAGCCGCTGCCGCAATGCGACGCGCTGGTCGACAAGTGCATCGAGTGTGGCTTCTGCGAGCCGAAATGTCCGTCCCGCGGGCTGACGCTGTCGCCGCGGCAGCGCATCGTCGGCTGGCGGGAGATCGCGCGGCTCGGGCGGGAAGCGCCGGACAGCGCCGAGCTCGGCACATTGCGCAAGCTGTACGACTACCACGGCATCGACACCTGCGCGGCGTGCGGCCTCTGCGCGACGGCGTGCCCGGTCGATATCGAAACGGGCGTGCTGATCAAGGCATTGCGCGGGCGGCGTCAGGGACCGGTGGCGCAGCGTGTCGCACTGACATTCGCCCGCCATTACGGCGCGGTCTCCACCGCCATGCGCGCCGGCTTCACCATGGCCGACCTGATGCATGGCGCATTGGGCACGCGGGTCATGCAGGGTGCGCTCGATGGCGCGCGCCGCATGTCGGGCGGGCGGCTGCCCAAGTGGTCGCCGACCTTCCCTCGCGCCGCGCGGTTCAAGCCGCCGGAACCGCGGGCGATCCCCGGTGCGGAGCGGATCGTCTATTTCCCAAGCTGCGCCGCGCGCACCATGGGCGCGCAGCGTGGCGACGACATCGAAGCGCTGCCAGTGGTGGCAGAGCGGCTGTTCCGCAAGGCGGGGTTCGATGTCGTCTATCCGCGGCAACTGGCCGGATTGTGCTGCGGTCAGCCGTTCGAGAGCCAGGGCCTGCCGGCGGCGGCCGATCTCAAGTCGGCGGAGCTGGAAGCCATCCTGCGCGAGGCCAGCGAAAACGGCCGATGGCCGATCGTATTCGACACCAGCCCCTGCGCGTACCGGATGCGGCGTATCTGCGGGGCTCGACTGACGGTGCATGACAGCATCGAGTTCATCCACGACGCCGTGCTGCCGCGCGTGGCGCTTGCGCCGGTCCGCGAACCCGTCGCCATTCATCCGGTTTGCAGCGTGCGCAAAATGGGCACGCTGGACAAGCTCACCGCCATCGCCAGTCGCTGCTGTGTTGAAGTCGTCACAGTCCAGGATATCCTGTGCTGCGGATTTGCCGGCGAAAAGGGCTTCAACCGTCCGGAGCTGAACGAATACGCGCTGCGACATCTGAAGGAGGTTCTTCCGGCGGGTTGCTCGCACGGGTATTCCACAAGCAGAACGTGCGAAATCGGGCTGTCGGAGCAGGCGGGATTTCCGTACCGGTCGATCATCAATCTCGTCGATGCGTGCGCCAGCGCACAGCATGCGGTCGCCGGCGCGGAGCGGCGTTGAGCACCGGGTTTCCGGATGCCCGCGCCTGGCACGAGAGGCTCTGCGTTTGCGGTGCGTAGGATGGTCCGGCGACGACTGTAGCGGGCGCGGCTGGCCCGGTTGTTCGCGTGTAACCACTTTGCAAGAAAACCCGTGCGACGCTGAGTGGTGGCACCACCGGTTCACCAAGATGGACCACGACACTGAGACTGTACTCGGGGCCTTGCCGCCGCGTCCTTTGACGGACGATGAGCGTCAACTGTTGCGTGCCTGGACTGCGGCCACGGAAGTCCTCTCTGCGTTCGTAAGCGAACGCCGAACCGATGATCCGGCAACCTTCCGGCGGATCGTTGTCATTCGCCGGGCGACCAAGCGACAGCTCTATCTGATCCACTGCCCGCACGGTGCCAACTGCTGGATCGTGGTTTCCGCTGTTGAGCGGGAGAACCTCGGTTACTTCTCGACGCTGCGTGCGGCATTGAATTTTATCAAGCCCGCAACGCTCACTTAGGACTCGCCGAGGAATAAACCAATCAGCGTGCGGCGCAGCATCGTCCGTCCCGTCATGGCGGGCGAAGGCCCCATGGGCGTTAAATCAGGGCGTTTCGGCGTCGGAACCGGCCATACCGCGTCATGGTACGCCCCCGGGTCAAGCGCCCCGGGGGCAGGCTCCGGCGCGCCATCCACGACTTGCGGTGCCGCTCGCAGGAAAGTCGTGGATGCCGACCGGAGCCTGTCGCCGGGCGCTTGACCCGGTGGTCGGCATGACGAGCGGCACCGGCTGTGCCCTCCAGCGTGTTAATTCAACGCCTTT
>JBEKNT010000260.1:0-9736 GCA_049522565.1 Acetobacteraceae bacterium
GATCGCGCAGGCGTAGGGAAGTGGGCCGCCGCGGTGGATACGCCAACGCTCAACACGCAGCGCGCGCGCGAGCAGTGTTTGGGGACGTGCCGCCCGCGGTGGCGACATCAATCGGCCTGCCAAGAGATACAGCAGTGCAAGAACGCCACCGCAAAGCGCGACCGCGGTGACGAAGCTGAGGACCAGCGATGGCGGCACGACGATCGCCGAGGCCGCCAGCAACTTGACGTCGCCGCCGCCCATCCACCCGCGTCGCCAGCAGATTGCGGCCAGGACGAAGACGCCGACGCCGGCGGTCTGTTCATTCTGCTGTAGGCACCCGCAATGATCCTGCGTATCGCGTTCTTCATGCTGATGGCAGTCGGGCTGCTTGGCTTCGGCACGGTCGCATGGATTTCCACGCGCCCGCCGCCCGCTGCTGCGGCGGCAGCCGAAGAGCCACCGCCTACCACGAAATCGGTCCTGGCTGCCTCTCATGCGGTCCGCGCGGGCGTGCTGCTCAAGCCCGAAGATCTCGCCTCCAAGGCGGTGCCGGTCAACGATCCCGCGGCGGACGACAGCAATCCGGATTCCGCAGACGCACGTCGTGGCCTGGTGGGAGCGATGGTGCGTCGCAGCCTTTCCGCCGGCGACATCGTGCGCAACGGCGATGTGATGCGCCCGGGAGATCACGGCTTTCTCGCCGCGGTGCTCGAACCCGGGATGCGCGCGGTGACGATCGCGGTTGACAATACGACCGGCCTGGCCGGGCTGATCTGGCCGGGTGATCAGGTGGACCTGATCCTGACCCAGACAATCAGCGAACCGAATCTGCCGATCGGTCATCGCGTCGCTGCGGAAACCGTGCTGACGGATGCGCGTGTCATCGCGATCGACCAGCAAATCATGCAGGGCGCGGTGGCCGCGCCGGACACTCAGGCAAAGACCGTGACACTGGAAGTGACGGAGGAGCAGGCGGAACGGGTTTCGGTGGCGACACGGCTGGGGCGGCTGTCGCTCTCGGTGCGCTCGGCCGACAATTCGCAACGTTCCGCGCAACCGACATCCAGCCCCAGCACGACCTGGGCGGTCGATGTGTCGCCGGCCCTCGGGACGGGCACGCAGCCGAACGCGGACAACGTCATTCGCGTCTTCCAAGGCGGTGGTGACGTAAGGGAGTTCAGATACTGATGCGACCGATCATGAAGCTGCTATGCGAGACCTGCGTCGCCGCGCTGCTGCTGGGCGCTCCACTCGCTGTTGCCGTCCAGCCCGGCGCCGCTGTTCCGGTGGTGGCCTCGGGCGCCGAGCATGATGCCCTGGTGCTGGAGTCCGGCACCGGCAGGGTGGTGTCGTTGAATGGCGCGGCGGCCAACATCTTTGTCGCTGATCCGAAAGTTGCCGAGGTGCGGCCGGCCAGCGCGTCGAGCCTGTTTCTGTTCGGCATTGCCCCCGGTCACACCACGGTCGCTGCGATGGACAGCAACGGTCATGTCCTGGCGCAATACGACCTTACGGTGCAGCCCTCCTCCTTCGGCGCGAAAGCTGCCGAGGCGATGATTGCGCGTCTGGTTCCCGGCAGCAGCGTGAAAGTGCAGCCGCAGACAAAAGGTCTGATGCTGACTGGTTCCGTGCCCAGCCCGAGCGATGCCGCGCAGGCGGTCGCCATTGCCAAAGGCTATGGCGCCAACGGCGACACACCGATCATCGACAATGAGATCAACATTACGGCGCCGATCCAGGTGACGCTGAACGTGCGGATTGCCGAGATGTCGCGTACCGTGGTGCGCAACCTGGGCATCAACTGGCAGGCGCTCGGCACCCTGGGCAAATGGAACTTCATGTTCAGCACCCCCGCATCGCTCACCGCGAGTGCTGCGTCGGCAGCGCTGGGCGCAGCGGTCACCAGCGGGGGCGGCCCCAACACATTCAATGCCAATGCGCTGATCGACGCGCTGGCACAGGACAACCTGGCACACGTCCTCGCGGAGCCCAATCTGACGGTAATGAGCGGTCAGCCGGCGAGCTTCCAGGTCGGCGGTGAGTATCCGATTCCGGTCGCCGAGCAAAACGGCACGATCACCATCGATTTCAAGGATTACGGCGTGCTGCTGACCTTCCTGCCAACGGTAATGAGCGACGGCAGGATCAATCTGCATGTGAAGCCCGAGGTCAGTGAACTCGACAAGGCGGACGGCATCCAGATCACTGCCGGCAACTCGACGATCCAAATTCCGGCTCTTACCGTTCGGCGGGCCGAGAGCACGGTGGAACTTGGCAGCGGCCAGAGCTTCGCCATGGCAGGCTTGCTGCAGCAGACGACGTCCGACAATGCCCAAGGGTTACCCGGCCTGGGCGACACGCCCATTCTGGGAGCCCTGTTCCGGTCCAATGCCTTCCAACGGACGGAGCAGGAACTGGTGATTATCGTCACGCCCTATATCGTCCGCCCGGTGGACAACGTCGCCGCGCTGCACGTGCCGTCCCAGAACTACACGCCGCCCACTGATCTCGAGCGCTTGTTGCTGATGCGGCAAGTGTCCGACAGCAGGCCGTCGGTGCCGGTCCGCATTCCCGGCGACGCCGGCTTCGTAGTCCAGTGAGGCAGACATGTTGCGTTGCACGACGTTAAATCTTGCCTTCATCGCCAGCCTGGTGGCACTCGCCGGCTGCGACTCGCGGGACCCTTACCTGCGCACCGATGTCTGGCAGCCGACCGGAGCGAATGCCGGGAACATTGCGGCGATGGTCGCCAATCCGCATGACCTGATCAGCGGGCGTGGCGCGGCCGTGCAGAACAGCAACGAATCTGCGCTTGCGGTCAGCCACATCTGGCTTGACCAGCCGAAGCCGCTCTTCGGCAGCGCCAGTGCAAGCGGCAGTCAATCCGGCGCCGGCGCCGGCGCGAACGGCGGCGGTGCAGGCGGTGGTTCCGGCGGCGGCTCCGGAACTCCAGGGAGCTGACAATGCCCGACGATGGTGCCCTGCAAGTTCCACCGGATGGCGCAACGCAGGTAAGCGATGCGACATCAGCCCGTTACGATCGCCCCTCGCTGATCGGTTTCATCGCCGACGCGCGATCGGAAGAGGCATTGCGCGACGGTCTGGGCGAAGTCACCGTGGAGCAGCTCGACATCCGACGCGGCGGGGTGCGTGCGGCCATCACGGCAATGCAAAAGATGGCGACGCCGAAGGTCCTGGTGGTCGATGTCAGCGGCGAGGACCAGCCGCTGACCGCACTCGGCGATCTCGCGCATGTGGTGGAGCCGGATGTCTGCGTGCTGGTGATCGGCGAAACCAACAACGTGGATTTCTATCGTGAGGTGACGCGGGGCATGGGCGCCGCGGACTACCTGGCCAAGCCGCTGACGCGCGACATCGTCGCGCGGCATTTCTCGGCGTTCCTGCGCGGTAAGACGCCAGGGGCACAAGCGACGCTCGGTGGCCGCACCATCGCAATCACCGGTGTGCGCGGTGGCGTCGGAGCCACGACGCTGGCGGTCAACCTGGCCTGGAATTTCGGCGTCCTGATGCGGCGGCACACGGTGCTGGTCGATCCGGACATTCAAACCGGCAGCGCCGCGTTCCTGCTGAACGTGCAGCCCGGTCCCGGGTTGCGCGTCGCATTGGAAGCACCGGAACGCCTCGATTCGCTGTTGGCCGAACGCGCGGCACAACCCGCGGCAGACCGGCTGCACGTGCTCGCCGGCGAAGAGGCGCTCGCCATCCAACCGAATCCCGCGCCGGGCGCCGGCAGAGTACTGCTCGATGCCCTGCGATCCCGCTACAATTTTATCGTCGCCGACGTGCCTTTCGCGCCGGTACCGCTGTATCGCGATCTGCTCGATCTGGTGGACCAGCGTGTGCTGGTGATGGAGCCGACCTTGGCGGCGGTGCGCGAGACGCTGCGCCTCTTGGCGCTGCCGGCGGGAGAGGAACAGTCGCAACGCGCGATCGTGGTTTTGAACCGTGTTGGCATCGCCGGTGGCCTGACGCGCCGGCAAGTGGAAGACGCGCTGAAGATGAAAGTTGACGTTGCAATTCCCGACCTGCCGCGCCAGGTCGGCAACGCCGCCACGTTGGGTGAGCCGGCGATCGCTACCTCCAGCGGTTTCCGGGCGGGCGTGAATGAGATCGCACGGCAGGTGGCGTTCGTCGGATTGCTCGACTCGGCCTCTGCCGCGGCGACCGGCGGTCCCGCTTCGGGGACGAAACGCTCCTGGAATCCGTTCCGGCGGACCACATGAACGCGCCGATCCCGTCCTTCGGCCGCCGTGCCGGGCCGCCGCCGGTACAGCTCCGGCCTGCCGCCGCGACGAAGCCCGAACCGCCGATGCACACGACCAGCGTGCCGGAAGAGTCGATCATCGAGCTGCGCAACATCTGCCTCGCACGGCTGGATCCCGCGGCGGTAGCCGCCATGCCGGAAGATCGCCTGACCGCCGACGTGGAACGGCTGATCTCGGAGATCGCCACCGAGCGGCGCGTGCAGCTCAATGCGCGAGAGCAGCGCGCGCTGGCCGGGGAACTGGTTGACGACATATTGGGTCTCGGGCCACTCGAGCCGCTGCTGGATGACGAAACGATCAGCGAGATCATGGTCAACGGGCCGGAAAAGACCTTCATCGAACGCTCCGGCAAGGTCGTGCTGTCGAATGTCCGGTTCCGCGACACGGCGCATCTGTCCAACATCTGCCAGCGCATCGCGGCGGATGTCGGCCGGCGCATCGATGAATCCAGTCCGATGGTGGATGCGCGGCTGCGCGACGGTTCCCGCGTGAACATCGTGTTCCCGCCACTCGCACTCGATGGGCCCTATATATCGATCCGCAAGTTTGGCCGCAAAAACATCGACTTCCACAAGCTCATCGAATGGAAGGCGCTGACGAAGCAGGTTGCGCGCGTGCTGGAGATCGCTTCCCAGGCGCGGCTCAACGTCCTCATTTCGGGCGGCACCGGCTCCGGCAAGACGACGCTGATGAACGCGATGTCTCGCCTGATCGCCCCGGGCGAGCGTATCGTCACGGTTGAGGATACCGCCGAGCTGCAATTGCAGCAGCCGCATGTGGTGCGGCTGGAAACGCGCCCCTCCAGCCTGGAGGGACGCGGCGAAATCACCCAGCGCGACCTTATGAAGAATGCGCTGCGGATGCGGCCCGATCGCATCATCATCGGCGAGGTGCGTGGGCCCGAGGCGTTCGACATGTTGCAGGCCATGAACACCGGCCATGACGGCAGCATGTCCACCATCCATGCCAACACCACCCGCGACGCGCTGACCCGCGTCGAGAACATGGTGCAGATGGGCAATATGGGCCTGCCGTCGCGCGCCATCCGCACGCAGGTGGTCAGCGCCATCGAGATGATCGTGCAGGTCGAGCGCCAACGTGACGGCGGCCGCCGGGTGACCCAGGTCACCGAGGTGTGCGGCATGGAAGGCGACGTCATCACGCTGAACGACATCTTCCAGTTCGAGGTCATGGGCGAGGGGCCGAACGGCAAGCTGATCGGCCGCTACAACGTCAGTCGCGTGCCGCCCTCCTTCTTGCGCCGGCTTGCCTATTTCGGGCTCGACAAAGCCTGGAAGGCAGCGTTGGAAGATAGCGACCCATGAGAGAGCACGGCCTGCTATGGGCCTTGATGATACTGTCGTGCCTGTCGCTGATGGGGCTTGGCGTGAGCGGCATGCTCGTCTCGAAGGCACAGCAGCTAAAGGCGAAGCGCGCGGCTCGCATGTCCGCCGTCTCGTCACCGCATACCAAGGTGCAGCGGGTGGAAATATCCGCCTTCACCCGCCCGACACGCACGCGCGACCGTTCGCTTCCGGCCATGGTCGCGTCGGTGTTCGGCTTCGAACTCGAAAAACCGGAACAGCATCCGCTCCGCTGGTGGCTGATCCTGCTGCTCACTCTGATCCTGGCCAAGGTGATCCAGTCGATCGGCGAGAGCCTGGTCGGCGACCTCTCGTATCTCGCGATACCGGTGGTCTGGGTGTTTTCCAGCCGTGCCATTTTTGGCTGGGCGCAAAATCGGCGGAAGCAGAACCTGCTGCGCCAGCTTCCCGATGTCCTGGCGATGATCGTCCGTTCGGTGCGCGTCGGCATTCCGGTCATGGAAGCTATCCGCGCCGTGGCGCGCGAAACGCCGGAGCCGACCGGCCCCGAATTCGGCCGGCTGGTCGATCAGTTGTCGATCGGCGTGGCGCTGGACGAGGCGGTCCTGGAAATGGCGCGTCGTTGCGGCATCCCGGAGTACCGGTTCTTCGCCACGGCGATATCATTGCAGAACCAGACCGGCGGCACCCTCAGTGAAACCCTGGAGAATCTGGCAGACGTGATCCGCAAGCGGGTCGCACTGGCGGCCAAAGGCAAGGCGCTGGCCTCCGAAGCGCGTACCAGTGCCATGGTGCTGACCGCGTTGCCGGTGGTAACAGGACTTGGACAGTGGGCGCTCAGCCCGCAATATGTCGACATCCTGTTTCAAGACAAAATCGGTCACACGCTGTTGGGTACCGCGGTCTTGTCGCTGTGCCTGGGCATTTTCTCGATCAAGACGATCATCCGCAAGAGCCTGTCGTGAACCCGCGATTGCTGATCCTTGGCGGTTTCGCCTTCGCGCTGATCATGGCGTTCTCGAGCGTGTGGCTGCTGCGCGGCATTCGGCGCGAGGAGCGTGTGGCCGCGCGCGTGCGGGTGATCCACGGGCAGCCCCCGGTCAGCCGCAAGTCCGCCGAGCCCCAGGCGATCCGTGCGGCGGTCGTCAAGGGGGTCGCGGCGGTCGGCCAGACGATCCTGCGCAGTGGCATGGTATCGGCGCGCACGCTGTCGGAACTGGAGAACACGCTGGCCGCCTCGGGACTGCGGGGCGCGCAGGGGGTTGGCGTCTTCATCGGCGGCAAGATCCTGCTGTTGGGCGGGCTGCCTGCCCTGGTATGGCTGCTGGTGCAGCATTTTGGCATCTCCGGCGTGATGGCCACGTTGTTGCCGGGTGCCGCGGGTGTCATCGGCTTGCTGGCACCCGACTGGCTGATTGGCCAGCAGCGCAAGCGCTATCTCGCCCGCATCGAACATGGTCTGCCGGACGCGCTGGATATGCTGGTGATCTGCGCCCAGGCCGGGCTCGGTTTGG
Organism: Acetobacteraceae bacterium; assembly: GCA_049522565.1. Classification (GTDB taxonomy): domain Bacteria; phylum Pseudomonadota; class Alphaproteobacteria; order Acetobacterales; family Acetobacteraceae; genus JASHVB01. The sequence continues at coordinate 7,108 of JBEKNT010000260.1, forward strand.
GTCCCGCCGTCATCCGTGTCGCCGGCGAGCTGCAGCACGCCTATCGCGAAATCGCCATGGAGTTCGAGAAGACCGCCAACGAGTTGCAGGTCATGGCCGACAGCCGCGTGGCGATCCTCAATCTTGGGACGCGCACCGGGCTCGATTCGCTCAAGCGGTTGTCCACCACCCTGGCGCAGACGCTCCAGTACGGCACGCCGCTCTCGGACGCGCTGCGCATTCTGTCGGCCGAGATGCGACAGGAGATGCTGACCCGGTTCGAGGCGCGGGCTGCCCGGCTCCCGGTGCTGCTGACCATGCCGACGATCATTTTTATTATGCCATGTGTCTTCCTCATCGCCGGCGGTCCTGCCATGATCCAGTTGATGCATACCTTCGGCCACTGATCCCGATTCGCGGATGCGCGGCGGTCCCCTCCTGCTGGTCTTGCTGTTGGCCGCCTGCGGCCACACGCAGTCCGACGTGGCGGCGTTGCAGCCGGGCGTCGATGTGGCACAAGCCGCATTGCGCGGCGGCTCGCCGCAAACCGCCTTGCAACTCGCCGGCACCGTGTTGGCGCAGCACCCGGGGAATGAGGCGGCCCTGGTCGTGCAAGGCGATGCGCTCACCGAAATGGGACGGCTCGATGAGGCGCGCGACAGCTACAACCGTGCGTTGCAGAGCAACGACGCCTCTGTCGGCGCCGAAGTGGGGTTGGGACGCATTAGCCTGGCCGTGGACCCGGCTGCCGCCTCGCTGCTGTTTCTGCGGGCGCTGCACAACGACCCGCGCAACACCGCTGCGCTGAACGATCTTGGCGTGGCGCGCGACCTCCAGGGCGACCATGCCGGGGCGCAGCAGGAGTATCGCCAGGCGCTGGGCATCGACCCGCAGGATTCCGCCGCCCAGGTGAACCTGGCATTGTCGATGGCCATGTCGGGCGCGGCCGCCGACGCAGTGAGGATGCTGCGGCCGATGGCGAGCGATCCTAACGCCTCGCGCAAGCTGCGGCACGACTTGGCGGCGGCCCTGACCATGGCGGGCGACCGCGACGAGGCAACGCGCATTCTCAGCAAGGATCTCTCCCCGGACGATGTGCGGCAGGCACTGGATGATTACGCGGCAGCGCGTTCCGGTCGTAGCGCCGCGTTGCTGGCAGGGACAGGCGGTTCCGCAGCGGCCGTCGCCCTGACGCCAGGGCCGGCGCCCACCTCGGCGTTGCCGCCCGCCGCCACCGCAGCGGCGCAGCCCGCCGCCACCCCGGCGTCACCGCCCGCTGCCACCCCGGCCTCCCCAGCCGAGTCGACGCCGGCCTCCCCGCTTGCGTCCGCGCCGGCGCCTGCTCCAACCGGAGGGACCTATGTGCAGTTGGCCGCCGTTCCCAGCGATGGCGCTGCGCGGTCCGAGTGGCGGCGCATGGAACGGAAGATGCCGGCACTGGTCTCCGACCGCCACCCGATATTTAACCGGAAGGTGACACGCAACGGCCACGCGATCTGGCTGGTTCGCACCGGCGGCTTCGCGGATGAGGCACAAGCCAAGGCATTTTGCCAGCAGGTGCGGACGGCCGGCGGGAGTTGCTTCGTCGACGCGCCGTAATGCCCGGCCCGGGTGGGAACCCGGGTCGAACCCCTCGGGTCACGATTGCGCAGCGCTTTGGGCGAGCATTGGTTCCTTGCGCAACGGCAAGGCGGCGACGCGCCGCCGTGCGCGCACCTGGGGCAGTCGGAAGCTGGTGCCCGCGCGGGCGAAGTCGCCATAGCCCTCTTGCGTCAGCGCAATGGTGATCTTGCGTTTCGCGCTGGCCTCAAGCTGGTAGACGCGCTCCCGTGTCACACCGAATTGCTCTGCAAGCGAATCGAGATGGGTGACCTCGTCACTGTCGCTCATGCAGCGCGACAGAAACACCAGGCGTTCACGCTCGCCAAGAATCTCGTGTGCCAAGGCCACGATCCGCTTGCGCGCCTTGGCGTGGTCCAGGCGCAGGATCACATCGTCTTCCGGCGATGCCGCATCGTCGGCGAGCGTCTCCTCCAGCTTCGACGTCCCGGCTTCGCCCCGGCTTTCCGCGTCCAGGCTGAGCGTGCCGCCCTGCATCAGGCGCATGCTGCGTGCGACCTCGTCGCCCGGCAGACCGATGCGGCGCCCGATGCGTTCGCATAGCTCGGATTCCGTCGGTTCCACCCGCTCGCGCTGACAATTCTTGCGCGCCTCGGCCAGCAACCGTCCGCGCATCTGCACAAGCTGGCGGTGGGCGTTGGAACTGGGGAGCCGCACCGGGCCGGAATTCCGCCGGACGTAGTCCTGGATGTACCAGCGGATCCAGCCGATGGCGTAGGTGGAGAGGCGAGTTTCGAACCGATCGGGGTCGAACCGGCCGATGGCCGCGTGCAGGCCGAGATGTCCGGCCCCGACCAGGTCGAGCAAATCGATGCCGAGATGCCGGTAGCGGCTGGCGATCGCCACCACCAACTTGCTGTGGCTTTCCCACAATTCGATCAGAGCCGTCTGCCCGCTGCGCTCATTGCGGTTGCTGTGGACGACCCGCAGAAGCTGGCGTTCACGCTCGGCGGTCAAGTTCGACAGGTCGATCTGGCGGCGGATCGCGCGGTCGGTCCACCTTCTCGCTTCCTCCATGCTGACTCGCCCT
>JBEKNT010000261.1:0-9720 GCA_049522565.1 Acetobacteraceae bacterium
AGGAATAAACGAATCACCATTCGGCGCAGCATCGTCCGTCCCGTCATGGCGGGCCCCCGGGTCAAGTGCCCGGGGGCAGGCTCCGGCCCGCCATCCACGACTTTGCGGCTCACATAAAGGAAGGTCGTGGATGGTCCGCCTTCGCGGACCATGACGAATTGGGCACGGTCCGCACGTCAACTGACGCACTTATTCCGCCGCAGGCCCTTAGGGCCTACGAAGCCGCCCCAGCGCCCCACCGGGCGGCCGCCGCATCGTCGGCCTCGCGCGCCTCGACCCAGACGCCGCTTCCGTCGGCGAATTCTTCCCGTTTCCAGAACGGCGCCTTCGTCTTGAGCCAGTCGATGAGGAACGCGGTCGCCTCCAGCGCCTCGCCGCGATGCGATGCCGCGGCCAACACCAGCACGATCTGCGCACCCGGCTCCAGCCGTCCCACCCGATGCACCACCGTGCAGCCGAGCAACGACCAGCGCTGCACGGCCTCGTCGGTGATGCGCCGGATCGCTCGTTCGGTCATCGCCGGGTAGTGTTCCAGCGTCATCGCGGCGATCGGCCGCCCCGCGGCGGCATCCCGCACCGTGCCGACGAAGCAGCCGATCCCGCCGATATCCGTCCGACCGGCGGTCAGCGCCGCCAACTCAGACGACACGTCGAAATCCGCCTCCTGCACACGCACCGTCGCCATTCCTGCGCTCCATGGCCCCGACCCGGTCGGGTCAAGATAAGCGGCAGTCGGGCAAATTTCTCCCCCTCCCCTTGAAGGAGGCGGAGAATACTGCTCCGTGTCCCGCCTATTCTACCCGACGAACTCCGTCACGAACCGATCGTTGATCTCGGCGAACGTCTCCGGGTTGAACCCGCCGTTCGCCTCCATCTGGTGCATGGCCCGGAAGTAGTCGCCGTTGTCGCCGGGGATGGTCCATTCGAGCAGCCTGCCCATGGTGCTCGTGATATTCTTGAACGTATGCACCGTGCCGCGCGGGACGAAGACCAGTGTGCCAGGACCGATGGTCGACTCGTTGCCGTTCACGCCAAGCGCGTAGGTGCCCTCCAGGACGAAGAAATACTCCTCCCGGTCGCGGTGCAGATGGGGCGGCGGCCCTTCGCCGGGTTTGACCTCGGCGACGATCGCCGAAAATGTGCCGCCGGTATGCTCGCCTCCCAACATCACCTTCATGTCGATGCCGAACGGGCGGATGGTCTCCGCCTCGCCGGGCGTCACGATCATCGGTTGCAACGCCCGGCCGGCGTTCGACGAAGCAGCGGTATCGGACCCCGAAGACATGGCAACGCCTCCTGCGATTTGATTGCTTCCCGGTTGACCTTAGAGCACTTCCACCCTGACTGGAAACGCTCGCCATCACCTGTCAGTGCGAGGAGCGCTAGCGACGAAGCAATCCCCCGCCTGGGCAGCCGCCCGCTCGTCAGGCAGGGGATTGCTTCGTCGCTGCGCTCCTCGCAATGATAGCGGTCCCGACGATTCCAGTCAGGGTGGAAGCGCGCTAACCCGAGACCAACTGGCGCGGAACGAATTTTTCGCGGAACGGACCCGACGCGACCGGCTCACAGCACCTTGCTCATGTGCACGACGAAGCCGTCCTTGAACGCCTCCTCCCGATCCACTCGGTAGCCGAGCCTGCGATACAGCCGCACGTTCTCCTCGAACAACTTGTTGGTATAGAGCCGCGTTTCGGTGTGCCCGAGCGATACCGCCAGTTGCTCGGCGTGCGCCATCAGCTTGCGGCCATACCCGCGGCCCTGGAATGCGGGAGCGACCGCAACGTTCTCGATCAACAGGTGGTCGGCCGCGGGGATCGTCTCGACCAGAGCGGCGAGTTCTCCGCTAACATGCAGCAAGTCGATCAGATGGTGTCGCGCGGCGGCGTCATAGTCCGCCGCCATTGGCTTGGGTTCGCGTCCAATAACCGGCACCCACCTGGCGTACGCCGCGCGCGTCAGGTCGCGGATCGCTCGGGCATCCGCCGGCGTCGCCCGTCTGATGTCTGCATCGCCCTCGCCCATTCGCGACCTTCTGCTGCGCGGCCCAGCCCGGGCTTTGGACCCGATTGTGGTCCTCGTCCGCCGCTTGTCAGCCCCCGGTCACCGGCGGGAAGAACGCCACCTCGTCGCCTGGATGCAGCGCCGCGGAAGCCGGCGCGAACTCCTGGTTGACCGCGCAGCGCACCGAGCGGCGGTTGGCGAACGCCGCCGCATAACCCGGACCGCGCGCCGCCAGATGCTCCACCAGCTCGGCGACCGTCGCCACCGCCGGCGGGAGCGACAGCTCTTCCGCCGCCCTGCCGACACGCTCGCGCAGCCAGGCGAAATACAGGATCGTCAGGGGCCTGTCGGTGTCGGCCATGGTCCTCAGTGCGGCGTCGGGATGGTCTGGATCGAGCCGTTCGAGTTGATAACGGTGCTGGTGCCGTTGCCGTTCGGCACGACGATCGCCGAGCCGCCGCCCGGCATCGTCATGGTCTGATAGCCCTGGGTGCCGCCGGTTGTCACGCCGGGGCCGCTTGGCGTCTGCACCACCTGGCCGTACGGGGCGGCGGCGGGCGGCGGCGCGGTCCGTGCACTGGGCGCCGACGACGGTTGCTCATTCGGCAGCGGCGCCAGCCCCGGCTGATTCGAGCCCGGCGGCGTGGAGCTGCCATGCGACACGCGCGGCGGCGGCGACGGCGGCATCTGCTCCGGTGTCTGCCCGGGAGTCTGCCCCTGCGGCACCACGCCGCGGCTCAGTGGCGAGCCTGGCACCGGTTGCTCCGGCGCCGTTCCCATGCCCTGCTGTTCGAGCTCTTGCAGCGTCGGCGTCGGCGGCACCGGGCCCGGCCAGACATCGCCCGGCTGCGGCGTCAGCGGCGGCACGTCCACGGTGTCGCCCTTCGCACGCCGCATGTTCTCGGCATCGCCCGTCGGCGCATACGGCAGGTACCCCGTGGTGAAGGGCGGATTCCACCAGGTCTGGTAACCGCAGCCTGCGAGCATGAGCACGAGGCCGAGCGTGGCGAAACGCCGCATGAAGAGCAAACTCCCCCATAGGGGCCGTGGCCGCGGCCCGATCGATCGCTTGCAGACAACCCAGGCGGCCCCGGCCGGACCTGCCTCACGCGAATGTGCCCTCACAGCGCGCGCTGCTCAAGCGCCAGAAATTGCAGCAGCCACCCCGCCACGGCCGCCGGGTCGTTCAGCGGCAGCAGCGTCCGGTCGCAGCTTGCCAGCGGCGCATCGACGGCCACCGCGGCGATGTCCGGCTCGGTGTGCCAGATCGGCGGTTTGCCCAGCGCCGGACGATGCACCTCAAGCTTGGCGAACGGATGCGTCTTGAAGCCCTCGACCAGCACGAGGTCAACCGGCTGCATCCGCGCCAGCAGTTCCGGCAGCCTGGGCTCCGGCCCGTCGAGCTCATGCAACAGCGCCCAGCGCGTGCCGGACGCCACCAGGACCTCGAGCGCCCCGGCCTCACGGTGGCGGAACGTGTCCTTGCCGGGCCGGTCCATGTCGAACCCATGATGCGTGTGCTTGACGGTAGACACCGTCAGGCCGCGCCCCCGCAGCAGCGGCAGCAACGCAGTCAGCAAGGTGGTCTTGCCGCTACCGGACCAGCCGACGATGCCGAGGACTTTCACGAAGGGATCTGGCGCTTCCGCAGGGACTCGGTCGGCACGGTGGCGTGACGCCAGCCGGCGGTCAGGTAGTCCCAGCCGGTCCACAAGGTGAGGCCGGCGGCGCCCCACAGCATCGCCTCGCCAATCGCCGACACCGGCAGGAAGCCAAGATGCAGGAAGTGCGCCGTCGTGTCGCCCGCCAGCAGCGTGCCGAGCGCGCCCATCTGGAAGCCGGTCTTCCACTTGGCCAACCGCGTCACCGGCAGGCCGATGCGGAGGCCGGCAAGGTATTCGCGCAGCCCGCTGACCAGGATCTCCCGCAGCATGATGACGATGGCCGGATACAGCGCCGGCCCGGACAGCCGATTCTGGCCGACCAGCATCATCAGCGCCGCGCCGACCAACAGCTTGTCGGCAATCGGGTCCAGCATGCGGCCGAGCGCGGATTGCTGGCGGCGGATGCGCGCCAGTTTGCCGTCGTAGTAGTCGGTGATCGCGGCGGCGCTGAACACCACGCAGGCGGCGAGGTCCGCCGCCGGCAGGCGCAGCGCGACAAGCACCACCAGCAGCGGAATCGCCGCGATACGCGACAGCGTCAGGACGTTGGGCAGGTCGGTCGGCATTGCTCGCCTATCCTACCCGCTCCCGCCGTCCTGCGGGAGAGGGAGAGTGACGCGGCAATCACTGTCATTCCGCTGTCATGGCGAGAAGCGTAACGACGACGTCATCCCGCGGCTTGCTGCGGCTGGATGGCCCGGCTGCCCCGCCGCCCTGTGCGGTGCGTGCGACCGACCGCGATGGGCCGCATCCGGCGTTCGCGCCGGACGACGCAGCCACGGCGGCCTTGCGCGCGATGCTGCAACGGTTGGCGCTGCGGCCGGCGGCCTGACGATCGCGCGCAATGCGGTGGCCGGTCCAAGCGGTCCGACGCGCGGCGGACCGAGCGTCGCCGCTGCTTCCGGTTGAGCCAGGAACGATACCTGGCGCGGCTCTCGCACGGCCGGCAGCGGGAAAAGCCTTTCTTAAGGACTCCCGGCTAAACCGAAGGCCGGAGTGTCGCATGAATGGCCTGGCGCGGCCTGGTAGCCGGCATGAGGGGGCTTGACGATGGCACGGCTGCTGAGCGTGTTCACGCACCGATCGATCACCGCCAAGCTCACGGTCATGGCCGCCGCCGGCGCGCTGTTCATGGTGCTGGTCGCCGTCACCGTGCTGTTGATCGCCCGGCTCGAACTCATCGCTGAACGCACCGAGAAGGCGCACGCGGTGGTCGATAGCGTCTGGAACATGGCGGACAATTTCCAGCACGCGGCGGCCTCCGGCGCGATGACCACCGACGAAGCAAAGGCGCGCTTCTTCGCCGCCGCCGGTGGCGTCTGGTGGGAGGGCCACACGAACTACGCCTTCATCTACGACACCCAGACCGCGCTCAATCTGATGAACACCGGCAACCAGGCGATGGTCGGCAAGGACATGCGCGGCGCCAAGGATTCGAATGGCCTGCCCTTCGCCTCGATGATGTTCGACATCGCGAAGCGCCAGGGCGAGGGCACGATCCGCTACGCGTTCCCCAAGGGGACCAATCCGACCCCGATGGCAAAGATCGCCTATTTCCGTGAGTTCGCCCCCTGGCACATGCTGATCGTGTCCGCCGAGTACATCGCGGACATCGACGACACTTTCTGGCAGATGACCCGAACGGCCGGCGCGGTGATCGGCGGCCTGATGCTGATCTCGATCGGCATTGCGTGGGCGGTCGGGCGCAGCGTGATGAAGCCGCTGTCCATGCTGCGGGTGCGCATGGCCGCGCTTCGCGCCGGCGATCTGGACACTGCCGTTCCCGGCGCGGACCGCCGCGACGAGCTGGGCGAGATGGCTCGCGCGGTGGCGGTGTTCAAGGATCATATGGTGCGGGAGAGCCAGCTTGCCGGCGAACAGGAGGCGCAGCGCCAGCAGGCCGAAGCGACGCACCGGCGGGAAGCGCTGGTCGGCATGGCCAACACGGTCGAGGCCGAGACCGCCGCCGCGCTGGAGAGTATCGGCGTGCGCACGACGGCGATGACGGCAACCGCCGACGCGATGAGTGCGTCAGCCACCAGGACTGGCGGATCGGCTCAGGACGCCGCCGCCGCCGCCGCGCAGGCTCTCGCCAATGCGCAGACCGTCGCCAGCGCGGCAGAGCAACTCGCGGCGTCGATCCGGGAGATCGGCGGCCAAGTGAGCCAGTCCGCCACCGTCGTCGGACGGGCGGTGACGGCCGGCACGGAAGCCCGCACCACCATCGAAGCGCTGAACCAGGAGGTCGAGCGCATCGGCGCGGTGGCCGACATGATCGCCGAGATCGCCGCCAAGACCAATCTCCTTGCGCTCAATGCGACGATCGAGGCGGCGCGCGCCGGCGACGCCGGCAAGGGGTTTGCCGTGGTGGCCGCGGAAGTGAAGGCGTTGGCCACGCAGACGGCACATTCCACGCAGGAGATCGCCCGGCATATCGGCCAGGTGCGCGCAGCGACCGGGGCGTCGGTCGCGGCGGTCACGCGGATCGAGCAGACCATCACCGAGATCAACGCGATCGCCGGATCGATCGCGGCAGCGGTGGAGCAGCAGGGCGCCGCAACCGCGGAGATCGCCCGCAACGTGACCGAAACGGCAAACGCAGCCAACGAAATGACCAGCCGCACCAACGAAGTTTCGACCGAGGCGGTCGATACCGGTCGCCTCGCCGTCGACGTGCGCGACAACATCATTGCGCTGAACCAGGCGGTCGAAGAACTGCGGCATTCCGTGATACGGGTGGTACGCTCTTCGACGTCTGACGTGGATCGGCGCCAGACACCGCGTCATCGGGTGGATCTGGCGGCGAGGCTCGGTGTTGCCGGCCATGGCGAACTCCCCGCCCGGGTTGTCGATATCTCGGAAGGTGGCGCCTATACCAGCGGCGGTCCGGAACTGCCGGTAGGAACCCGCGGTGTACTGCGCATCGATGGCGTGGCTGTTCCGCTGCCCTGCGTCGCCCGCGCAACAGATAGCAATGGCATGCATCTGGCATTCGCGCTGGACGACGCCGGCCGGGCTGCTGTGCGGCAGATGCTGGAGCGACTGGGGCAACGGCGGGCGGCGTGAGCGTCAGCCGTTTGGGGCCAAGCGACGCCGGACAAGCTGGCCGTAAGTCATCCCCGGAGAAGGCGGGAACCCGGGTCGCATGGGCCGCCGCTTTCGCGAGGCTGATGCACAGGCGGCTGGTCTGCCCGCGGTCTCTGACGGGATAACCCTGACAGTACCGACTATTATGGACAAAATACTGACAGAACATCTTGAGAAAGCCGGGCCACTACCCTAGGCTCGCCGTGCGGCCAAGCGCGCCGCCAATGCAGGGCGGGACGCAACCCACCCTTGATCCTGACAATCGAAACGTTCGACGGCGGCAGGTGCTTCGGTCGGCAAGGAGGAAACAGGGGGGCAACGGCGAAGGACTTCTCCTTTCGATCGTGCCTGCACGACAACAGGGCTACAGGCCTGACCTTTGGCTGCTTCGGCGCTTGCTTCCGGATTGCACAAATCTGGGAGAACGACATGAGCGGTACTTCTGGTTTCGGCCGGTCAGCGTTACCGGCGAGCCACGTGCTTGGACAGAAGCTCGACAGCATTCCCTTCAGTGCCTATCACTTGACGATCATTCTGGTGCTGGGCGCGGTCGGATTTGTCGAGGGTTACGACCTGGCGCTGGGCGGCTCGCTTCTGGTGCTGGCCAAGCAGCCGCTGCAACTGACCTCGGAGCAAATCCGCTGGCTCGCGGTCGCCCCGACCATACTTGTGGTCGCCGGAGGGTTCACGGCCTCGGCGATGTCGGATCGCATCAGCCGCAAGACGGTGATGCAGATCGGCGTGATCGTCAGCACCGGCTGCACCCTGCTGATCCCGTTGGCACAGACCGGCACGCAACTGATCGTCATCCGGGTACTGACGGGCATCGGCCTGGGCTTTGCCATCTCGGCACCGTTCCCGATCGCCGCCGAGCTGATGCCGAAGCAGCACCGGCGCACCTATGGCGCGATTTTCGAGGTGATGCTGGCGAGCGCCTTCACCCTGCTGCCCTTCGTCGGCTTCCTGCTCGCCGGCAATCCGGACGGCTTCCGGCTGATCGCGCTGCCGGGCGGCCTGGCGTTGGGAGTCGTGCCCCTGCTGGTGCATTTCGGCCTGCCGGAAAGCGCGCGGTGGTATCTGCGGCGAGGCAATCCGCAGGCGGCGGTGGATACGGTCAACCGGATGATCGCGCGCTGCGGCAACCGCGTGCCGCCGCTGACGGTCCCGGAGCTCGGACCCAATCTTGAAGACGCGCAAACGGCGCTGCCGCCGTTCACCGCGCTGTTCGCCCAGGGCCAACTGCAATGGACCGTCGTGGGCATCGTGCTGTACGCCGCCGCGACCACCGCGTATTATTGCTCCGCGATCCTGCTGCCGAAGGCGCTGGTGGACCAGGGCGCCGCCGTCAGTCTGAGCTTCGGACTGGGCACCTTGCTGTTCATGGTGACGATCCCGGGAAAATTCTTCACCGGGTTCATCATGGAGATCATCGGTCGGCGCTGGACCATCACCTATTGCCTCGGCGGCGCGGTGCCCGGTCTGGTGCTGATGGCGGTGGCGCATAACGCGGGCGACCTCGCCACCGTGGTGATGACCGCGGGCGCGATCATCACCGGCCTGACCGTGCTGTCATCCTTCACCGCGGTGCGGGTCTACCTGTCCGAGCAATTCCCCACGGCGCTGCGTGGCCGCGGGCACTTCTTCGGCGAGGCGACCGGGCGGATTTTTTCCGGCGTGTTGACACCGTTCTTCCTGGAACCGCACACCGGCTCCGCGACGATTTTCTTTGGCTGGATCGCGGTGGTCGTGGGGATCGGCGCCTGCATTCCGCTGATGTTCGGCAAGGAAACGGTTGGCCAGCTTGAACTGGTTACCGAGGCGAGTGCAGAAGCCGTCGTCTGACGGGCGCGACGCGACCGGGCGGCGCGGTGCTCGCGCCGCCCGGGCCGTTGCGGGCGGTGGGCTGCGGTGGCCGATGCAACCGTCGGCGTGAACCGCTTGCAGGCGGAGGACGGCATGCGACCGAAGGCGCGGCGAAGCAGAACATCCTACCGGGGAGCGGTGGTTGCCGGCGCAGCGATCGGCATGCTCCTGCCGATCGCTGCGCATTGCCAGGATGACGCCGCACGGTTCGCCGCACTGTTCGACCGGCCCGCGCTGGTCAAGACGGTGCCGCCGAAATCCGCGGCCGACCCGACCGGCGCAATCATCTGTACCTATTATCCGGACCTCATGGTGCGAGAGACCGGTACGGACACACCGGACCCCAACACCGCGACGCTGGTTGCCCTGCCGGCCGGCACCGCGCGCCCACCCTGCGATGCCAGGCAGCGCCCGCACGCGATCACGCTGCAGACCGAGGGGTTCGGGCTGCTGGGCCGGAAGGGTCCGTTCCTGCTGTTCAGCGCAACGGACCCCAATGGTGCGATCCCTTTCATGACGATCGACGCTCGCAGCGGCCGGGTGATCTTCACCGATGGCACCGCCGCCGATCGCAGCTTCCAGGCCGTTACCGTCCAGAATGGCGTGCTGCACCTCCGCTATACGCGGGGGTTCAACGCCTCCTGCTCGATCATGCAGAGCGCGGCAACCTGCTGGTCGAAGCTGCTGACGGAAGGGAAAATCCCGCACGACATGGGGCAGCCGGTTCCGTCACCGGAACTCTGTGCAGCCTCCTACGCCGCGGAACGGGCGCCGGCCGATGATCCCAGCATCATCACCTACGACGTCGAGATGACCATAGACCTGGCGGGCAATGCGCAGACCCTGTCGCGCGGCGCAGTCGGGTGTGCGCCGGTGCCATGACATCGCCGCGACGCAGCCGAGAACGACGGCCAAGTCAGGAATATCGCAACACCGATTGATCCTCACCACACAACAACGGCGATCACGACGTCCCTTTAGAAGACCCCGCGCGAACGGTGTGACGGGTTGCCGGCGCGTGGTTATACTAACCGCCGGAAACATTGACGTACCGTACGGGCCGCTCCTCCCGTCGTGGCCGGGCTTGACCCGGCCATCTATGCAG
>JBEKNT010000262.1:0-9677 GCA_049522565.1 Acetobacteraceae bacterium
AGCCTCCTCGAGGTCCGCAACCTCACCACCGCGTTCGCTACCGGGCGCGGCGAAGTCACCGCGATCGAGGACGTCTCGTTCGATCTTGACGCAGGCGAAATCCTCGGCATCGTCGGCGAGTCCGGCTCCGGCAAGAGCGTCACCGCGCTCACCATCATGGGCCTGCTGCCGCAACCGCCCGCACGAATCGCCGCTGGCGACGTGCGCTTCGCCGGCGAGGCGCTGACCCGGCTCGGCGAAGCGCGCATGCAGCGCATCCGCGGTCCGGGTATCGCCATGGTGTTCCAGGAGCCGATGACCTCGCTCAACCCGGTCTTCACCATCGGTGAACAGGTGATGGAGACGATCCGCGCGCATGAGCGCTTGGGCAGCAGCGCGGTGTTTGCTCGTGCGGTGGAGATGCTGGAGAAGGTCGGCATTCCGTCCGCCGCGGCGCGCATGGGCGACTATCCGCACCAACTTTCCGGCGGACAGCGTCAGCGCGTGATGCTGGCGATCGCCTTGTCCTGCCGGCCACGCCTGTTGATCGCCGACGAACCGACCACCGCGCTGGACGTCACCATCCAGGCGCAGATTCTCGATCTGATCCTGGATCTGCGCGACGAGTTCGGCATGGCCGTGGTCATCATCACGCATAATATGGGTGTGGTGGCGGAAACCGCGGACCGCGTCCTGGTGATGTACGCCGGGCGGATCGTTGAGCGCGCGCCGGTCGTCCGTCTGTTCGATCAGCCGTTGCATCCGTATACGCGCGGCCTGCTGCGGTGCGTGCCGTCGCTGACGGAGGACCGGGAAAACCTGCAAGACATTCCGGGCACTCTGCCGGAACCCGGCCGCCGCCCGCCGGGCTGCCGTTTCGCCCCCCGCTGTGGCTATGCGGTGCCCCCCTGCAGCGCCGGCATTCCGGTGCTGGCGGAGTTCGATACGGGCCACGCGGTCGCCTGCATCCGTGCCGCGGAGCTGGCCGTCTCGTGACGCCATTGATCGATGCGGTTGACGTAACGAAACATTATCCCCTGCGGGCCGGTGGTTGGCTGCGTGGCCCAACGCGATTGTTGCACGCGGTTGACGCCGTTTCGCTCACCATCGCGCGTGGCGAAACCCTGGGGCTGGTCGGCGAATCCGGCTGCGGCAAATCCACCTTCGGCCGGCTGCTGATCCGGCTGATCGAGCCGACCTCCGGCAGCATTCGTTTCGACGGCACCGACGTTACCGATTTGCACGGCGCTGCGTTGCGCGAGCAGCGCCGTGCCATGCAGATCATTTTCCAGGATCCGTATGGCGCGCTCAATCCGCGTATGTCGGTCGAGGACATCGTCGCGGAACCGCTGATCATCCACGGCGCCCGCGCGCGTGCGGCGCGGCGCGAGGTAACCCGCCTGCTGGACCTGGTCGGCCTGCCCGACCGGGCCCGCGCGCTGTTTCCGCATGAATTCTCCGGCGGCCAGCGGCAACGCATCGGCATCGCCCGGGCGTTGATCCTGCATCCGAAATTCGTGGTGTGCGACGAGCCGGTTTCCGCGCTGGATGTCTCCGTGCAGGCCCAGATCGTCAACCTGCTGTCACAACTTCAGGGCGAGCTAGGGCTGACCTATCTCTTCATCGCGCATGATCTAGCTGTGGTGAAGCACATTTCCACGCGTGTAGCAGTGATGTATCTCGGAAAGGTTGTGGAACTGGCCGAAAAACAGGCCTTGTACGCGGCACCGCGGCATCCATACACGCGGGCTCTGATATTATCCGTCCCGACTAGCCACCCAAGGTTGCGTAGCAAAAAAGCAAGACAACTATCAGGTGACATTCCTAGCGCATTATCGCCTCCGATCGGTTGCCGTTTTCACACTCGTTGCCCGCACGCAATGCCAATCTGCCGTGAACAGGAGCCGAAACTTCGCGAATCAACAGCGGGCCATTTGGTAGCCTGTCACCTGGAGTGATCCTTACCTGAAAAGATTTTGCATTCGACCCTTCAGCTAGGTTTCATGGCACCTAACTGGGACCTCGTGCGCCCAACACGTGCCGAAGCGGAATGGCAGGCGGAGCATTCGAACCCGCCCTTCCCGAGCCCGTGAGGATCGCAGCCTTGACGTGTCACAACAAGAATGTCGGGCCATGGAAAACGACTTCGAGGAGATTGGCGCGCTGATTGCCGATCGATTGACCTTCTTTCGTCACGGCATGATCGCTCTGCTGAAGGACAGCAGGCCTGGCTGGCAGTTGGCAGAGGCGGGTACCTCCGACGAGGTGCTGACGCATCTGCGCGACGCCAGCCCAAAGTTGATATTGCTCGATCTGCAGCTTCCTGGGATGCACGGGGCGGACGGTGTGCGCCGATTGCGCGCGCTCTGCCCAACGCAGCACATCGTCGTACTGGCCGACAGCGACGAGCGTGAGACCATCCTGGAATGCCTCGCCGCCGGCGCGCAGGGTTACGTGCTCAAATCCGCCAGCCCGTCGCAGTTTATGCGTGCGATCGACACGATCCTTTCGGGTGACGTGTTCGCCCCAGCTTCGTTGACCGGGGTGCCGCTGCGCGCACCCGCCGCGGCCCCGAGCGTGGAAGTGGGTATGCAGCCGCTGCTGGCAACGCTGACCGACCGGCAACGCGATGTCTTCCGGTTATTGGCAGAAGGTTGTGCGACGAAGACTATTGCACGGCGCCTGGATCTGGCCGTTGGCACCGTGAAGGTGCACCTGGCGGCGATTTACCGGGTGTTGGGCGCGCACAGCCGGATGGAAGCCATGGCCAAGGCATGCGGCGGATTCGCTGTGCCGCCGAGGCTGATGCCGACAGGAATACCAGTTGCTGAACGAGTGAACTGACGATCCGGCCCAGATCGCCCAGCCGGCCATGGCCGTCTCCGGATCAGTCCGGGGGCGGCCATGGCGTTTTGGGCGAAGCTGCAAACCAACCACGCGCCACTGGCTGCCGAGGCCGGCATCACATCGCGTAGGATGCGCAGACATCGATGGTGAAATTGCCAAACGGCGGCGGCAACCACGACGCAAGATAGGATGTGGTTATCTGCACGGTTTCGTACGTGCCGGTGGTAATCGCCGGGCATGTCGCGGTGTTGACGGCACCATTGACATTGATGGTCAGGTTCGACGTCACCGTGCTCATGATCCAGTTGGCGGCCTCGGTCTGCACATAGGTCTGGACCGCACTGGTGGTGGTGCACCCCGACGCGCTGATCGCGCCGCAACGTGCCGCGTCCGCCGCAACGGCCTGCAACGAGCCCTGGGTCCACAGGATCATTCCCAAATCGATGACCCCGAGCGACGTCACGAACAGGGCCGAAGCCACAAGGGCGAATTCCACGGCTGTCACGGCCCGACGGTCGCCCAGGAGGTTCCGTGCGGCGCGGGATCCGGTCATTGCAACGGAACCCAGGCCGTCTTGGTGAGGGTCTGGGTTCCGACCAACTTGCTGAGCGCCGGCAGAATCGGGGTGTAATTGTGCGTCAGGGTGAGTTGCACGTATTTTCCGGCGGTCCCGCCGGCAGCACATGTCGTGCCGCAGGTCGCCGACGTCAGCGTCGAGCTTGGCGATGAGCCGGTGATGCAATAGCACACGGCCGGATTGCTCGCTGTTGCCGTGACCGTGAGACCCGGCATCGCTTGCGCGGCGGCATTCTGCATGACCGTCTGGACGTTCGCCGCGGTCACCGGCGGCGAGCGCTGATCGGTCAGGCTGGCGTATTGCGCCCCGGCCGCCACGGCGGTCGAGAGACAGCTCTGGCGATAATACACAATGCCGAAATCCGTCACGCCCCCCATGAAAAACAGCAGGATGGGGAGAGTGATGGCGAACTCCACCGCGGCGACACCGCGGACGGCGAATACGCACCAGCGCAGCAACGCTCTCATCGCACGATCCGGTACAAGATATTGCCCGAAGCAGGGTCGGCTGCGACCTGCCGCAGCCAGGGGGGAACCGCATCCCGGTTCAGGCGGTCGAGCAATGTGTCCGTCGGCAGGCCTGCCACCATCGATGAACGCTGTGCAGTCGGGCAGAACAGCACCAGCGATGCATCGGTCGCGGCCACCGCCGGCGGGACGGTATCCGTGGGACCACTGCGCCACGCGGCCCGCAGGCGCAGGAAGGCAGCCATGTTGCGGTGATAGAGCGATCCGACGGTCCGCACGCGGGTGCGGTACAGCAATTCCGGCGTGTCGTTGACATCCGCCAGCACAACATCCCCTGCATACGGCGCCAGCATGGCGGCAACGTCCGCGAGCTTGCAGCTCTTTGCCACATTCGCCTCGGATGCGTGTGCCGCGTGCGACAGAGGCGGCAGGCTGCCTGCTTGCGGTATCCCGATGAACAGCACGATCATCGCCATGCGCGCCATGACGAACCATGTTTCCCGCCAGGCCGGCGCATGGCGCTCCAGTTGTGCGATCGCAACCGGCAGCATGATCGCGGCAAGCGTCTCGGGGTAAGCGGCGAAGCGCACATGCATCCAGCCCAGGCCCGTCAACGCAAACCCACACATCGCGACATAACCCAGCACCACGCTGCGATGACGCAGCGCAAGCCAGGACAACAGCAGCGACGCAAGCAATCCCGTCAGCAGGTATTGCAGCGCTTCGGCCGCGCTCTGCACCGGCTGCATCTCACTGACGTGGTCGAACATCGCATGCCAGTCGGCGGCGCTGAGCATCCCACCGGTGCCGTGCAGTACAATCGGGAAGGCGGCGATCCAAAGCGCGAAACAACCGGCGCCGGCCAAGACGGCGGTCCAGAGGCGGGTCGCCGTGCACCACCCAAGGACCGACGCGGCACGATCAATCATCATGGTGCTGCCGGC
Source organism: Acetobacteraceae bacterium (assembly GCA_049522565.1). Classification (GTDB taxonomy): domain Bacteria; phylum Pseudomonadota; class Alphaproteobacteria; order Acetobacterales; family Acetobacteraceae; genus JASHVB01. The sequence continues at coordinate 4,815 of JBEKNT010000262.1, forward strand.
ACTGCCCAGGACCGCGACAGCGAGACCAACGAACAGGACCGATAAGCGGTCGAGTTCCACCGAACCGTAACCGGCGTAGGGTGGATCGACGGCAAATGCCGCGGCGATGGTCAGCAGGAACGCGCTTCCCGCGGCGGCGATCGATCGGGAGATGTCGGCGCGGGCCGGCGCGATGATCCATGCAAGCCACAACGCGCCGAATACCAGCAAGACCAGCGGCATCACCTCCGGCGTGAGCCAGATCGCGACGGCGCCCCATGCGCCGAGTGCCAACCCCGCGCCAGGCCTCGCCGATGCCGTAATGAGCCGCGCCGCATAGCCACCGGCCATCACCATCGCCAACAGGATCGGCACGTGATGATGCAGCACGCCGGCCATGCCGTATGAACCAATGGCAGGCGACAGCGCGGCCAGCACGGAGCCGAGCCACAGCAGACGACGTTCGCCGGCAAACGGCGCCGCGGCCCAGGCGATGGCGTACCCGAGTGCGCCAATGCAGACCGGTCCCGCCAGGACCGCCGCCAGATGCAGTGCCGAGGCGGGATCGAGCACCAGGTTGAACGGCGCGGCCAGCAGGCAAACCAGACTGTCCAACAGATGCGACCAATGGATCAGCTTGCCGTGGCCCGATCCGACGTTGGTTACCATAAAGGCCGGCAGGTGCGTTTGCAGCGTTTCCCGCAACCGTACCAGGCGCATGTAGCTGTCCGGATCGATCAGTCCATCATCGAGCACGCCCGAAAGCTGCCGCGCGCCGCGCGCGAGGACGATCAGCGCAGGCAGCACCACACAGGCCGTGCCGTTTTGCCAGCCGATCCTGTCGCCCCGAGTCATTTTTGTAACCGGCCCATCTGTCGCCTTAACACCGGCAAGGTTAAGCACGGGACGCGGGATTTTCCGATCCGCCGGGTTGCCTACGCCGGCCGGCCTAGTCCGTTTGGCTTAGGCTTAGGCCATTGGGGGTCACGGGGTCGGCTGTCCGGCTAGGCCATTTTCGACGAGTAATAGGCCGCCTCCAGAGTTGTGCATCAACGGGATTTTAACGAATGTTCACGGCGAAACGACATGGCTCGGGGGAAGAGTGACATGCTGGTGTTGCGAGTTGGCAAGACGTCATTTGGGCGCGGCAACAATGACCTTGCGGTCCTGCGTCACCAGGGTGTCCGTGCAGAGCACGCCGAAACCGGGCGGGATGCGCTGGATTTTCTGCGGCTCTATGAATACGACCTGGTGCTGATGGATCTTCATCTGCCGGACATGCCGGGCCATGAAGTTGTGCGCATGATGCGGGCAGCCGATTTCAAGGTCCCCGTGCTGATGCTGGCCGACTCTGCGACACCGCAGGCGAAGGCAAAGGCGCTTGACCAGGGCGCCGACGACTTCATCACCACACCCTGTGAAACCGAGGAATTGCTCGCGCGCGTCCGTGCAATCGTTCGCCGCAGTCAGGGACACGCGAATTCGATTCTGCGGCTTGGCCCGGTGGACCTCAGCCTCGACCGGCGCGAGGTGCGGGTGCACGGCGTGCAGTTGCATCTCTCCCGCCGCGAATTCGCCGTGCTGGAACTGCTGTTCCTCAAGCAGGGCGTGATCCTGAACAAGGTCGCCTTCCTCAACCATTTGTATTGCGGAATGGAAGAGCCGGAGATGAAGACGATCGACGTCATCATTTGCCGGCTGCGCAAGAAGCTGGCGGTGGCCGGCGTTCCTACGCTGATCGATACGGTGTGGGGCTGCGGCTATATCCTGCGCGATCCGAGTGTTGCCCCGGAGGTCATGGCGGTGCAGCCTGCCTGGGCGTCGCGTGTGGCGGTGGCTGCCTGAAGCCGCGCCGCAGCGCATTCCGTAATCCCGCCCCAATCGCGCGATGCGCGCCTGTGTGTGGCGGTGGTTCCCGGGGCTTCTGGCCTGCTGCCTGGCGATTTGCCGGTTCATGCCATCCGCGTATGCACAGTCCGCGATGAATTGTGAAGAAGCTGGTCGTGCCGCGGAGCAGCGGTTCGGCTTGCCATCGGGGTTGCTGCTGGCAATCGGTCGGATCGAGAGTGGTCGCTGGGATGCCGGGCTGGGACGCATCGTTGCATGGCCCTGGACGATCGATGTGGATGGCGACGGGCAGATGTTCGACAACAGCAGCGATGCGATAAACGCGACGCGCGCGGCGCAGGCGGCAGGCCGACACAGCATCGATGTCGGTTGTTTCCAGATCAGCCTGTTGCATCATCCGGACGCATTCGTCGATCTGAGCCAGGCGTTCGACCCGCAAGCCAATGCGCTGTACGCGGCGCGGTTCCTTGCCTCGCTGCAGGCGCGGCTCGGCAGTTGGGAAGATGCGACCGCCGCGTATCACTCCGCCACCCGCGAACTTGGCCTGCCGTATCGTGAGCGCGTGTTCGCCGCATGGTCGGGAGCGGCGGCGATTTCGCCAGTTGCCAGCGCGCAATTCGTGGTGTTTGCCGGGGTCAAGGTCTGGACTCCCGGTCCGGCGGCGACTGGTCCGGAGGTGATCGCGATTCAGGCGCCGTTGCCGCAGGCATTGCCGCGCGTCATCACACCCAATCGGTAATTTCAAACGGCAGCGGCGTGCTTCGCCTGTCATGACAGGTGGGCTTGGTGCATGGGTCAATCGCTCGGTCGGTTATCGCACCGGGTGAGCGCTTCCCCGCTGCCTGTCTTGCCATAACGTCGGTGGGATCGCGCCAACCGTCACCCGGGGCGGTCACAACGCAATTATAAATTGGCACCCAGGGGGCTCGAATGTGGCACCCCCCAAGCCATGGACTGGCGGAATTTCAGCTCGCGCCAGGCGGCGGTCGCCGCCAGCGCCAGAACCAAGGCCGCTGTCACCGGCGCAATCAACCAGTGGTCGATACCGCCAAGATTGCCTGACAGCAGGGGCAACACGAACGACACGGCCAGCAGAGTCCTGGTCCACGGCGCGAAACCGCTCGTCCGGCCGGCTTGCACCAACCAGGCGATCGCCACGCCGGCCAGCATCAGATCATAGAACATGACAATAGGAGTCGCCACCGGAATGGCGGCAAGCAAGACCGCCGATCGAACGGGCAGACTGAGCCTGCGCTGCCAGACGATCCCGACCAGCACCGCCGCACCCAGTGTCGCGACCGCTTGCACGATGCTGCCGCCGCATGGTCCCTGGCCAAGCGCCAGCATTGCGCCGAATGGACTCGCAAGCCCGGCGAGGTCGATTGAATGGCTGGTATAGACCGACTGCGAGCTGGTCATGGCGTGCAGGAATGCTGTCCAGGATTGCCAGCCGAATGTCCAGCCGGAAAGCCCAACCAATGCCAGGACAGTGCCGGCGGCGGCGGCGAATGCGCGGCCATGTCCTCCCGCCGCCAGGGCGATCGGGATCAGCAAGCCGAAATGCGGCTTGTAGCAAAGCGCGCCGAACAACAACCCGGCGACGATCGGCCGTCGATCGACGTGCCAGGTTGCCGCCGCGAACAGGCCGGCGGTCAGTAACGCGTTTTGTCCGGTCCCGAGTGTCCAGAACACCGCGGGAAATGCCAGCAGAACCACCAACTTCGTGTTGCGCAGGATCGCGCGCACGGCCAGCAGGCACGCTGCCAGGCTGCTGGCCTGGAAGGCGACGAACGCGCAAAGATACGGCAGGCGTGCCAATCCCGCGCAAATCAACAGGAAGACCGGCGGGTAATAGAAGAAATTGTAGGCGATGCCCGGTTCGGTGGCCTGCTGTTCGGCGGCGTAATGCGCGGCCTGGTCGTAGGCCAACCATGCGGTGCCCGAGTCGGCCAGTCGACCCGCCGCATAGAAACTGACAAAGTCGCTGCTGGTGGGCTGCCGCAGCGGTACGATCAGCCCGTGCGTACCGGCGACGCAGAACACGAACCCCAGCAATTCGCATATCAGTAAAATCCAGGCGTAGCCGGCCACGCGCTCGTTGGTCAGCCAGCCGCCGCTGCGGATCTGATAGAGCACCTTGTGCATCGCGTGACCTGATTTGCTTGCGGGCGACCGGATGGTCGGCCCATCCCGGTTGCCGGCGAGTTTCGTGATGCCGCTGGTGTGTAGTCAGCCCGTTACACAGCGGCGCAGAAGGTCAGGGGTAAACCGGAATGAGTGCCGGCAATAGCGATTTGGCCGGGACCACCGTGAATGAATTCTGCGATTTTTCGAAGCGCACGCTCGAGAGTGAAACCACCGCTTAACTCCGTCCGTGCTTTTTACGCCCTGCATGCGTTCGGCAACGCGATGGAAGAGAAACCAGTCGAGCCGGTGCGCGGCATATCTGGGCAACGGAAAAGAGGACACCGCAATGATTGAATTCCTGAAGACCTGGCTGGAACTGAAGACCGACCGGCGTGCCGTGACGATGCTGGAATATGGGCTGATCGCCGCCCTGATCGCCGCCGTGTGCGTCGGCGCGGTCACCACTCTGGGCACCGACATCCAGGGCAAGTTCAACACGATCGCCGGCAGCATCTGATTTCTCGCCGACACAGAGACGGAACCCGGCGCGGCGACGGGCCCCGCCGCCGCGCCGTGCCTTTGTAAGACCGCCTCCCCGACTGGGTAAGAGAACGCGGCGGGCCCGAGCAACGGAGATGAGGAGCAATACAATGGTCGAACACCTGAAAGCCTGGTTGGCGCTGAAAACCGACCGGCGCGGCGTGACAATGCTGGAATACGGGCTGATCGCGGCGCTGATCGCTGCCGTGTGCGTCGGCGCGGTGACAACTCTGGGCACCGACATCTCGAACACGTTTAGCGCCGTCGCCGGCAGCATCTGATTTCCCGCGGACGACGGCCGGAAGACTGGCGCGGTGGCGCACCCGCTATCGCGTCGTATATTTCGGAAGCGGAACGTAGTTACGAGGC
>JBEKNT010000263.1:0-9666 GCA_049522565.1 Acetobacteraceae bacterium
GGCCGGCATCATGGCGTGTTCTCCCCTGATAGTGTGGCGCCCTTATGTCATTGCGAAGAGCGTAGCGACAAAGCAATCCCCTGCCTGTTGAGCCGAGAAAGCGCGGCTCGTCACGCGGAAGATTGCTTCGTCGCTGCGCTCCTCGCAATGACAGGAGGGCATGTGACGGGAGGGGCGCGTAACGGGAGGGGTGCGTGACGGGAGGCGTGACGCTTGGGGGCATGACGATTGGGGGGTGTGACGCGGCGGTGCGTCGCAGGGGTTACTGGCGCACGTACGGACGAACGGCGTCGAGCAATTGCGCGGACGGGGCGAGGCGCGGTCCATCGCCTTCGTCCACCGGCGGCACGATCGTCACGCCCCACGTAGGCAGCGTCCGCAGCGACGCCTGCGCCACAGGGTGATCCAGCAGCGGCTGGTTCAGCGACGGACCCACGATCACCGGCGTGCCGCGCCCGATCGCCTCGGCGACCACGGACAGCGCGAGATTATCGGCAATGCCGTGCGCGAGCTTGTTGAGCGAGTTGAAGCTGCATGGCGCGAACAGCACCACCCCGCGCGGCGGCCGTGGACGGATGGCCAGGTCGAAATACGCTTCGACGACCCGCACGCCCTCGACCTCCGCGAGGTCGCGCGGCGCGAGCACCCGCGACGCGTTCGGCGTCGGAAGCGCGATGACCGTTGCGAAGCCGAGCCCAACCAGCCCGCGCAGCAGTTCGGGACAGCGTGCCGCCGTCGTCGTGCCGCTGAGCACCAGGTAGGCCACGTCAAAAACCTCGCACCCCCTCGCCGCATCGAGGGCAGGATCGTTTGTCATGCGCGGTGTGCCGGTTGCCTGAGGCCTCGTGTCGAGGTCATGCCCGTCTCCATCATGTCCGCACCCGGCGCCGATTGTAGCCGGTCCATGGCATTTTTGTCGCATGATCGCCGTGCAACCGTGCGGCGGATGCACACCGGACGTCCGCCCCAGTTGGTCCGCCGGTTCGCTCCCCGCTATCCTCGCTTATCCCCACTGTTCACAGCGTGCCGTTCCGCGGTGGCGGGGGTAAGATGCCAGCCACATGAACACCATCGATTCGCCGTTGCTCGGCCTCTCCCAGCGCCTTCCCCCCGCCAACATCCAGGCGGAGCAAGCCCTGCTCGGCGCCCTGCTGGCCAACAACAAGGCGTATGAACGCGTCTCGGAGTTCCTCGCGCCGGAGCATTTCGCCGACCCGATCCATGGCCGCATCTACCAGTCCATCGTCCGGCGCGTCGAGGCCGGGCAGCTCGCCGATGCGGTGATGCTCAAGGCGGAATTCGAGCATTCCGGCGTGCTGGAGGAGGTCGGCGGCACCGCCTATCTCGCGCAACTGCTTACGGCCATGGTCGGCATCATCAACGCCGGCGAGTATGGCCGCGCGGTGCACGACGCCTGGTTGCGCCGGCAGTTGATCGACATCGGCGAGACGGTGGTCAACAACGCCTTCGGCGCCGACGCCGACCTGACCGGCAGCCAACAGATCGAATCGGCGGAACAGTCGCTGTTCGACCTGGCGACGCGCGGCTCGACCGGCGGCGGGTTCGTTACGTTCGAGCGCGCGCTGATCGAGGCGATCCACGGTGCCGAACGGGCATTCCACCGGTCCGGGCACGTCGCCGGGCTGTCCACCGGGCTGCGCGACCTGGACGCCAAGACCGGCGGGATGCATCCGTCCGACCTGGTGATCCTTGCGGGGCGGCCGGGCATGGGCAAGACGGCGCTCGCCACCAAGATCGCCTTCGGCGCGGCCAAGTCGTTGCTGGCGGAGGCGCGGGCCAAGGACGCCAACACCGTGCCGCGCGCCTGCGTGGCGATCTTCTCGCTGGAAATGAGCTCGGAACAGTTGGCCACGCGTCTGCTGTCGGAAGAAGCCCAGGTGTCCAGCGACAAGATCCGCAAGGGCGAGATCCAGCAAAGGGATTTCGATCGGTTTGTGCAGGTCAGCCGCGAACTCCAGGGTCTGCCAATCGAGATCGACGACACGCCGGCGCTGACGCTGTCGGCGATGCGCACGCGCGCGCGGCGGCTGAAACGCACCAAGGGGCTGGCGCTGATCGTGATCGACTATCTTCAGTTGATGCGGCCGGCGGCGGGGACGAAGCCGGAGAATCGCGTGCTGGAAATCAGCCAGATCACGCAAGGGCTGAAGGCGATCGCCAAGGAGTTGGAGGTGCCGGTGATCGCGCTGTCGCAGCTCTCCCGCCAGGTCGAGAACCGCGAGGACAAGCGGCCGCAGCTTTCCGATCTGCGCGAGTCGGGCACGATTGAGCAGGATGCGGATTCGGTCATGTTTTTGTTTCGCGAGGAGTATTATCTGGAGCAGCGGGAGCCGCAGCAGGCGCGGTTCGATAATGACGAGAAGTTCCATGGGTCGGTGGACAAGTGGAAGCAGGATATGGAACGGGCGCACAACAAGGCGGACCTGATCATCGCCAAGCAACGGCATGGTCCAACGGGGACCATCCCGTTGTTCTTCGAGCCGGAGTTCACGCGGTTTGCCGACCTCGATCTGGTGCATGAGGAGTATGGCAGGTGAGGCCGCGCTGGGGAGCGCGCGCCGGCTTTGCAACGGTCGGCGCACTCGCGCGATGGGCGGGCTGGCGCTGATCGTCATCGACGGGGTCCCGGCTCGAGTGTCTGCGATGGGTGAGCTTGGCCGGTAGCAATCTCCCGACACTTTCCACGTGCATCGCCGCGCCACGATGATGCAATTCCGTACGGGACCACACGCGCAATTCTGATGCATCAACGGTCGGGGTTTGAACGTCCGGAATCCCCCCTGAACGTCCGGAATCCCCCCAAAGCACCGATAGCATTGCCCACTGGCATGAAGCGTCCCATGTGCCCCCTCGCATCATTCAAATCGACTCACCACACCAAGACTATTTTCCCTTGTATGGCTTTATATTCCTAGAATGTTCCCGTCTTTGGCCACCCCCTGGCGCCACCAACCACCATGCAACCCCAACCCGACACCACCCAGCCAACCCCGCTGCCGCTCGACCCGTCACCCTCGCCACGCTCCAGCAAACCACCCTCGACGCAATCCCGCACCACCAAGCCGCGGCTCCGGTCAAAGAACGGCCGCGGTTCCATTCATGGCGTCGAAGAGGCCGGTTCCCGGCCGGTCTGACATTGCGAGCATCGATGCGGCGCCACGATCCCGGCGTGGGTAGGTAACCGTGCCGGTTGCGGCTGCAATTTGGGTGTGCGCGGTAGGTTTGTTGAAACTCACGCCATGTTAGCCAGCGGACCTCAAGTGATCGAGCAGGGAAGAGTTCAACGGATGTGTTCAAGATTCCAGGCAATGGTTGCCGCGGTCGGGCTTGGCGTGGCCGTCTCTTGTGCCGCCGGCAGCGCCCAGGCGCAAAACCTCGTCACCAACGGTAGTTTCGAGCTCTCCACGAATGGCCCTGGCCAGCTCGGGTACAACACGAATGCCACCGGGTGGAGCTCGTCCGCCTCCAACGCGTACAATTTTCTTTTTGCCTCCGGCACTGCGGATTCGTTGACCAACAGCCCGATCGGGCAATATGGCAACCTGCCGCTATGGGGACCGAATGACGGGTCCGCCAACGGCCTGCCGGCCTCCAGCCCGGACGGCGGCAACTTCGTCGGCGCGGACGGCGCATTCCAGGTCGGAGCGATTCAGCAGACGATCAACGGCCTGACGGTCGGCAGCCAGTATGTGGTCGGCTTCTACTGGGCGGCAGCACAGCAAGACAATTTCTACGGCCCCAACACGGAGCAATGGCAGGTCAGCCTCGGTTCCGAAACGCAGTCGACGGCGGTCTACAGCAATGCCAGCCAGGGTTTCAGTGGGTGGATGTATCAGACGTTCACCTTCACCGCGGACGCCACCAGCGATGTGCTGTCCTTCCTCGCCATTGGCACGCCCTCGGGTGAACCGCCTTTCTCGTTGCTCGACGGCGTTTCGATGAGCGCTCCCGAACCGGCGTCACTTGCGCTGCTGGGTGTCGGCGTCGTCGGCCTTGGGGGCGTGCTGCGCCGCCGCCGCAGAGCCGGCAAGCCCTGCGCCAGCATGTCGGCGTAGGTCGGGCGACGCGTCATTCACGCAAGGGTCAACGGTTGCTCCGCACGCAACGGCTGGAGAAGCTGTCCGCCGAGCGTTTCGGCCATGGCACCATCGATGCCATAGCCTGACGGCCATTGCCCTTTCGGGACGTACAGCGTCCCGAAGATCCGGTCGAGCCAAGGCAGCATCGGTGCGTAATTCCGATTGGTCGGCGCGGCCAGAGTGTGGTGCCAGTGGTGGAAGGCCGGCGTTGAAATCAGCCACTCCAGCGGACCCAGGCGCCAGCGCAGATTGGCGTGGATAAAGAAGCCCCACACCGTGCCGATCAGGACGATCATCACCGGGATCAGGCTGCCCGCGGCGCCGACCGGGCCGGCCAGCCCAAGGATATAGAGCGGCACCAGGCCGCACAGCCGGACAAACACCATGTCCACCGGATGGGCGCGGGTGTTGACCAGAAAATCGAGTTGCCCGGCACTGTGGTGGATCGCGTGGAACTGCCAGAGCAATGGGATTTCGTGAGTCCAGCGATGGCCCCAGTAGAATCCAAGCTCGCCTACCACCAGCGCCGCGAGGGCACGACACCACAACGGCCATGCCGCGATCGTTGCGTGCAGGCTGCCCGGAACGACGCGATGCGCGCCCCAGGCCACCAACGCCAGCGGTAGGCTCAGCAACAGACCGGTCAGCAGGCTGTTGAGGAAGTAGTAGCCCAGGTCAACGGCGATCGCCTTGCGAAACACCTTCTGCGGATGCAGGGCGAACAGGCGCTCCAGCGGCACGAAGGTGAGCACCAGGATCAGCAGCCATAGGCCGAGCCGGAGCACGTCGATGAGGAATATCCGGAAGTGCTGGTCAATAAAGGCGGGCATCAAGCCTGTCCTGGCTCCCCGACGCGTCGGCTGAGACGATCGCACGCGACCGGAATAAACATATCTCGGCCGATGGCGTCAACCAATACGAGACAAGCGTCGCGGCATTGCGCGGCGCAGAGCGACGCGGCAATCCCCGCCCGGCGAGCGGAGCGATGGCTGCTTCCGGCGGGAGATTGCTGCGTCGCCACGCGCCTCGCAGTGACGGAGAGGGGGCGGGGTCTGCGCCGGCGTCTAGGTGGTCGATCATGATTGCGATACAGTCCCGTGGCGGGCGCAACGAGCACAACGCCGGCGGCCCGCGCGGGAGGATTGTGAGCATGGCGATCTCGTTCAAGCCGCTGCACCGGCATTTCGCGGCAGAGGTGCAGGGTTTCGACATGCGCCAGCCGATCGATGCCGCGACCGCGCGCGACTTCGAGCATGCCATCGACCAGTACGGCATTCTGGTGTTCCTGGAGCAGTTTGTGGACGACGCGCAGCAGCTCGCGTTCACGGCCAATTTCGGGCCACCGGATATCGGCCGCAAGAAGGCGGTGAAGAGCGCCGACAGCCGCATCCCGGAGCAGATGATCGACCTGTCGAATTTGGATGAGAACGGCTACGTCATCGATCCGAACCATCGCCGCGTATTGTCGCTGCTGGGTACGCGGCTGTGGCATTCCGACAGTTCCTATCAGCGTCCGGCGGCGAAGTATTCGATGCTGCGCGCGGTGACGGTGCCGCCTTGGGGTGGCGAGACCGAATTCGCCGATTGCCGCGCCGCCTATGACGCACTGCCGGACGTGCTGCGTGCCGAGGCGGAGGACCGCTTCGCCGAGCACTGGGTGCACCACTCGCGCAGCACGCTCGGCTGGGAGCCGACCGAGGAGGAAATCCGCGGCGCCATGCCGCCGGTGCGCTGGCCGCTGGTGCGGGTGCATCCGGGCAGCGGGCGCAAGGCGCTGTATATCGGCGCGCATGCGCGGCGGGTGATCGGCATGGCGCTACCGGCCGGGCGCATTTTGCTGCGCGATCTGCTGGAACACGCGACGCAGCCGGAGTTCGTCTATCGCCATGCCTGGCGGGTGGGAGACCTGGTGCTGTGGGACAACCGCGCGGTGATGCACCGAGGCTGCCGCTACGATCTTTCCCAGGTGCGCGACATGCGGCGGACCACGGTGCTCGATCCGGCGTCGGTGTTCGAGCGGGACTGCGGGGAGACGGCGGAGGCGGCGTGACGTGCACGGGATCGCTGTGCATGCGAAGCGACGCCGGCCGTCGCCGTATCTCAAAAAGCCGGCCCCGGCACGGAACCTTTGGGATGTGTCCACGCCAGTGGACCGGCCAGACCCACTCCCCTACTCCGCCGCCACCGCCATCACATCCCCCCGCGCCGAGGCCCGCGCGCTGCCCATGCACAGCAGGCTCGCCAGCAGCAGCACGGCGACGAGGATCAACACCAGCTCGGGATGATGCCGGTCGATCAGCATGCCGAACGGCACCGGGGTCAGCGCGCTGCCCAGCGGCAGCCCGGCGCTGACAAAGCCGAACACCTTGCCGATCTGCCCTGGCGGCGACGCGTCCTTCAGCATCACGTCGCGCGGTGTGCGGCTGGCGCCCAGCGCCAGGCCGGAGGCGAACATCAACCCGATCACCGCCTCCCAAGGCAGCGCCGCCAGGGCCACCACCAGCACCAGCGTCGCGGACACGACCGTCAGCGCCACCGCGAAGCCCGACACGTGCTGCCGATAGGTGTCGGCGAACCAGCCCCCCACCAGCACGCCGCAGGTTGACCCCGCCATGTAGCCGGTCAGGGCCGCGGAGGCGATCGCCAGCTCCATCCCCTTCACCGTGTGCAGCACGGTGATCAGCCAGGCCTGCACCCCCGCCCCGGCCATCGAGCCGAGCAGGAAGAAGCCGAAGAACAGCAGCATGGTGCGGCTGAACAACAGCGCCCGGCCGCTGATCGGGGCGCCGGCGTGATGGGGCTCGTGGCGCACCTGGTCGTTCAGGATGGCGCTTTGCAGCAGGATCGCCAGCACCACCGGCACGCCCAGCAAGCCGACCAGGATCAGGCTGGCGCGCCAGCCCAACGTTACCGCGAGCAGGGCCATCACCGGCGGGCCTGAGGCGAAGCCGAGATTGCCGCTGAAGGTGTGCAATGCGAAGGAGCGGCCCATGCGGTCGCCGACCACCGAGCCGCTGATGATCGCGTAGTCGGACGGGTGGATCACCGAGTTGCCGATGCCGGACAGCGTCGCCAGCGCGAGGATCTGCCAGAAGCTGGTGGCCAGCCCCATCGCCGCCATCGACAGCGACATCAGCAGAGCGCCGCCGACCAGGAACGGCCGCGCTCCGTAACGGTCCACCAGGAAGCCGACCGGGGTTTGCAATACCGCGGTGGTGCCGGACATCAGCGCCACCGTCAGGCCGAGTTCGGCGAAGGATACGTCGAACGCCTTCTGCCACGCGAGGAACAGCGGCGGCAGGCACAGCACGTAGAAATGCGAGAGGAAATGGCCGTTGCCGATCAGGACATTGACACGGGTCGTGCGGCTCAGGGCCATAGGGCGGCGTCCTCGACGTGAACGATTCGCAAGATGATCGGGGGGTTGCGATGCGTCAACCAATGCGGGGCCGCGGACGGGAGGGGGGTCTCTTCGGTACACAGCGATCCCATAACCCCCTGCTACTCAATCGCGCCGCGATGAGCGTGGACCAGGCACGAAGCCGAGTCTGGTGCTGCTCCGCGATCGCCGCTCCACTTCCTCCGGGATAAATTTTCCAGCCGTAGGCCGCACCGGCTTCACCAGCGGACACCGGCGATTTCCGGCCATGGTTCGTCACCACCCTGTAGCGCGGCCCGGTGTCTGCCGTTGGGCGCCATGTGTCTTGTCTGGTCTTCTTTCCTAGGAAATTATACTCTGCCCGCTCCGGAAGCCTGCAGGAGCGTGCCGCATGCCTCACCCGTCCTCACGCACCTGCACCATCGCCGCCCCAGCCAGTCCGGCAGCGGCCCAACCCCAGTCGCCGCTGCCGGCCGCCAAGCGCCATGGCAATCCCAACCTCGTCCTTATCCCCCGTTGCGGCGCTCGCACCCACGCGGGCTGCCCCTGCCGCGTCCCGTCGGCCCACGGCAAGCCGCGGTGTCCCGTGGGTCAAGCCCGCGGGCGGGTGGAGCGGCAGGCGCTGGATTACCTCGACCGCCTGCCGCCCGAGTTCGCGGTCCGTCTGGGCGACATGCCGGGGGAACTGCTGAAGCTGCTCCACCCGGCACGCGGCCTGACCCAAGCCGAGGACCGCGCCATGCGGCGCGCCGAGGCCGAAGCCCTTGCACCTTGGAAGCAGGCCATCGCGCCGGCCCGGCAGGCCGCGCGCGCGGGCTGCGCCAGCTCGCTCGCACCGTCGGGTCCGCTGGCGGCAGCGCAGCCAAGACCCCTTGCACCAGAAAGAGTGGCTGGCACCGGCCCGGCGGCGCCGCTTGCCGCTTCGGCGCCAGCGCCGGCAGAACCCCTTGCACCAATTCGGCCGGGCGCTACCCGCACCGCGCCGGCGCCGGCCCGGTTCGCAGCGCAGCCAAAACCGTGTGCACCAGAACGAGCGACGGGCGCGGCTGCCACCGGCCCGACGGCGGCACCTGCCGCTCCGGCGCCAGCGCAGGCAGAACCCCTTGCACCAATTCGGCCGGGCGCCACCCGCACCGCGCCGGCCCGGTTCGCGGCGCAGCCAAAATCCCATGCACCAGAACGAGCAACGGGCGCGACTGCCACCGGCCCGGCGGCGGCACCTGCCGCTCCGCCGCCAGCGCAGGCAGAACCCCTTGCACCAATTCGACCGGCCGCCACCGGGACCGCGCCGGCGCCGGCCCGGTTCGCAGCGCAGCCAAAACCCCATGCACCAGAGCGAGCGACCGGCGCGGCTGCCACCAGCCTGGCAGCGCCGCCTGCCGCTCCGGCGCCAGCCTAGGCAGAACCCCTTGCACCAATTCGGCCGGGCGCCACCCACACCGCTCCGACGGCGCGCAGCCAAAAGCCCATGCACCAATTCCGCCGGCCCCGGCCTGGATTGCTCTGGACCAGGCGCCGGCGAGCGTCGGCGCGGACCAAGCGGCAAAACCCCTTGCACCAGAACGCATCGAGCGCGGGCCATGCAGCGCCCCGGCACCGGTCCGGTGCACAGCGCAGCCAAAAGCCCATGCAACAGAACGCTCCCCAAGACCGGGCAGCAGCAGCCGGACGATACCGGTTGGCCGGGCGGCACACCGCTGGCTGCGGCAGCAGAAGCTCATGCACCAGAAACCGGCCTAAGCTGGGGTGAGCGCCACGCGTTGGTGCCGGCGGGCAGAATCTGGGCCATGATGCCGGCTCTGCAACCGACAAGGACACGGGCCGGTGGATGCAACGGAGCCAACCCTGCCGCAACGGCTGGCGGCGCTGTGGGACCATCTCGGGCTGGGTGCGGCGCACGTGGCGGCCCAGATGCCGGGCGACCTGGCCGGCTTCGTCTCGGCCACACCGGGCCGCGTGGCGGGCGTGGTGCTGTGCGTGCCGTCGCGGCTCGATCCGGCGCCGTTCGCCGGCGTGGCCGGGCGCGTCCTGATGATCGCCGGCGAGGGCGACCTGACGGACGCGGTCACCGCCCGGGCGCTGCCTCGGCTGCCGGGCGCCGAACGTCACGTGCTGCAAGGCTACCAAGCGCCCGGCTGGGCCGACGTGGTGGCCGACCGCACCGAGGCGATCGCCGGCTGGATGCTC
>JBEKNT010000264.1:0-9646 GCA_049522565.1 Acetobacteraceae bacterium
CTTCACCGATTACCGCGGCACGAAGGGCATCTGGTTTGAGATGTGGTCGCTGTTGTCGGCCGTCACGATGGCCACCACGCGCATTCGCCTGGCAAACCTGGTCGCGCAGATTCCGCTCCGCAACCCGGCTCTCTTCGCGTTGCAGGCGCTCACGGCCGATCACATCTCGGGCGGCCGGCTCGATATCGGGTTGGGGATTGGACTGGAGAGCGATCCCTCCTGCCAGATGATGGGCGTCGAGAACTGGAGCGCCAAGGAGCGCGTCGCCCGGTTCGGTGAATACGTCGAGATCGTCCATCGGCTGCTGTCACAGGAGGAGACCTCGTACCAGGGTAGCTACTACAAGGTCGATGCCGCCGCGCTCTGTCCACGCCCGGTGCAGTCGCCACGTCCCCCGCTAATTATCGCCGCTCTGGGTCCGGTCATGCTTGGTCATGCCGCGCGGCACGCCGATGTTTGGAATACCATGAGTTTTGCCGCGACTTACGAGGCCCAGATCGAAGAGACCCGCAAACGCGTGGCGGCGATGAATGCGCGCTGCGTCGCGATCGGGCGCGACCCATCCAGCCTGCGGCGCTCCTTTTACATGTCGTCGGCTGGCGGCTCGAGCCCATTATACGAGTCCGAGGAGACTGTACCCCGGCTGGCAAGGCAGTTGATCGCGCTTGGGATTACGGAACTGGTGCTGTTCTATCCACGGCTCGATCGGCACGTTCAGACCTTCGAGCGAATCGCACGAGAGGTTCTGCCGGCGCTTAGAGCCGCGCACGCCATCTGACTTCGATGCGGAATTCAGTGCGCCACCCATGCAGCTCACCGGATCTCCGAAGGTCTGGAATCCACCCATAGCTGACCCTCCGGTAGCATCTGGGAAGCTGAGCCATTCATCCGGCCACGAATTAGCGCGTGATAATCCGGTTTATCGCCGCAACCGGCATTGGGTCGTCACCGCCCCGCGGAACGGCCGGGCGTTCGTCCAAGCGCCCTGCTGACCAATCTAGCCTTTTTTCCTAGGAAATGATACTCTGGCGCTCCGGAAGCCTGCCAGGAGTGCGCGCCCATGCTTCGACCGTCCTCACCCGCCTGCACCACCGCTGCCCCACCCGGGCCGCCGGCAGCCCAACCGCCATCGCCCGCACCGGCCACCAAACGCCGCGGCAACCCCAACCTGACCCTCATCCCGCGCTGCGGCGCCCGCACCCGCGCAGGCTGCCCGTGCCGCGCCCCGGCGATCCACGGCAAGCTGCGGTGCCGCATGCACGGCGGCCGCAGCACCGGCCCCCGCACCGCGGACGGCATGGCCCGCCTCCGCGCCGTCCGTACTATCCATGGCGACTACAGCGCCGACTCCCGCGCCTTCAATCGCCACCACGTCAGCTTCCTCCGCCGCAGCCGCGTGCGGACGTTCGCCGTGCTTCACCGCGACCGCCTGCCGCCCGAACTCGCCGCTCGCATGAACCCGATAGCGCCGGAGCTGCGGGTGCCGCCCCGGCCGACATGCGGCATCACCCGGGCGGAGGACCGCGTCCTGTTGCTGGCGGAGACAGCGGCCCTTGCACCATGGAAACAGGCCATGGCGCTGGCCCGTCAGGCGCGGCGGGCGGACGCCGCCATCCGGGCCACCTCGCCCGGCGCGGGAGCGGCAGCGCAGGCAGGACCCCTTGCACCAGAACAGGCGGTGGGTGGGGCTGCCCCCGGCTCGGCGGCGTCGCTCTCTGCCTCGGCGGCAGCGCGGCCAGGAGCCCATGCACCAATTCCGCCGGCCCCGGCGCGGCCCGCGTGGCAACCGGCGCCGGCGAGCGCTCGTGCAGAGCCGTTGGCAAAACCGGATGCCGCAGAACGCGCAGCGCATGGCCTGCGGAGCGCCCGGCCGCCGGCTCATCCGGCAGCGCTGCCAGAAGGCCATGCACCAATTCCCCAGGCCGCGGCGCAGCCCGGGTCCCAACCGGCGCCGGCGGGCGGCCGTGCGGAACCGGCGGCACAATGCCAGGCACCAAATCCCGCCTCGGATGGCGTGCGCGGCGCCGTGGCACCGGCCGGCCTGGCAGCACAGGCAAAAGCCCATGCACCAATTCTGCCAACCTCGGCGCAGCCGGCGCCCGCGAGCGCCCGTGCCGAACCGGCGACAAAACCCCATGCACCAAATCCCGCCTCCGATGGCGTGCGCGGCGCCGTGGCACCGGCCGGCCTGGCAGCGCAGGCAAAAGCCCATGCACCAATTCTGCCAACCCCGGCGCAGCCGGCGCCCGCGAGCGCCCGTGCCGAACCGGCGGCAAGACCCCATGCACCAATACGTGCCCCCAACACGGACCGCGTCGGCCGGACGATACCGGTCGGCCGGGCAGCGCGCCGCTGGTTGCGCCAGCAGAAGCGCATGCACCAGCACCAGCCCGGAGGTTCCCGGCCGTAATGCGAACTCCCGGGAACCGGCGCCCTCGCCTTGCGGGTCCCCTTTGGGACGCGCCGGCCGGAGGCTCGCACCAACCGACCCCTCCCCCCAACCCCCTCCCAGAACGGGAGGGGAGTCCCACGGCCCGCCCGCCCCGCCGCTTGGCAATCGCGGTCCCCGACGCCACATCACGGACATGAACCGTCGCACCCTGCTCCGTCTCGCCCTCCTCCCGCCGCTGCTGGCACCGCTGGCCGCGCGGGCCCAAGGCACGACCCAGCCGCCTCCCCAGGACGCCGCCGACCTGGCGCGGATCGAGGCGTATCTGAACGGCATCCACACGTTGCAGGCGCATTTCCTCCAGGTCGCCCCGGACGGGGCGATGAGCGAGGGGACCGCCTGGCTGGAACGGCCCGGCCGCATGCGCTTCCAGTACGATCCGCCGGCGCCCTTCCTGCTGGTGGCCGCCCACGGCAACCTGGTCTTCGAGGATCGCTCGATCGAGCAGGTCAGCAATCTGCCGTTGTCGCTGACCCCGCTCGGCATCCTGCTGGCGGACCATGTCAGCCTGGGCGGCGATGTGCGGGTCGTCGGCTTCCAGCGCCTGCCGGGGCAGCTTCAGGTCACCGTGGTGCGCAGCGGATCGCCGCAGGATGGCTCGCTGACCCTGGTGTTCGCCGATCATCCGCTGGCCCTGCGGCAATGGACGGTGCTGGACGCGCAACGGCGGGAAACGCGGGTGACGTTGTATAATGTCGAGCAGGGGCTCAATATCGATCCGAAGTTGTTCGAATTCGTCGATCCGCGAAATTTCCAGAACGGTAGCGGCGGTGGCTGACCCCTATTCCGGCCCTGCGGGGCCGCCGCGCGTCTCGCTCATGACCGTCAGCGCATGGATTTGCTTCATATTATCGTCAAGATCGTGAACTATAAGCGGAGCCATGAGGTCCGGGCGAATCGTCAAGCCGCTGATCGGCATAAGCTGCTGCACGAAACAATTCGGTGTTTTCGGCATGCCGAATCATGCCGCCTCCAACACCTACGTGCGCGCCACCGACGAAGTGGTGCGCGGCGTTCCGGTCCTCCTGCCCGCCAACGGCTCTACCTGCGATCTGGAAACCCTGCTCGAGCGGCTGGACGGCATCATCCTGACCGGCAGCCGGTCCAACGTGCATCCCAGCTATTATAACGGGCCGCCGCATGCCGAGGGCACCTGGGAGGATCCGGCGCGTGACAACACGACCCTGCCGCTGATCCGCGCCGCGGTGGCGCGCGGCGTGCCGGTGCTGGCGATCTGCCGCGGCTTCCAGGAACTGAACGTGGCCATGGGTGGCTCGCTGCACCAGCGGTTGCAGGACCTCCCCGACCGGATCGACCACTCGACGCCGATGCAGGCCTCGGTGAAGGTGCGGCAGGGCAAGGCGCACACGATCCGCATCACGCCGGGCGGCTGGCTGCATGGCTTGGCCGGGACGACCGAGATCGCCGTGAACTCGCTGCACAACCAGGGAGTGGACCGGCTGGCACCCGGCTTGGTGGTGGAAGGGATCGCCCCCGACGGCACGATCGAGGCGATGCGCGTGGCGCATACCCCGGCCGGTCCGGCGCTGGGCTTCGCCATGGGTATCCAATGGCACCCGGAATACGACTGGCCGACCGACATCGTCTCCCGCCGGATCTTCGAATCGTTCGGTGAGGCGGTGCGTGCCTATATCGGACAGTCGCCGCCCGAGGCGCTGTGCGTCGCGGCGGAGTAGCACGGCCGATCAGCGCCCTGGCGGCGTGGCCGGCGTCAGACCGATGGCGTCATACAGCCGCGTGCTGGGCGGCCAGACCCGCATCAGGTCGGCGCGCCAGGCGACGAGTCCCCAGCCGAACAGCAGCAGCACGACGAGGCTCGCGGCCCAGGCGGCCGGCAGCCCGAAGCCGGTGTGCGGCAGGGACGCCGGCTGGCTCGTCAGGCGGTCCATTGCCGTCAGGCGCGGCGGTGCGGCCGGAGGCTGGTGTGGCGGTATCGGCGAGGCTGGCTCGTCGGCGGCCTCGGGCGGGGCCGGGGCAGCTTCGGTCGCCGGGATGGCCACCCATTGCTCGCCGCAGCGCGCGCAACGCACGGTACGGCCGGGGGCCAGCAGGGCGTCCCGCACCTCATAGGCGGCGGAGCAGATCGGGCAGACGATGCGCATGCGGGCAGAATGCCACAGCTTGCCCCCGCGCATAACCTCTCCCGCAGTGCGCGCGGGGTAGAGCCGCGACGCGGATCGGCGCGGTCGGCGCGTGAAGCGGACCAACCGCCAGCGACAAGGGTGCGGGTGACCGGGTTGGCACGCCGCAGCTTCCCCCGGTGCCTTGCGGCTCGCTCCGCCGCGCGGGCGATCGGTGTCATCCTGCCGGCAGGGAGCGACTGTACAGCACTTCGACCGGACGGAAGTGCACCAGGTCAACCCGATCCAGCAGGCCCGTCACCGGGCGCCAGAGGGGCAGCAACAATCCCAGAGCAGCCGCCGGATCGGCCAAGGCTCCGGACAAGGTGACATGGGGCACCCAGGCGTCGGGCCGGTAATGCGCATGCGGCATCAACCCCCGCAGTGCGGCGTGCAGCGCCGCGTGGCGGGCGAGCAGGGCGGGCGTGACCACCGGCATCGCAAAAAGGATCGGCGACGACCCGGGAAACACGCCCAATCCCGCGAGTGTGACCGGCAACGGGTCCCAGGCTTGGCTGGCGTGTGGCAGTGCTTCCCGCAGCGTGGCGGCGGGCGTGTCGTCGCCGTAGATCGCAAGCGTGACGTGCGGCGCATAGCCGAGGTCGTGCCGGTCGCTATCGATGCGGGCGGCGGCAAGCGCCCGCCACAGCGACGCGATCACGGGCGCGGTTGTCGGGTCGAACCGTAGGGTGATGGCGAACGGCATGCCGCAACGTTAGGCGGTCCCGGCGGGACGTTGCAAAGCGGATGGGTCGACGGCCGGGTTGGCCGGTCGCTATTGCCCTGCGCGGTGCCGCGCAATTCGAGCCTCCGCGGTACCGCGCCGATCGGCAGCGAGGTGCGGTGGATCCTGGAGCAGCGGTCGGCCGAACTGCCGGATTTCTCAGTGCTGAACATCACGAACTGTCTCGCGGGTACTGCGAACACAAGCTTCGATCTGCGGCCTGGCGGCCGGATCGGAAACATAAGCGGCGCCAGCGGCATCGCGCTGACCACCGGCTTCATCCACTCACCGAGCATGGCGGTGGTGGCCTGGGAAGCCAGTTCGTAGTATCGGCCCGCCACGTTCCCCGCACGTCATGGCCGACGCAGGCCGGCCATGACGTGCGTGCCCGCCGGCAACGTCACGGATTGCCGGCCCGCGCCGGCCGCCACGCGCGGGAGCGGGCCCGGCCGCCGGTGCGTCAACCGCCCGGGTCGCCCGGTCTCAGGCTTCCACGACTTTCTGGGTCTGCACGCCGAGTCCCTCGCACGACAGCCGCATCGTATCGCCGACCTTCAGGAACACCGGTTCCGGCTTGACGCCCGAACCGACGCCCGGCGGCGTGCCGGTGGCGATCACGTCGCCGGCGTGCAGCGTAATGAAGTGGCTGACATAGCTCACCAGCTTCACCACGCCGAAGATCATCGTCTTCGTCGTGCCGTTCTGCATGCGCTTGCCGTTCACCTCGGTCCATAGCGCGACATTCTGCGGATCGGGGACCTCGTCCTTGGTCACCACCCACGGTCCGGTCGGGCCGAACGTGTCGCAGCCCTTGCCCTTGTCCCAGGTACCGGCGCGCTCAAGCTGGAACTCGCGCTCGCTCACGTCGTTGCACACGCAGTAGCCGGCGACGTAGTCCATCGCGTTATGCTCCGGCACGTAGCGCGCGGTCTTGCCGATGACGATGCCGAACTCGACCTCCCAATCGAGCTTCTTCGAGCCGCGCGGCATCTTGACGTTGTCGTTCGGGCCGGACAGCGCACCGAGCGACTTCAGGAAGATGATCGGCTCCTTGGGCAGCGGCATGCCGGCTTCCGCCGCATGGTCGGCGTAGTTCAGGCCGATGCACACATAGTTCACCGGTCGCGCGACGCAGGAACCCAGCCGCACGCTGGGATCCACCTTCGGCAGCGTGTTCGGGTCGATGCCGGCGATCATTTTCAGCGCGGCGTCGGACAACGCGAAGCCGTCGATGTCGCGCACCACGGAGGACAGGCAGCGGATGGTGCCGTCCTTGTCGAGCAGGGCGGGCTTTTCGGCGCCGGGTGGGCCGTAACGCAGCAGTTTCATGAGAGTCTCCTGTTTCCCTAGAGAGTAAGCCCGCCGTCGATGATGACCGCCTGTCCGGTAATGAACTGCGCCGCATCGGAGGCAAGATAGACGGCGAGCGCGGCGATCTCCTCCGGCGTGCCCAGCCGGCCCATTGGTTGGCGCGCGATGAACGCCTCACGCGCAGCCTCCACCGAACCGGCGGCGGCGGCGTTGGCGTTGATGCGCTCGTCCAGGCTGGGCGTGTGCACGGTGCCGGGGCAGAGGCAATTGCAGCGGATGCCGCGCGTCACGTAATCCGCGGCGACCGATCGGGTCAAGCCGATCACCGCCGCCTTGGTGGCGCTGTAGATGAACCGGCTGGGCACGCCCTTCAGGCTGGAGGCGACCGACGCCATGTTGATGATCACCCCATGGCCGCGTTCCAGCATGCCCGGCAGGAACGCGCGCATGCTGCGGAACATCGAGCGGGCGTTCAGTTCGAAAGCGAAGTCCCACTCGTCGTCGGTGGCGTCGAGGATGGTGCCCTGGTGCACGAAGCCGGCGCAGTTGAACAGGATGTCCACCGCGCCGGCATCCAGCGCCGCCTGCGCCACGTCGGCCGCGTGCAGCACGTCGAGCCGGGCGGTGTGGATGCGGTCGGAGGCGATCTGGTGCACCAGCGCCTCGTTCACGTCGGTGGCGATGACCCGGGCGCCGGCGGCGGCGAATTCGAGCGCGGTGGCACGACCGATGCCCTGGGCGGCGGCGGTGACGAAGGCGGTCTTGCCGGAAAGGCTGCCGGTCATGCGACCTCCTGTGCGAATGGGGGCGGTCCAGGACCGTGTCGATAGAGCGTTTCGCTGGCGCGGGGAAGGGGCGGGGCGGTGGGTGCGACCAGGGGACGGCGGCGTCTCACCAGCGTCTCGTTTCCTGATACCGGAGACGGCGATCCATGGCGTGAGAGAAATGGGCGGGGAGGCGTCTCATGGACGTCTCGTTTCGTGCTGTGCGAGACGACGGTGCTGTGGGTGAGAGTGCGGGCCCGTCGAAGATGAACCGGTCGCCGGGACCAGTACTTCGGGCGCTGTGCCGGTGCGCGGGAAGCACGGGAAGGCCACGCTCCCATGCCCTCGGTGATATCCTCACGATAGACTAACCTGCCCTAGTCCACAGGTGCCAGGATGCGCAAGATCAACATCCACGAAGCCAAAACCCACCTGTCCCGTCTGGTTGAGCAAGTGGCCGCCGGCGAGCCGTTCATCATCGCCAAGGACGGTAGGCCGGTGGCGAAGGTCGTGCCGCTCGACGCTCCGGCCAAACGCGAGATTCGCCGCCTCGGGTTCATGGCAGGTCAGGGCGCCGTCCCCGACGATTTCGACGCAATCGCGCGCGACGCAATCCCGCAGCTTTTCGCTGGCGGATAGTGAAGCTTCTCCTCGACACGCATCTGCTGCTGTGGGCGGCGCTCCAGCCGGCGCGCCTGTCGCCCGTTGCCTGCTCCTTGCTGTCCGACCTGTCCAACGATCTGCTGTTCAGTTCGGCCAGTATTTGGCAGGTGACTATCAAGCATGGGCACGGGCGCGACGACGTCCGGGTTGACCCGCGGTTGCTCCGCCGCGGGCTGCTGGACAACGGCTACGGTGAACTGCCCATCACCGGCTTGCACGCACTGGCCGTCGGTGGGCTGCCGGCGCTTCACAACGATCCGTTCGACCGCATTCTGGTCGCGCAAGCGATGGTGGAAGGCATCACGCTGTTGACCCCGGACCCCCTGGTTGGCCAGTACCCCGCGCCGGTCCGGCTGGTGCCGGCGGCCCGCTCGCCGCCGGCATGACACGACGGGTTCCGCCATGTTTTGCAGCCGTGCGGGGTGGAGCCGGCCGGACGCAAATTCGTTGTTTGCCGCGCGCTTCACATTGTCGGCCGGTGCCATCACGGGATCGCTCGCAGCCCGCGGTCCTCCGGTTGGCGGGGAAGTTTGTCGCGGTGGCACCTTCGCCGCGTCGAGTGAACCGCGTCTACGATCACGCCGCGCGCCGCGGTGCGAAGGTGCGGCCGCCGTCCGGGCTGTGCACCAGGCCGCCGACGCGGACCAGCGCTGCCAGTACCGCCTCGACCTGCGGCAGCACGCGGCGTCCCTGGCGGAAGCGCGCGGCCAGCGCGGTGGCGCTGACCGGCTCGGCCACCGATCCCAGGACCGACAATACGATGGCCGTCTGCTCCAGTTCGCTGGCCGGGAAGGCCGGCTTCGGGCCGGCGGCCGCAGCGGCGGCGGCCGGCTCCCGCATCGCCCCGCCGGTCAGGGCGAGTTTTTCCCGCGCGCTGCCGAAGCGCGGGATCTGGTAGTCGGGGCGCAGCCAGCGGATTTTTCCCGCAGCTTCCTCGCGCACGCGCTCCTGGTTGAGTGCGACAAGGCGGGCGAGGATATCGTTGTCGCTGAGGTCGGCCGGCCAGCCATAGGCGGCGGCGACCGCCGCATCCAGCCTGTCGTGCAGCTCCTTCAGGATCAGCACCAGGCCGTCGTCGAAGATGAGCCGGTCGTCGGAGTCCAGGGCGTCGTGCGCGGTGCCCGCGCGGAGCTTCTCCAGCACATTGTAGAGGCCGGTCAGGGTGAGGTGCGGGTGTTCCGCCAGCACGCGCTTGCGATGGGCGTCGAGGTCTTCCGCGATGACGCGGATACGCTGCTTCTGAAGGTCGTTGTTGGCGGGAAAGGGGAAGGGGTCGAAGCAACGGGATTTAACGTAGACCGGATCGTTGCCCATTCCGAGCCAGCCGCCGGCACGTAAAGCCCAGACCGAATGGATCCTCGAAGACAGCACGCCTAGCACAAAGCCGTCGGCGCTAGCGATCACGATGAGCTTATTGTCTGCCAAGATCGAAGCATCCAGGAACTGAAAAACACGGTGCTTGCTACTTTCTACCGTAGCGATATAGCGCTTGAGGCACTTCAAAGCGGGCCGAAACTCTCCACGAGGCTCTCCAAATATCCACCAGCGATTTTTATAGGTTTCACGTTTATTCCAATCTCTGCCGATGTAATCG
>JBEKNT010000265.1:0-9545 GCA_049522565.1 Acetobacteraceae bacterium
CGATGCTCGCCAGGCGGGAGGTTGCTGCGTCGCTGCGCTCCTCGCAATGACAGCGGTACGTCGACAACCGTGCGCGGACAGGCATGCGCCCTACGGTGCGATGACCTCATCCGGCAGCGCGCCCCAGAACTGCGAGCGCTTCAGGTAGCCGCGATAGTCGCCGACCTGGAGCCGGCACCACTCGCTGCCGGCCTCGCACGAGCGGATGCGCCCGATCACGCCGGCTTTCAGGAGTGCCACCGGGGCGGCGGTTTCCTTCGGCTCGGCGCGCAACGTGGCGTCGGCGCCTTGCACCATGAAGGTCCGGCGCCCGGTCAGCGTCGCCTGGTGAACCCAGCCGCGGATGCCGTCCGGGTCCTTCACCAGCCGCCACACTTCGAACTCGCGCTCGATTTCCATCGGCAGGTCGCGCCGCTTGTAGACCCACTCGATCGGATAGCGGGTGCCGGGGCCGGCCCGCAGGTTCACGTCGTCCGAGCGCAACGCGGCGAACCGCGGCAGCGGCAAGCCGGTGCCGACCGGCTTTTCCTCTTCGGCTGGCTTGGCCGGCGCTGGAGGTGCCGGCGCGGCGGCGGTGGGTGGGGCTGCCGCGGGCGGCGCCGCCGGGGCGGGCGGCGGCAGCGGCAAGGGCGGCTGCCGAGCCTCCGGCGGCTTGGCCGGGTGGGCCGGGCCATGCGGGCGGACGACCGGCGTCACCGGTCCGGTCGGCGCGACCTGCTGCACTGGCGCGCGCGGCGCCGCTGCGGGCGCTCGCGGCACTGCCGCGGGATTGGCCGGGGCGGATGCCGCAGGCTGGTGTGCGGGCGCCTGCAACGTGCCGGACTGCGCCAGGACCCGCGCCGGTGCCAGGCCGATCGCACTCACGAGCAGCAGGCGGGCAACCATCCGGGCCGGTGCAAAACAACGCATGTGCCATCCGTGCCAAGTCGCGGCGAATCGGGTCGCTTATGGTTTCGGGCGAATGCCCGACCGTCAATCGTCATGGCCGCACTCGATCCGGCCATCAAGCGCGGGTGTTGCCACCTGTGGCGCGCTCGCCACTGCTCCGCTAGGGTTGCTCCCCGGGGCAACGCCAGCAGGCGGGCAGCAATGACCGTGTTCGACGTTCGGCATTACGACCGGCTGGGATCGACCAATGACGAGGCGCGGCGGCTGGCCGATGCCGGCGCGCCGCACGGCACGGCGGTGCATGCCGATGAGCAGAGCTCCGGTCGCGGCCGCCTGTCGCGCCGCTGGTTCAGCCCGCCGGGCAATCTGTATCTGTCGATCGTCCTGCGCCTCGATCTGCCGCCGGCCCGCAACGTGGAGCTTGGCTTTCTCGCCGCGCTTGCCGTGGCGGATGCGGTCGATGCCCTGTTGCCGCGCCAGGTGCGCGCAACGCTGAAATGGCCCAACGACGTGCTGGTGCGCGGCGGCAAGATCGCCGGCATCCTGACCGAACAGGCGGGCGAGGCGATGATCCTCGGGATCGGCCTGAATGTGCTGCACGCGCCGGCCGGCGTGCCGTATCAGGTTTCCACGATCGTCGGCTGCGGCGGACTGGCGACGGTGGACGGCACGCGCGAGAAGCTGCTGGCCGCGCTGGCGAGCTGGATCGATGTCTGGCGGCAGGATGGCTTCGCGCCGATCCGCACCGCGTGGCTGGTGCGGGCGCATCCCCCCGGTAGCACGCTGGGCGTGCGGCTGGCCGATCGTTTCGTCACCGGCCAATTCGTCGGGATCGACACCGATGGCGCGCTGCTGTTGGATACGCCGCAGGGCCGCGGACGCATCGTCGCAGGCGATGTCAGGCTGGAGGCGGCGGTGCCGGTGGGCGGATAGACGTGACAGCAGCGTGGCGATCCCGTGCGGTGATCCTGGCGGTTCGGCCCCTCCGCGACCCCGATCATTGCGAGCGAAGCGAAGCAATCCCGCGCGTGCGGTCGTGCGATATCCGGGGGAGATTGCGTCGCTCCGCTGGCAATGACAGCGCCATGCCGGCGTTCCGGCGCCCGGGTCAAACGACCAGGAACTATCGGCCGATGTGGAGGGCATGGAGTGTCTGGCACGGCAGCACCACAAGTTCTGAACCGGCTTGATGCCGACCTGCCGGCGGTGCGCCGGCGCGCGATCGTCGCCTGCATCGTCGGCAACCTGTTCGAGTTGTACGACTTCTCGATCTATGGGCTGTTCGCCCTGGCGCTGGGCCGCGCCTTCTTTCCGGCAACCGATCCGACGATGTCGTTGCTCAGCAGCTTCGCCACCTACGGCGTCGGCTTCCTGATGCGGCCGGTCGGCGCCCTGGTGATCGGCGCCTATGGCGATAAGCACGGCCGCAAGGCGGCGCTGGTGGTGACCATCGCCCTGATGGCGGCGGCCACCGGGCTGACCGGTTGCATCCCGTCCTATGCGACCATCGGTATCGGCGCGCCGATCCTGCTGGTGCTGTGCCGGCTGTTGCAGGGGTTCTCGACCGGCGGCGAGTGGGGCGGCGCGGTCGCCTTCCTCGTGGAATACGCGCCGCCGGGCAAGCGCGGCATCACCGGAAGCTGGGCGCTGGTCAGCGTGCGGCTTGGCCTGTTCCTGGCCTCGGGCGTCGCGGCGGTGCTCGCCTACGCGCTGTCCGACGCGCAGTTCTATGCCTGGGGCTGGCGGCTGCCGTTCATGATCGGCTTCATCCTGGGGCCGATCGGGTTCTACCTGCGCACCCGGGTAGCGGAGACGCCGGCCTTCGCGCGCACCGCGACGGCGAAGCGGTTGGAGCACTCGCCGCTGCGCGCGGCGCTGACGACGCATCGGCTGGCGGTGCTGGCGGCCTTCGCGATCAGCATCGTCGGCACCGTCGGCAATTACGTCTATTTCATCCTGATGCCGAACTTCGCGACCCAGCAATTGAAGATCCCCACCAACCAGACGCTGCTGTCCACCACGCTCGCCAATGTCGTGGTGATCGTGCTGATCCCGCTGGTCGGGGCGGCATCGGACCGCTATGGCCGCAAGGTCATGATGATGCTGTCGAGCTGGGGCACCGTCGTGGCGGCCTATCCGCTGTTCCTGCTGGTCACCAGCACGCGCAGCTTCACCGGGCTGCTGATCACGCAATGCATCGCCGCGGTGCTGATGGCGCTGTATTCCGGAGTGATCGCACCGATCCTGTCGGAGTTCTTCCCGACCAATGTGCGCTACACCGCGCTGTCGATCGGCTACGGCTTCGCGGTGACGATCTTCGGCGGGTTCGCGCCGCTGATCGCCACCTGGCTGGTGCATGCCACCGGCGATGTGACCTCGCCGGCCTGGTTCGTCATGCTGGGCGGGCTGCTGAGCGGCATCGCCATGCTGCTGATGCGCGACCGCACCAACGCGCCGCTGGACTGAACATTCAGGAGAACCGCCATGGCCAAGCTTCCCCAGGTCGATCCCGCGTCGTCGCCCGATGTCGCCGCGGCGTTTGCACATATCGAGGCGAGTCGAGGCTACGTGTCCAACCTGATGCGGTGCCTGCTGCACTCGCCCGCGGCGGCGAAGGCGCATGGCACGTACGGGCATTTCATGCGCTTCGAGACCGACCTGACGGAGCGCCAGCGCGAACTGGTGATCTGCGCGACCGTGCGCGGCGTGCCGTATGGCTGGGCGCATCACGGCCAGTTGCTGGCGCAGCTCGGCATGAGCCCGGCGCAGATGGCGGAGTTGAAGGACGGCAAGGTACCGCAGGGGTTGCCGGCGGAAGAGCAGGCGCTGTGTGCTTATACGTTTGCGTTCACGGCGTGTGGTGGGTTGTCCGATGACGTGTTGGACGCGGCGCGGCGGCATTTCAGCGACAAGCAGATCGTCGACGCGTCGTTGTTGAGTGCGTATTTCATGGGCGGCGGCGCGGTGATCACCGCGTTCGCCCCGGAACTCGATCCGCCGGACTCGATGCGGGCCGAGCGGGAGTGGCAGACCGGGCGTCCGCATCGGTGATTGCCTCCTGCTCGTGAGGGCGGACTGTACGCTGGGTTGGTGGGTGGCAGGGGCGGCGCGAATGCGCCCTTGGAACACGCTTATCGCGCCGGCCAGCGCAGTGGCCGCTCCCGGGATGCTCTGGTAGGATTGATCCGGCGACCCGATATCCGGTGCCGAGGTGACACGATGAACGAGGTTGTAAAGGTCGAGATCCCAGTCGAACCCGAAACCGCTCGGGCCCTGAGCGACGCACGGCGGCTGCGCGCTGTTGGGCGGCTGGTGGATCGTATGGTGCGGCCGGTGCCCGGCGATGACCCGCTCGCGGAGGTATTGGACGAAACCCGTCGCGCGGCGCGCGAGGCGGGCCTCACCGACGCGGACATCGACTCCGAGCTCGCGGCTTACCGGACCGAGCGGCGGCGCTGATTGATCGTCGTATTCGACGCTTCGTCCATCGTCGGCGCTGCGTTCAAGGAGGATAGCACGCCAATGCGGGCGTTGCTGGCCGCGTGGAGCCACGATGTCATCGCGCTGTCGGACGCGGTGTTCGATGAGATCGCCGAGGTTCTAAGCTCGACTTTATCGAAAATCGCCCCGTGTCACCGCCCGGGGCGGATGTGAAAGATTGTTTCCTCCCGGAAGATTTCGTGGGCTCGTTCGAGAGTGAGCCTGAGGCGTCCGAAGTCTCCGAACGTGCGCCAGCGTCCCCGGGTGTCGGACCAGTAGAACAGTTCATAGCGATCTGATTGCGGAATTGGCTTCAGGCGAGCGAGCGGAGCACCGCTGGCTGGATCAACCAGCGTATAACCACCGCGGGATTTCACCACGTCGAGACCGGCGAACGTGGCGGCAATCACGACGCGGGTCGGGTCGGGTTCCGTCCATAGCAGCCAGTCTGCCCGCTCCCGGGGCGCCCGACGACTCGGCGCTTGCCGCGATTCGGTCGAGTCGATTCTACGCATGGGATGCAACAGGCCGATCCCATCCCTCCATCCTGCGAGTCTCCCCTGCCGGAACGCCTCCTGTTGCGGCTGGCCGAGCTGCCCAGGCTGTTCACCCGTCCGACCTGGCAGAACGTCCTGCTGCTGGTGGCAGGCGCCATTCTGGCGCCGGGCAAGCGAACCGTCACGGCGGCGTTGCGCATTCTCGGGCGGGAGCAGGAGAACGACTTCCCGATCCACCATGGCGTGCTCAACCGAGCCGTGTGGTCGTCCCGCGCCGTGGCAGGCTGGCTGCTGCATCTGTTGGTCGCCGCCTTCGTCGGTGCGGACGCTGCTGTGGTGATTGGCATCGACGACACCATCGAACGGCGCTGGGGCCATAAGATCAGCGCCCGCGGCATCTACCGCGATCCAGTCCGCTCCTCCAAGGGACATTTTGTAAAGACCAGCGGTCTGCGCTGGCTTTCCGCGCAATTGCTCGTCCACATACCCTGGGCCGGCCGTATCATGGGTCTGCCGTTGCTCACCGTGCTCGCACCATCCAAGCGCTTCTATGCCGGCAAACCACGCTCGCCCAAGACGTTGCTGGATTGGGCTCGCCAGGTTGCTTTGCAGATCCATCGCTGGCTGCCGGGCCGCCGGGTTGTCATCGTCGGCGACACGGCGTTCGCCGCCATCGAATTCCTCGGCGCCGTCCGCGACTATGTCAGTGTCGTCACCCGACTGCGCCTCGACGCCAATCTTTATGCGCCCGCACCACCCAGACGACCGGGCCGCGGACGGCCAGCTGTCAAGGGCAAGCGCCTGCCCACACTGACGCAAGTGCTGCACGATGCCGGCACGGTGTGGCAACGCCACACCGTCACTCTCTGGTACGGCCGCACCAATCGTGTCGTTGAGATCGCCACAGCTACCGCCGTTTGGTACCGTGGTGGCTTGTCCCCGGTGCCAATTCGCTGGCTGCTGGTGCGCGATCCGCGCGGCGAACTACCGCCGCAAGCCTTCCTCTGCACCGACCTCGACGCCGTCCCCGTCGACATCCTTCAGTGGTTCGTCTCGCGCTGGCAGTTGGAAGTCACCTTTCAGGAAACCCGTGCCCATCTTGGCGTCGAAACCCAACGGCAGTGGTCCGACCTCGCGATCATGCGCACCACCCCGGCGCTGCTTGGCCTCTTCTCGCTGGTGACGCTCAGGGCGCATGACCTCGCCGCCGAAACCCCGCTGCTTCCCGCGACCTATGCCGCGTAGTTCGATAAAGTCGAGCTAAGTAGGTAGTTTCCGACCCTGACGCGGTACCAGGCGGGGCAACACTTAGGTTATAGTGGATGCGGCTACAGTGGCTCGCGCTTCATTGCCGGCTCCACGCGCTCGATAGCGGCGACGGAAAACGGTGATCGGAATGACGCATCCTCCTGTTTCTCGGCTTTCATCCGAGTTCGACGATTTTCTCTACGCTCCGATTGGTGAGGACACGAACGGAATGCTGCTCAGCGTTCTGTCGGTACTGGCGCGATCGGATCTCGACCCGTGGCAGGAGGCGGCCAGATTAGCCGGGTTGCCGGAAAAATATGCGACCGACAGGCTCGCGGCGCTGATCGCGGCACTTCCTGGCAGGCGATCGGCGGCTACCGGCTTCGGGACGATTGCCGGTCGCCTGGTTGCGCTTCTGCCGCACCGGACGGCTGCCAACGTCGCGGCGTCGAAAGTGCAGTCCGGTTTTGGTGTGGCGCCAAACTCCTGGGCCGTCATATGCGTGATCCTTATGGCTCTCGCGCTGGGCGCCCAATGGGTCGCCGCGAGCAATCAAGCGCCAGCCAAGGCCGACGGCGCCGGTGCGCCAGCCGCCACGACAAACTCTCTTGCCGTGCCACCGCCGCCCACCGGCAAGTGACGATCAGGCGGGATCCCGCGACAGGCGGATCCGCAGGCTCGACACTTCATTCAGGCTCTGCCAGCTTGAACACTCGGGCTATGGCGTCTTGCGCGGCTTGCTGGATCTGTCGCAGGTGCGCTTCGCTGCGGAAACTCTCGGCGTAGATCTTGTAGACGTCCTCGGTGCCGGACGGCCGCGCGGCAAACCAGCCATTGTCGGCAACCACCTTGATGCCGCCGAAAGCAACGCCATTGCCCGGGGCGTCCGAGAGTTTCGCGCGGATTGGCTCGCCGGCGAGGTCCTGCATGTCGATCTGATCCGGCGATAGCGTCTTCAGCCGGGCTTTCTGCTGCGCCGTCGCGGGAGCATCGATCCTCGCATAGAACGGCACGCCCAGTTCGCGCGTCAGGTCGTTGAATGTTTCGCCCGGGTCACGCCCGGTCCGCGCGGTGATTTCGGCCGCCAGCAAGCCGGGGATGATCCCGTCCTTGTCGGTGGTCCAGACGGTTCCGTCGCGCCGGAGGAACGAGGCGCCGGCACTCTCCTCGCCGGCGAAGCCGAACGAGCCGTCGATCAGGCCATCGACGAACCATTTGAACCCCACCGGCACCTCGACCAGCTTGCAGCCGAGCTTGGCGCAAACCCGATCAATGATGCTGCTGCTGACGATGGTCTTGCCGACAGCGCGGCCGCCGTTCCAGTCGGGACGGTTACGAAACAGATAGGCGATGGCGGTTGCCAGGTAGTGGTTGGGATTCATCAAGCCGGCCGAGCGGGTGACGATGCCGTGCCGGTCGGCATCGGTATCGTTGGCGAAGGCGACGTCGAATTTGTCGCGCATGCCGATCAGCCGCGCCATGGCATAGGGCGACGAGCAATCCATGCGGATCTTGCCGTCCCAATCGGCGGTCATGAACCGGAAGGTCGGATCGACCGTGTCGCTGACGACGGTTGCCGCGATGCCGTAGCGGTCGATGATCGGCTGCCAGAAGGGCACGCTCGCCCCGCCCAGCGGATCGATCCCGATGGTCACGCCGGAGGCGCGGATCGCCTCCATGTCGATCACGCTGCCGAGGTCGGCGACGTACGGCCCGATATAATCATGACGATGAATGCAGGCGGCTTTGCGCGCGCGGTCGTACGGGATGCGTCGCAGTCCGGCGAGACCCGATTCGAGCAGGGCGTTCGCGGCGCGCTCGATGGCGGTGGTTATGTCGGTATCGGCGGGGCCGCCGTTCGGCGGATTGTACTTGAAGCCGCCATCCTCCGGTGGGTTATGCGACGGCGTGATGACGATCCCGTCGGCGAGGCTGCTCTTGCGGTTCCGGTTATACGTCAGGATCGCGTGCGAAATTACGGGGGTCGGCGTGTAGCCGTCATGCTCGTCGATCATCGTGTCGACGTCGTTGGCGGCGAACACCTCGAGCGCGCTTGCCAGTGCCGGGGCGGACAGCGCGTGGGTATCGATGCCGATGAACAGCGGGCCGGTGATGCCGCGGTCGCGCCGGTGCTCACAGATCGCCTGGCTGATCGCCAGGATATGCGCCTCGTTGAAGGCCGTGTCGAAGGCGGATCCACGATGGCCGGACGTGCCGAAGGCAACGCGCTGCGAGGGCACTGCCGGGTCGGGCTTGCGGGCGTAATAGGCTGCCACCAGTTCCGGCACGTTCACCAGCATCGATGGCTCGACAGTCTTTCCCGCGAGCGGGCTTACCTGGACAGTCACTTGCTGCATCCTTCACAACGGCTCGGCGATCGAAAGTTGGGGGCGATGCGTGCGTGCGGTGGGCCGGCAACTCCCCCTTCCCCTGGTGCGAGGGAGTCGGGGGGAGGGGTGCGTAGAGCGACCGTCCACAGATCGACGCACCCCCACGCGGGAAGAGCTACTTCTGCCTTTGCAGTCCGTAGATGGCGGCTCCGAGCAATGCGGCATTCACCATGATGATATGGACCGGTACCGCGGTCAGCAGGTTGGCAAAGCGCCCCTTGGCGGTGAAGGCCCGCATGAAGGCGCCATCCTGCAATTGCGGCACCAGCCGGGGCGGCATGCCGCCGGCAAGATACACCCCGCCAGTCGCCAGCACCTTCAGCGCCAGGTTGCCGGCCTCGGCCCCCCACACGTCGATCACGATGCGCAACGTCTCGGCCGCCAGCGGGTTGTTGTCGGCGTCATGGAGGGCGGCATCGACGATCAGCGGCGTGCGGTCCCGCGTGGCGTGCAAGGCCGCGGCGAATGCGGGGGGTTCCGAGGCCGGGTCACGCGACCGCACATAATCGTAAACGTTCGGCAGCCCGGAGCCGGCGCACACCCGTTCGTAGCCCGCATGACGGAAACGATCGGTCAGATACGCCCAAAGCCCGGCCTGCACCTGGTTGGTCGGCGCGAAATCCGCGTGCCCGCCTTCCGACGCGCAGGCGATGTAGTCCTGTCCGTTCCAGATCAGGAATGCCTCGCCGAGGCCGGTGCCCGGCGCCAGCACCGCGATCGGCGAGTGCTCCACAGCCGTGCCGGCATTGATCGCCACCGTCTCGTCGGGCAGCAAGTGCGGCACTGCATGCGCGATGGCGCGCAGATCGTTCAGCAGACTGACGTGCTGCAAACCAAGACTGCCGCACAGCGCCGCTTCCTCAAGCTCCCACGGCAGGTTGGTCAGGTGCGCGCGCCCACCGATCACCGGGCCGGCAACATCGAAACAGGCCGAGGTGGCGTGGCCGCCGGTGTTGCCCAGGAACGTCTCGACAATCGGCGGTAGCCCTTCGTAGTCGGCGCTGTGGAATTCCTGCTCGGCGACGAACTTGCGCGGCCCGGT
>JBEKNT010000266.1:0-9524 GCA_049522565.1 Acetobacteraceae bacterium
ACCGTCGCGGCGGCACGCGACACGGCGTTCGAGATCGACCTGATGTATCCGGAGGGTGCGTGGGTCGGCGCCGGCGAACCGCTGGTCTATATCACCGGCAGCTTCGTGCAGCTCTCCGATCTCGAAACGATCCTGCTGCAGAAGATCGGTCCGGCCTGCGTGGCGGCACACAACGCCTACCAGATGAGCCTGGCGCTGCCGCAGGTCGCGTTCCTGGCGATGGAGGCCCGCCACTGCGCCGGCGCCGAGATGCAGGACATGATGGCCTATGCCGCCTCGGTGGGCAGCGCGGCGGCACAGCGAGAAGGCGCCAGAGGCTTCGTCGGCAATGCCAATGACGGCACCGCGCACTGGTTCGGCGCGTCGCGCGGCTTCGGCACGATGCCGCATTCGCTGATCGGCTATGCCGGATCGACGGTGCGCGCCGCCGAGATGTTCCGCGCGACCTTTCCCGATGAGCCGATGACCGTGCTGGCGGACTATTTCGGTCGCGAGATCACCGACGCCCTGGCGGTATGCGCGCACTTTCCCGACCTGGCCGCGTCCGGCCAACTTTCGTTCCGCCTCGACACGCATGGCGGCCGGTTCGTCGAAGGTCTCGGTCCGGCCGAGAGCTACGCGGTGTTGGAACGCCATGCGCCCGGCGCGATCCGGCGCTATCGCAGCGAGACCGAGCTGCGCTTCCTGGTCGGCACCGGTGTGTCGGCGGCGGCGATCTGGCACACGCGCGAGGCGCTGGATGCGGCCGGCTATCGCAAAGTGCGGATCGTCGCATCGTCCGGCTTCGGCGTGGACAAGTGCCGGGTGATGGCCGATGCCAGGGCGCCGATCGATGTCGTCGGCACCGGCAGCTTCATTCCGGATTCCTGGCACGAGACCTATGCCACGGCCGACATTGTCGAGTACGACGGCGTACCGATGGTGAAGCTGGGGCGGGAGTTCCTGTTGCGACGCAACGGCGCCCGCCGGCGTCCTTAAAACCTCGCCCGCGGGAGCGGGAGCGGTCGAGACGGGTGAGCGGCGAGGCCGGGGGCGATCGGATCGCCTCGCTCTACCTGCTACGGACCGACCCGAACACCCCCACCCGCGTCGCGTCGCGCCTTGACCTGTCCCGCTGCGCGGGAGAGGTATTTGACGATGAGCCTGCGCCTGCATCTGATACTGCTTGTCGTCGTGTGCATGCTGCCGGCGATCGCGCTGCTGGCGATGGACCAGGTGCAGTTGCGCCGGGCGCGCGAGGCAGAGGTGCGGGGCGAAATCCTCGTGCTGGCGCAGTCCGGTGCCGGCGAGGTCGAGCGTGTTATCGAAGGCGGCAAGCAACTCCTGACCGCCTTGGAGCAGGCACCGGCGATCCGCGAACGCAATGCGCCACTGTGCTCTGCTTTGCTCGGCAGGCTTCAGCAGGAATATCCGATCTACGTCAGCATCGTGGCTACCGATCCGTCCGGGCGCGGGTTCTGCACCAGCCGTCCCGGACAGGCGGTCTACGAAACCGGTCAAGCGTGGTTCCAGGCCGCGCTGCAAACCGGCGGCTTCGTTGTCGGCGGTTATGCCTCGGCGCCCGTCACCCATACGCCGGTGCTGCCGATGGCGCGACCGATCACCGCGGCCGACGGCAGCGTGCTTGGTGTGCTGGTGTTGTCGCTCGACCTCGACCGGCTTGGCCGCGACCTCGCCGCGAAGCTGCCGCCGGGTACCGCGCTGACCCTGGTCGACCGGAACGGCACGGCGCTGCTGCACATGGCGGATGGCACTGTCAGTGCGGCCACCAGCTTGCCGTCGGACGCGCTGTCCCTGATCCAGGCGGACCAGGCGGCAACCGCCGACGTGACCGACCCGGCGGGCACTGCGCTGATCGTGACCGCCGTGCCCGCCGGCGACTCCGGACTGCGCGTTCTGGCGGCACGCCGCAAGCCGGCTGCCTTCGCCGCGCTCGACGCCACCACGCGCAACGGCATCGTGCTGATCGTCGCCGGCCTGACCCTGGCTTTGCTCGTCGCAACCTTGATCGCCTGGCGTTTCATCCAATTGCCGGTGCGCGAGCTGTTGCGGACCGCCGAACGCCTGCGCCAGGGCGAGTATGCGCGCCACCTCCGCCCCACCCGCAGCGGCTCGGAACTGGGTCGCCTGGGACAGGCACTCAATGCTCTGGCAGTCGCACTGGCGGACCGTGAGCGTGACCGCGACACCGCCGAGACCCAGCTTCTGGAACTCGCCGCCACCCTGGAACATCGCGTCGAGGAACGCACGCAGGCGCTGGCCGAAGCCAATGCGCAACTGGCCGCCGAGGCCGAGCAACGGCAACGTGCTCAGGCGACGCTGGCGCAGGCGCAGAAACTCGATGCACTCGGTCAGCTCACCGGCGGCGTCGCGCACGACTTCAACAATCTGCTCGCGGCGATCATCGGTGCATTGGAAATCGCGTTGAAGCGGGTGGAGGAGGGACGGGTACACCGCCTGCTGGACATCGCAATGCGGGCTGCCGAACGTGGCGCCAGGCTCACCGCGCACATGCTGGCCTTCTCCCGTAAGCAGGACCTGGTGCTGCAACCGGTCGACGTGAACGCCGTCATCGGCGGGACGAGCGACATGCTGGGTCGTACGATCGGCCCGATGACGCGCGTGCAGCACGATCTGGCCGCCGATCTATGGCCCGCCTTCGCCGATCCCGTGCAGATCGAGGTCGCCCTGCTCAATCTTGCCCTGAATGCACGTGACGCAATGCCGGAGGGCGGGATGCTGACATTCCGGACAAGAAATGTTGTCGCAGCGACGCCGGGTACTGACCAGGCCACTTTGCCACAAGGTGACTACGTGATGGTCTCGGTGACCGACACCGGTCACGGTATGCCCCCGGAGGTTCAGGCGCGGGTGTTCGAGCCGTTCTTCACCACCAAGGGCGTCGGCAAGGGCACTGGGCTTGGACTGTCCATGGTGTATGGATTCGCTATCCAGGCCGGCGGTACGGTAACGGTCGACAGCGTCCCGGGCAAAGGCACCACAGTCACGCTTTACCTGCCGCGCGCGGCGCCGGAGCCAGGCGCGCCGGCGGCGGTGGCGGAGACGATCACCGGGGGGCGGCCGCTGCGTATCCTTCTGGTCGATGACGACACGGATATGCGCGAAACCGCCCGGGAGATGCTGAACGAACTCGGGCACACGGTAACCGCGGCCGAGAGCGGGCCGGCGGCATTGGCGTTGCTGCGCGAAGCGGCGGCGTTCGATGTGTTGCTCGCTGACTTCGCCATGCCGGAGATGACGGGCACCCAGCTTGCGGAGCACGCGTTGGCGTTGCGGCCGGCGCTGCCGGTTTTGCTGATGACCGGCTATGTCGAGAGCGACGCGCGCCAATCGTGGACCGAGCTTGGCTACCGCACGCTGATGAAGCCGTTCAGCGCCGCCGAACTCGCCGCGGCCCTAACCTCTCCCGCGAGAGCGGGAGAGGTCGAGACGCGTCAGCGGCAAGGGTGAGGGCGATCGGGTCGCCCCGCTGCACGTTCTAACATGCCGACCCGATCACCCTCACCCTCGGTGCTTCGCACCTTCCAACTCTCCCGCGCTGCGCGCCGGAGAGGTGTCGTAATCAGATCACCCCCTCTTGCTGCAATGCGGTAACCTCGGCTTCCGGCAATCCCAGCCAGCCGTGATAGATTTCCATATTGTGCTGCCCGAGCGACGGGCTGGGCACTGCCTTCACCCGGTCCGCCCCATGCAGCCGCAACGGCGAATTGGGCGCGACGATCGAGCCCAGCGCCGGGTGCTCCACCCGCTCCAGCATGCCGCGTTCGTGCATGTGCGGATCGTTCATCACCTCCACCGCGTTGCGCACCGGCGCGCAGGGGATGCGGTAGCGCTTGGCCGCCGCGACAACCTCGGCCTTCGGCAGCGTGCCGGTCCAGGCGGCGACCACCGCCTCGGTCTCCGCCATGTGGGCCGTGCGGTCCGTGTTGGTGCGGAAGCGCGGATCGTCCTCCAGGTCCTCGCGTCCCATCGCCTTCAGCAGGTTCGTCCAGTGCCCCTCGGTGACGACGTGGATCGCCACCCAGCCATCCGTGGTGGCGAACGTGTTGTACGGCGCGCTGGACAGTCCGGCCTGCCGGTTGCCGGCGCGCGGCGGAACGTTGCCGGTGCGGAAGTAGTAATCGTAGCTGGCGGCTAGCGAGGAATACACCGCCTCCTGCATCGCCACCTCGACAAGCTGGCCTTCGCCGGTGTGGTCGCGCTGAAACAGCGCGGTGACGACCGCGGCGTAGAGATGGATGCCGCCCATGAAATCCACCAGCGTCGGGCCGGCCTTCATCGGCGGCCCATCCGGCGCACCGGTCACGCTCATGATCCCCGACGCGGCCTGGATGGTGAAGTCCATCGCCAGATTGTCGCGATCCGGCCCGCTGATGCCGAAGCCGGTGCCGGTCGCATAAACCAGCCTCGGGTTGACCTTTTGCAACACGTCATAGCCGACGCCCAGCCCGTCCATGGTGCCGGGGGAAAAATTCTCCAGCAGCACGTCGGCGCGCGCCGCCATGCGGCACAGCAGGTCGCGGCCACGCGCGGTCTTCAGGTTCAGCGTGATCGCCCGCTTGTTGGCATTGAGCATGGCCATCGGCAGCGTGGTGTCGCCCTTGCCGGTGGCGAGCACGCGACGGCGCAGCGGCTCGCCCCCCGGCGGCTCGATCTTGATGACGTCGGCGCCCGCCTTGGCCATCAGCAGCGTGGCATAGGGGCCTTGGTAGATCTGGCCGAAATCGAGCACGGTGATGCCGGCAAGCGGGGTGGTCATGCGTGGGTTTCTCCGTGGCAGTGCACGCGATCATAGAAGACCAATGCGTCGTTGGTAAGCGGGCCACACGCATCATGGCGTTGACCCAATGACGGTTGTCTCGGTAGTGTTCCGTCGGTTGCCACCTTGCACGGCGTCTTTCATCCAGGCACGGCATATGCCGTGCAGGCGCCGCATGCCATCTTGCCGCAGACAGCCTCGCTTTTCGGAACCACCGGACGCCGCGGAGCAATCCTCACTGGAGGCGACACATGTCATTCGGCAGCAACCACAACTACTTCCTGTGCAACAACGGTGAGTTCCTGACCGGCGTCAACGTCACGATTGACATCACCGAGGACATGGTCGGCGCGTTCTCGACCACTGCCAGCATCACCCCAGAATTCGCCCTCTTTACTTTTCAGTTGAATGCGTACTCGACGATGAGCGGCAACGCAGCGTGGCAGCAGTTCGTCTTCACGGTCAAAAACACCGCATCGATCGGAGGCGATCCTTTTGTCGCCCCGCCCGGTGCCATCCTCAGCGCGTCAGTGGAAACCTGGCCGTCAGCCGCATTCGCCCAGACCAATAACATCCCGGGGGATTTGATCAACAGCGGCGTCCCCTTCAGCAATCACACGCAAGCCCAGGCATTCGTCAGGCTCCCGGGCCAGAAACTGCCGGCCGGCTATCAGCTCAAGATTGCTCTCGGGAATGACAGAAACGGCAATATCAACGCCGCGACGTTCACCGTTCATGACAACAACCAGAACCTGGTGATGACCGAGACCATCAAACTGCCGGCTCTGGTAACCGACAATCCTTCGGCACAAGTGACGGCCATCGATCTGTCGCCCATCGTCGCCTATCAGCTCAATATCGTGGGCACGGGTGGCGGGACTACGCTGCTTCTCTCGGGAGCAGGAACCATCCGCTACGGCGCGTCAACCATGCTCACGGCTGAACTGTCACAACCGGCATATTCCGGTGCGCTCGACACCATCACCCAGGAGACGTCGAACGTCGCCTATGGCCCACTGCCCTCCGTTGCGAGCAACAGCCTGATCCAGACCTTCGCCACGGTGACCTATCCGGTGGGCGGCCGGCTGGTGGCTTCGCCGCTAGCGGGCAATTCCAATCAGACCGATCTGTTCGCGATCGGCAGTACCGGCCAACTGGGCGTGTTTTCCGTCCAGCAGGCCGGCGTCTGGCAATCGATGCCGCCGCTCGGCCCACTGATCATTCCGTTCCTGACTGGGCCCTTCGCCCCGCCAGGTGCGCCGATCGCCGTCTCGCCGCAGTTCGGTGCGCTGGATCAGACCGATATCTTCCTGGTCGACAACACCGGCCATTTGAACGTCTTCTGGATTACGCCCGGAAACCTGATTTCATTGATCAACGGACTTCCCGTTGGCGGGCCCCTGCAGATCAGCGGGCCGGGTTTCGCCGCACCGCCGGGCGCCTGGGTGGCGGCGAGCCAACGCTTCGGCGCCGCTGGCCAGACCGACGTGTATGTCGTGGACAACAACGGTCAGTTGAACGTGTTCTCGGTCGTCGATACGGGGAATTGGACCGGACCGCACCCAATCGGACCGGCCGGGTTCGCCCCGCCGGGGGCCGGGGTCGCTGCCAGCCAGCAATACGGCATCGCCAATCAAACAGATGTATTCGTTGTGGATACGAACGGGCAGGTGAACGTGTTCTGGACTGAGGGCACGGGCAACAACTGGGGCGGACCGTTGCCGATTGGCGGACCTGGCTTCTCCGCACCCCCTGGAGCACCGGTAACCGCGGCGCCGCTGGCCGGCGTGCCCGACCAGACCAACGTCTTCGTGGTGGATAACGATGGGCAACTGAATGCATTGGTGGTCGATAACGCCGGCGCCTGGCGCGGTGTCACGATCGGCCCGGCGTTCTATCCGGACCCGTCGGGCGCGCCTAACGCCCTGCCAGGCACGCCGGTCGCGGTGTCGCCGCTTTTCGGCAGTCCCGGGCAGACCAACGTGTTCGAGGTCGACGTCCGCGGTTCATTGACCACGTTCTCCACGGTCAACGGCGGTCCCTGGAGCGGGTCCCAGACGATCCTGGAGCCTGGTTTCAGCGCCCTTGCCATCGGCCCGGGAAGCTGCATCGCGGCATCCCAGCAGTTCGGCCTGCCGGACCAGACCGACGTGTTCGTGCTCAACAACCTGACGCCGTGGCTTCTCCCCGGCCTGGGGTGGCCGAGCGTGTTGTGGAACACCGG
Source organism: Acetobacteraceae bacterium (assembly GCA_049522565.1). GTDB lineage: Bacteria > Pseudomonadota > Alphaproteobacteria > Acetobacterales > Acetobacteraceae > JASHVB01. The sequence continues at coordinate 7,005 of JBEKNT010000266.1, forward strand.
CGGCGGGGGCTGGTCGGCACCGTTTCCCGTCGTGGTGCAGGTGTAGCACCCGCGATCCGGCGGCCTGCGCCGACGCGCTGCGAAGCTGCCGCCTCCCGAGCGGCTCCGGCTTCCGCGACCCGCCTCCAATCCTCTACCATGCAGCGACGCAGGGAGTCGCAGTCATGGCGATCGTCATCACGGTGGCGCAGCAGAAGGGCGGCACCGGCAAGACCACGCTCGCGGCCAACCTCGCCGCGGCGCTGGCGCCGTCAAGCCGCGTCGCCTTGCTCGACATCGATCCGCAAAAGAGCCTGACGCGCTGGCACGCCATCCGCGCCGCGCGCGATGCCGAAGCACGCCCGCTTACCTTCTCCGACGTTTCCGGCTGGCGGCTCGCCGCGGAGCTGGACCGGTTGAAGCGCACCCATGACGTCGTGCTGATCGATTCGCCGCCGCAGATCGACACCGACGCCCGCCTGGCGATCCGCGGCGCCGACCTCGTGCTGATCCCGGTGCAGCCCAGCCCGCCCGACGTGTGGGCGGCCGAAGGCACGCTGGCGCTCGCCGCCGCCGAACGTCGCAACGCCCGCGTGGTGCTGAACCGCGTGCCGTCCGCGTCGCGCCTCGGCGAGGCGGTGAAGGCCGACCTCACCATCCGCAACCTGCCGCTGTTGCGCGTGGCGATCGGCAACCGTACCGGTTTCGCCACCGCCTTCGCCGCCGGCCTCGGCGTCACCGAGGCGGCGCCTCGCTCCAGCGCCGCAGCCGAACTGCGCGCCTTGCTCGACGAACTCAGGGAGATCACCGAATGAGCCTTTGGTCCTGGCTGCTTGCGCTGCACATTCTCTGCGCCGTGCTCTGGGTCGGCGGCATGTTCTTCGCCTATGTCGTGCTGCGGCCGAGCCTGTCGGTGCTGGAGCCGCCCCAGCGCCTGCTGCTGCACACCCAGATCTTTCGCCGCTTCTTCCTGGTGGTGTGGCACGTGATGCCGCTGCTGCTGCTCTCCGGCTTCGCCATCCTGTTCGGCTTCTATGGCGGGATGGCGGGCGTGAGCTGGAACGTGCACGCGATGATGGGGCTCGGCGTGCTGATGGCGATCATCTTCCTGGCGCTGGTATTCGGGCCCTATGCGCGGTTTCGCCGCACCACCGATCGCGCGCGCATGGTGGCCAACATCGACACCATCCGCAAGCTGATCGGGATCAACCTGATCCTCGGGCTGATCACCGTGGTGATTGCGGCGGTGGGTCGCTTTTAAGCAGTTCGGCCGGTCCGATCGCGTCGATGCAGAGCCAGATCATGGCGGCGAGGGCGTCATAGGTTGCGCGCGAGTCGAGATGGTGCTCGGCGCCGTTGGCTTCCGGGATGACATAGCGCGGATCGACCAGACCGTCGGCGCCGAGGAACGGCGTGAAGCCGTCGACGAACCGGAAGCCGTGCCGCCGGCATGCCGTCCGCAGCCCGGCATTGTAATAGGCGTGCATCGCGGTGCGTTGCCGCAGGTCGGCGATGTCGAGTTCACGGATGGCGGCGGACAGCTCGGCGGGCGGGATGGACTCGCGTTGCGCGATATCGTCATTCACGTAGCCCCCATGCCAGGCCGCATCGGACAGTGCGGGCGGAAATACCGCGACGAGGAAGACGCACAACCGCTTCCGCGGCACGAACAATTCGGTAACGAATGCGATGTAGCGTTCCAGAGTCGCGTCGCAGAACGCCCGGTAGTCGTCGAGGTCCAGGGCCCGTTGGCCATCCATCGCGCGGCGGAAATGATAGACGAACTCGATGTCGACCTGGCCGAATTGCAGGAAGAACGGCATCTCGTCGGAGCCGGGCAAGGTCTCGATGATCCGCACCGCCTGGCGTAAATGGCCGCCGTAGCCGGACCGCGATGCGGGATTGGCGAGCCCCCTGGCTGAGCCGGCCGTGCACAGCAGATGGATCGGCAGCAGCCACGTGTCGTCGCGTGCCCCGGTCAGGTGGTACTGGTTCGAGTGGCTGTCGCCGGCGATGAAATAGGGGCGCGCACCGTCACCGGCCAAGGCGCGGATGACCGGCCATCGCTTGGCGATCGCCGGGCCGTAGGGGTGCGCGACGTCGTCGAACAAATGCTGACTCAGGCAGGTCAACAGCTTCGCCTTGAAGCCGGTATTGCGCAGCTTCAGCCGTGCCAGCGCGACCAGCGCCCGACGGTCCAGCGTCAGCGGAGCATCCCGCCGTTCATCCAGGCCGTGACGCAGGAAATGCCCGAGGGCCTGCGTCGCGTTCCAATGCAACGGCGCCAGGTCTCCGTAGGCATCGCGATAGGCTTCGGCGGAAAAGCCTGTGGCCAGCAGCAGGGAAATGAAGTCTGCCGCCGGCACCGGAGCGCATTCGGAAGCGAAAGCGGAAGGGTCGATGGTGGCGGTCATGGCAGGTCCCGGCATGCTGCCGCGGGCTGGGCCGTGCTGCAATGGCGCCAATGTGTGAAGCGGCGGAATGCGCTGCGCATTTCCGCCGCGACTGTGTCGCTGCACCCCGTGTCATCGCGAGGCGCCC
>JBEKNT010000267.1:0-9484 GCA_049522565.1 Acetobacteraceae bacterium
CAACTGGTCGAATTCCTGGAACACCATCATGCGGTCCGGACCGGGCCGCGTAATGCGCGCGCCCTTGAGGCGGATTTCCCCCTCGGTCGGCGCCATATAGCCGCCGACCGCTTTCAGCAGCGTCGACTTGCCGCAGCCGGACGGCCCCAGCAGCACGAAACGGTCCGAGCGCTGCACGGCAAAGTCCACGCGATAGGTGGCGGTAACCAGATGCTCGCGCGTCTTGTATTGCAGCGTCACGCCGTGCACGTGCAGCAATGGCGGCGGCAGGGACTGGTCCAGCATTGGGCGGTTCGCTCGATCGAAGGTGCGCGGTTGGGGACGCGCCAGTGTGGCGTGCCGGCAGCGTCCTCGCCAAGCCCCGGCCAAACCGTCGCGCCGGCGGCGGCGATGACGGCATGGCGACGGTGCGGTATGGATGGCGGATCAAGTCCGGCCACGACGATGACAGGCGGAGACGGTGCGATGACGAAAATTGCGGTGGTAGGCGCCGGTTTGATCGGCCGCGCCTGGTCGATCGTATTCGCCCGTGCGGGGTTCGAGGTGGCCTTGTGGGACCCCATCCCGCAGGCCATCGCCGCGGCGCAGGATTTCATCGCCGAACGGCTGCCGGAATTGCACGAGGCGGGCCTGCTGGCCGATCAACCGGCCGCGGTACGCGCGCGCATCCGTCCGGCCGCGAGCCTCGCCGACGCGGTGCAGGGCGCCGAGCATGTGCAGGAGAACGGCCCCGAGCGGGTCGCCGACAAGCAGCGCATCTTCGGCGAACTCGATCTGCTGGCGCATGCCGATACGGTGTTGGCGAGTTCCACCAGCGGCATTCCGGCCAGCGCCTTCACCGAAGGGCTGGCCGGCCGCTCGCGTTGCCTGGTGGCGCATCCGGTCAACCCGCCGTATCTCATTCCTCTGGTGGAACTATGTCCGTCGCCATGGACCGAACCGGGGGTTGTCGCGCGCACCCGCGCGCTGATGACGCGCGCCGGCCAGGTGCCGGCCACCGTGCGGCATGAAATGGAAGGGTTCGCCCTGAACCGATTGCAGGGCGCATTGCTCGCCGAGGCGTTCCGGCTGCTGGCCGACGACATGATCTCGCCGACCGATCTCGACGCGCTGGTCAAGCACGGGCTTGGCCTGCGCTGGAGCTTCATGGGTCCGCTGGAGACGATCGACCTCAACGCACCCGGGGGCCTGGCGGACTATTGCGCGCGCTACGGACCGCTTTACGCGACGATGCAACGGCAGATGACGCCGCGCCTGTGGGACAAGGTGCTGGTTGACAAGCTGCATGCGGCGCGACGCGCCGAGCTGCCGGCCAACATGCAGGCGGTGCGGCAGGAATGGCGCGACCGACGGCTGATGGCGCTGCTGGCGCACAAGGCGACGCAGCCCGAGTAGTTACGACGCCTCTCCCGCGCAGCGGGAGGGGTTGAGGGAGGGTGATGCGTGCGGCACGCGGCACCCTCACCCTACCCTCTCCCGCGCGGCGGGAGAGGTTTCCTCGGCGCTACACCTGGTCGTAATCCACCACCACATGCTCTGTCACCGGATGCGACTGGCAGGTCAGCACGTAACCTGCCTCGGTCTCCCACGGTTCGAGCGAGTAGTTCACCGTCATCTCGACCCGCCCCTCCAGCAGCTTCGCCCGGCAGGTGCAGCACATGCCGCCCTTGCACGAGAACGGCAGGTTGCGCCCGGCGCGGATCGCCGCGTCGATGATCGCCTCGCCCTCCGCCACCGGAATCTCCCAGCGGGAGCCTTCGCTGATGACCGTCACGATCGCTTTCGGCGGTGCGGTCGGCGGCACCACGACGGCATGCGGCCGACCGCCGACGCCGGGCGTGAAGCGCTCGACATGGATGCGCGGGCGCGGCAATCCCAGATCGGCCAGCGCCTTCTCCAGCCCCTCGATCATCGGTTGCGGACCGCAAACGAACGCGTGGTCCACCACCTCGACCGGCAGCATCGCCCGCATCAGCGCGCCGACCTTCTCCGCATCGAGATGTCCATTCAGCACCGCGACATCCTGCTGCTCCCGCGACAGCACGTGGAATACCGACAGCCGCGCCATGGTGCGGTCCTTCAAGTCCTCCAGCACACCACGGAACATGATGCTGTCGGTCGAGCGGTTGCCGTAGAACAGCACGAAGCGACTCGCCTTTTCATGTGCCAGCACGGTCTTCAGGATCGACAGCACCGGCGTGATGCCGGAACCGGCGGCAAAAGCGACCAGCGTGCGCGCCGCCTGCGGCTCGATCGGAATGCCGAAACGCCCGTCCGGCGTCATCACCGACACCGTATCGCCTGCGCGCAATGCCTGGTTCGCCCAACTGGAGAAAACCCCGCCCGGCACGCGCTTGATCGCGACACGCAGCTCGGCATCGTCCAACCCGGAACAGATCGAGTAGCTGCGCCGCACCTCCTCGCCGTCGATCGTCGCGCGCAACGTCAGATACTGGCCCGGCGTATAGGCATATGCCGCACGCAGCGCCTCCGGCACCGCAAAGTTCAGCGAAACCGCGTCCTCGGTCTCGCGCCGAAGCGAGGCGATGCGCAGGAGGTGAAAACGTGGCGGCATGCGACCTGTCTTGCACGGAGGAAGAACCCGTCGCAACTCTAGCGCATGCGCCAGCATTTGCATCACCTCGCGGTGACCACCGCGGGCCAGGACCTGGTCGACATCACCGCTTCGATCCGCCAGTGGGTCACCGCGCAACGCGCCGGCACCGGCCTGCTGACGATCTGGTGTCGCCACACCTCCGCGTCGCTGCTGGTGCAGGAAAACGCCGATCCCGACGTGCGCGCCGATCTGCTGGCGTTCTTCCGTCGCCTGGTGCCGGAGGGCACGCAGTACCGTCACCAGGACGAAGGCGCCGACGATATGCCCGCGCACATCAAATCCGCGTTGACCCAGTCGCAGCTTACGATTCCGGTCGAGCATGGCGCGCCGGTGCTCGGCACGTGGCAAGGCATCTACCTGTTCGAACACCGCGCCGCACCGCATCGGCGCGACCTGGTACTGCACCTTCTGTGCGACTGAGTTTGTCAACCTCCAGTCACCCGCGTGCCTGCATCCACCACGGCAGGACCGCGGCGAAATCGCGGCTGGTGTGCGCGGGCGATGCAAGCGCGCAGGGCCGGCGTTCGCGCCGGCCCTGTGGTATCCGGCGCTACGGCCGAACCGCCGCGCGACCCAGACCGCCGTACAGATCCAGCATGCGCTCGAACCAGGCGGCGATCGGATCGTCGTCGGCCAACACGGCGAACCGGCTGCAACAGCGCGGCCACATCAACGTACCGGCGATGATACAATCGGCATAGCTTGGCGCCGCGCCGCCGAGCCATGGCTGCTGGCGCAACACCAGGCGTACCGGCAGCAGCGATTCCCGAAACGCTTCGACGCGCGTTTCGCGGCCGGCCTGCACAGCCTCCAGCGTCACGCCGAAACGCGCTTCGCGGCTCTTCCGGAAGTAGTCGCGGTCGGCGGCATCGATGACATCGTAGATGTCGCGCAGGATCAGCCGCGCGATGCCGCCGAGCATGCTCGAGTCCGCCCAGGCATTGATGAACCGCGCATGGGCCCGCGCCGTGGCGCTGCCGAACAGCGACGGTGCCGGATAGTGATCCTCGAGGTATTCGGCGATTGCCCAACTGTCGGAAACGACCGTCTCGCCGTCGCGGATGACCGGCACGCGGCCCTGGCCGGAAAACGCTATTTCCGCCGTGTCGGTGAAGCGCCACGGCACGGTTTCCACCGGCAAGCCCTTATGCGCGAGTGCGAATCGCGTACGCCAGCAATACGGGCTGAACCGTAACGCCGGATCGGCGCCGGCGAGGTCGTGCATGACGATGCTCATGCCGGCAAGTCTGCGCTGGCCAGGACGCGAAGGGAAGCTACGGCGGGCCCGAACCGGGGAAGGACGGCCGGGCGCGCGCCGTCAGATCGCCCCGCCACCCCAGACGACGCGGCCGATCACGGTGACACCGTTGAGCATGTCGCCGGTCACCTGGTCGGGCTGGTAGGTGCCGTTGTCGCTGATCAGCACCAGGCTGCCATCCAGCTTGCGCTGCACCCGTTTGACCAGCCGCTCGCCGCCGATCTCCAGCACATAGACGCCGAAGCTGCTGAACGAGCGATCGGTGGTGTCCACCAGCAGCAGATCGCCGTCCTGGATGGTCGGCTGCATGGACTCGCCGACGGCGATTTCCAAAATCAGGTCGCCTGGTTCGATACCGAACACGGCACGGACCCAGTCGTGGCGGAAGGCGATGTACTCGGTTTCCGGCCGTGGTGAAGGCGGGCTGCCGGTGCCGGCGGCGACCCCCTCGGCTTGCTTCGGCAGCACGATGAACCGGTTGGGATCGATCGCCCGTTCCGCTTCGGCCGAACGGGCCCGTCCGCCGCCATGCTCCGCCTTCGCGAAAGTCGGCGCCGTCCCCTCCCCCTTGGCCAGCCAGGCGATGCTCACCTTGGCGGCATCCGCCAGGGCCACCAGGCGCTCGCGGCTTGGCTCGGCCTCGCCGCGTAGCCATTTGCGGAACGCCGAGGGAGATACCGACATGGCGCGCGCCAGCCGGTCCGCGCTGGGCCAATGTTGCAGGATCATGTGCAAGCGCGCGGTGAAAGCAGCGCGTTCCGCACCTCGTACGCCCATAGAATCGGGATTTTGTGAGCTATTCTCCCGCGTACGTGACATTCGTTGCCGTTCCATCCAAACTCCCGACACTTTTCGGCCTGGATGCCGCGCATTTCAGGCGTTTAGTCTCTACCGATGCTAATCGATTCGTCGCCGATTCTCTAAAGAGAAGTTTGCGAGAGCAATGAACGATCCCGAGAGCACCCAACCACACGGTTCTGCCGACTGGCACCCGGCCGATGTTCTGGCGGCGCTGAAGAAGCGCGGCCAAAGCCTGGCCGGCCTGTCGGTGGCGCACGGCTACCATCCGACCGCCGCCGGAAAGGCGCTGAAACGACCATGGCCCGCCATGGAGGCACTGATCGCCACGGCGCTCGGCCTGGCACCGGCGCGCATCTGGCCGAGCCGCTATGACGCGGAAGGCCAGCCGATCGGCGTGCGCACGCCGCGATAGGACGCGCCGGCCGGCCCGGGCGGAGCCGGCATTGCCGCGCGCGACATGGTGTCTGACCTGCATCGCTTGCCACCGGCGGCTGGGACCGGGAGGAGAAACTCGCCCGCAATCAATAGGTTGCACAGCGCGTCGCAGGGACAGCCGGACCTCGCCGCGCACCTTTCGGACGCGTTCAGGGTCCCTAAGGTGGGCGGTCGGGCGGTTGGTCAGGCCGCGGCCGGCGTGGCCCCGCCGATCTCGCGCTCTACCGCCGTGACCAGGTCGGCGAGCGTGAACGGCTTGAGGATGAAGGGACGCGGCCGCGTCGCCAGCCCTTCCATGCGCTGCGGATCGCCGGACATGAACACCACCGGCACACCGATCCGGTCGACTTCCGGAATGAGTGCGCCATCGATGCCATCCGGCAGCGTGCAATCGAGCAGCATCAGATCGATCCCGCCGAGCGACAGGAGGCGCAGCGCCGCCGCGGAGGTTTCCACCAGGCTGGTGGCGTACTCGTCATCCAGCGCCGCAGCAATGACCTCCGCCACCAGCGGATCGTCTTCAACAACGAGGATATGCGGCCTTTTGCGCATGCTGGGCTATTCAGCCGGGGTCGGTTGCCGGAACGCAAGCATTATACGAGTGGCGGCCGTTACTAAAGTGCCGTGTCCCGACCTCGCGCGGTGTTTATCCCATCGTGCCATCGGCATCTCCTCGCGCGGTGACAATCTTGTGTGGATGGCTGCCGGCGGCACGCGTGTCAAGAGCGCACCTCGGTGTCCAGCGCGGTTTCGTAGACTCGGATCATCGCACATGAATCGGAACTTCCGAGTCCCATGCCGCGCGCCATGCGCATCAGATTCATCACTTGCGGCGCGATCAACCCCGGCACGCCGGTTTCGTCGGCCAGTTCCAGCGCCAGGCGCAGGTCCTTATGCGCCAGGTCGAGCGCGAAGGTCGCCTGGAATTCGCCCTTGAACGCCTTGTTCGCCATGTTGCCATAGCCGGTGGAAAAGCCGGACGCGTTGCGGATCACCTGGTCCAGCTTCTTCAGGTCGATACCGGAACGCTTGCCGATCATCAGCGCCTCGGCCGCGGCGGCGGAATTGCAGAACGCCAGCATGTTGTTGATCAGCTTGGCGACGGAACCCATGCCGATCTCGCCGCAATGCACCACCTCGCCGCTGAACGATTTCAGCAGCGGTAGCTGCGCCTCGAACGTCGCCTGATCGCCGCCGACCATGATGACGATGGTGCCGTCCTTGGCGCGCGCGGTGCCGCCGGAAACCGGCGCTTCCAGCATGGCGATGCCCTTGGCCTGCATGCCCTCCGCGCAGCGCCGCGCGGTGGCGGGCGCGTTGGTGGAGAGGTCGATGAACGTGGTGCCCGGCTTGGCATGCGCGGCGATGCCGTTCGGGCCGAGCGCCACCTCCTCGACGATGCGCGGCAGCGGCAGCGAGGTGATCACCACCTCGCAGCGCGCGGCGACGTCGGCGACCGAGCTGCCCGCCGTGGCGCCGAGATCGGTGCAGGCCTTCACCGCATCGGGGCTGAGGTCGAACACGACGACCTCATGGTTGGTGTTCTTGATGATGTTGCGGCACATGGGGCCACCCATGTTGCCGACGCCGATGAACCCGACCTTCATGTCCCGACTCCCGCGTTTGCTGCCCGGCGGACTGTTTCATCGCCCGGCGGGGAAGACAACCCGGCGGGACCGCTCGGCCGCGGGACTCGCTTGGGTGGTTGGAATGTTGCGGGCTCGTCGCATGGGCTTGCCGCCAGGAGCGGTACGTTCCGGCGGTGTCGTCCGGTTGGTTGGTGTGAGGCGGCGCCGGCGTGGCGCGGCCTATGCCACCTTCGGCACGAACGGCTTGCTGGTGAAGTGCTCCGTCCCGCTGGCGAAGCGCAGCCCGGCCTGCTTCACCGCCGAGTCCGGCACGCGGTCCAGCTTCACGTAGTAGCGGTCGTGCTCTTTGGTCACGGTGTCGTTGTCGGTGCGGTTGTAGCAACAGATCAGCGTCCAGCGGCGGTGCGGCGAGCGGTTCGCGTCGGACCGGTGCAGGGTGTTGCTGTGGAAGAACACCGCGTCACCGGGTTCGAGTTCGCACGGCACCACCTCGAGCCGCGCGAGGATGTCGCGCATGCGGGCGGGGTCGGCGACGTTCTGGCCCTCGCCGGGGACGGGCACGTGGTCGATGCGGCCGAGCAGGTGCGAGCCGGCGACCATGTTGAGGCAGCCGTTGACGGAGGTGGAACGGTCCAGCGCGATCTGGCAACTGGCGAGGTGCGGGAACAGGCAGCCGTTGTGGTACCAGTAGCCGTAGTCCTGGTGCCATTCCCAGGCGCCGCCGACGAACGGCTCCTTGGCGGTGAGCTTCGACTGGAAGTGGTAGACCGGGCCTCCAAGAATCTGCTGCATGGTGTCCACCATGCGGGCGCAGCGCGCGGCCATGCCATAGACGCTGTCGCCGGCGCGGTTCCACAGCGCGATGCGCGTGGCGGCGCCCTCCGCATCCAGCCGATCGAGAATATGCCCCGACACCTCCGGGTCCTGCTCCATGGCGCGGCGGAGGAGGTCGGTTTCCTCCGGGTCGAACATCGCGCGGACGATGACGAAGCCGTTGGTGTGGAAGGCGGCGAGTTGCGAGGGGGTGAGGATGGAGGGCATGGCTTGCTGGTCCGTTTTGCGGCTGGCCTGGGGGTGGGTGGACGGTGCCACGGGTACGGAGGCGCGCCAACTGCGTGGTCTCGGGGCGCGCCGGCAGAGTGTCGCGCCGACGGTGTGGCGCCAGGGGCCGTAAGGGCGTAAGCTCCACTACTGTGAAAGGTATCCTAAGACGACTCGGGCGCACATATAATTCCATTATCAGATCGAATCTGTGTGAGATGGGGTATGCTTATGAGTGGAGTACGTGGACGAAAGTCCGAGCCTAACCACCGGCCGCGCCGGCCGAGGTTCACGTTTGGAAGCGTGGACTTTGGGGAGGATGACGCCAACTTGGATTACGAGCTGGCGCAGCGGCGCTCGCAGGAGCCAATTTTTATTCAGGCGTTTCTCGATTATCCACAATTCAATCTTCCAGCGCTAAAAACCGGCGAAAAATATCTGGTACTCGGCCAAAAAGGGACAGGAAAGACTGCCATTCTAAGGAAGATAGAGTCAGAATTCCAGAAGGCGCAAGCGATTACGCAGTTCATGATCTTCCGAGACGAAATAGCGTCGAAGGAGGAACTGGAGAAATTTGGAAATGTATTTGCGATCAAGGTGAACGACGTAAAAAGGATATACCACTACTTGTACACCCTGGAGCGAATTTTGCTTCTTGTTATTCTTTCGAGCTTACAGGAGGTGGCATCTGAAGCATCCGAGCGGTTAGACCCGCCCGGAAAGACATCAGGGGACCAATGGGAGGCCGGATTCATTCACCGAATGGTGACAAAGGTTGTCAGGCAGCCGCTGGAACGTGTGGTCCAAACGGCGCTGGACACCGTCAGTGACTACGTCAGCGCATTGTCGATCGATCCGGCTAGGGCAAGCCGTGGGCTAGCAGAGATTGACGCTGATGTCTTGCTTAGGAAGCAGAATGAAAGGCTTCTGAATGTGTGCCTCGCTGGCCTCCGTAAAGCTCAACGGCCAGTAAAAATCTTTATCGACGAGGTCCATTACACGTACCGAATCGGCAAAGATCATGATCAGGACGCCTCATTGGTGAGAGACCTGATTAGAGTCATAGCACGCCTCAACCGAACGTTCTCCCGCGAAAGAGTTGACTGCACGCTATATGCCGCGATCCGATCCGAATTCCTGATCCATCCTCTGATTTCGGCAGCAGAACTACACCCGACCCTGGACACATTCGGTATCCAGATTTCCTGGGCGACATACCCTGCCGACTTTAGCCACCCAATGTTCGAGATAGGAGCAAAGAGGGTCGACATAGCAGCGAACCAGAACTTCGACGGTCGGAAGTTCATGCACGCTTGTTTTGCGAACTACGCTCCGCAAGACGCTACGGAGTTTGTGCGCTCAACTTGGAGCAAGCCAAGAGACATGGTCCGCTTTCTGCGTACATGCAAGGAGATGTACCCGCAGAAGATAACTCTTTCTAAAACCGAATATGCAGCGGTATTTCACGCCGCAGCAATTAAAGCCTGGAAGGAAATTGAGACCGCATTGACCTCCTTCCTTTCTATGAAAGGGGTGGAGCGGCTTACGGTCTTTATATCTGAAAACAGCTCACAGAGCTTGGGTAAAGGGAGTATAGGAACCATAGATGAAGTGTTGAAGAAACTGGCTCCCATAGCGAAGAATGAAACGCAAGTTGGTGCGATGAGCGATCCTGCGACGCTTTTTCGTCTGCTCTATATGATTGGAGTCATGTCCACTGTACGACAGGATTCGGGCCAACTG
>JBEKNT010000268.1:0-9455 GCA_049522565.1 Acetobacteraceae bacterium
CCTCCCTCAAGGGGAGGGGGAGTCTCTCGCTTCTCCACACCTTCTGCGTAGGTTCCCATGGCGACCGATAGCTGGCTCAACGAGACGCTGTATCCCGACTGGGGCCAGCGCTTCCTGGTGAAGCGCGAGTTGGCGCGGGTGCAGAGCGACTTCCAGGACATTGTCATCTTCGAGAGTTCGTCGCACGGCCGCGTCATGGTGCTGGATGGCGTGATCCAGATCACCGAGGCAGACGAGTTCGTCTATCAGGAGATGCTGGCGCATGTGCCGCTGCTGGCGCACGGCGCGGCGGCGGACGTGCTGATCATCGGCGCCGGCGACGGCGGCGTGTTGCGTCGCGTGTTGCAGCACAAGACGGTGCGGCGCGCGGTGATGGTGGAGATCGACGGCGAGGTGATCCGGCTGTCGCGGCAATTCCTGCCGAACATTGCCGGCGATGCGTGGGACGATCCGCGCGCCGACGTCATTGTCGGCGACGGGATCGACTATGTGCGGCGCGCGCCGGATGCGTCGTTCGACGCGATCATCGTCGACTCGACCGATCCGATCGGTGTGGGCGAGGTGCTGTTCACCGACGCGTTCTACAAGAACTGCGCACGCATCCTGACGCCGCGCGGGCTGGTGGTGAACCAGTGCGGCGTGCCGTTCATGCAGGCCGACGAGTTGCGCGAGACCAGCGCGCGGCGCGCGCAGTTCTTCCCGCACGTGACGGCGTATGTCGCGGCGGTGCCGACCTATGTCGGTGGGTTCATGACGCTGGGCTGGGCGGCGAAGGATGCCGGGTTGGCGCGGGTGCCGGTGGAGGAGATCCGCGCCCGCGCGACGGCTGCCGGGATTCTGGGAACGACGCGCTACTGGACGCCGGAAATCCACGTCGGCGCGTTCAACCTGCCGCCGTACATCGCGCGCCATCTATAAGGCCAGGCGCGCTAAAGGCTGGCTGATCGGGCGCGTTGATCGCGCGCTATCACGCGGCTGCCACAACACCGCCGATAGCTGGTAAGCCTACGGGCCCAGCCGCGGTCATCTTCGCAGTCTCGTCATGTTGATTGGTGCGCCCTGGGGTGCAGGCGCATTCCGTTCTGACCGGCCGCGAACGCAAACGATGCCGGCAAATCGTCAGGCCGACCTCGATAGGCACGACAACCTTGGCGTGGTGCGACACTCAAACGTTGGGGCGCGGCTCTGGTTCTATCGCCGCTATGAAGCTCGCCGCCGCCGTAGCAGCCCGAGGCCCAGCACGCCCGAAGCCAGCAAAGCCAGCGTCGCAGGTTCCGGAACCGGGCCGCCGTTCTGCAACGTGTCTTCCGCAACCACCGCAAGATCGTACGCGATCGGCGCGGCGATGCCCAACGCCACGGAAGCCGAGTCATCGTACTGCGCATTTCCGGGATCGAACTCGTCGGCAAGCGTGGTGGGATTGACCCCGGTGATCTGACCGAACAGCACCAGCGCGTCGAGATAGTCGCCATAGACGCTGGGATGATAGCCGATCGGCGTCTCGCAGCAGGCCAGCAGCGGGTTGCTGTCCCACAGATCCACCTCGCCGGCGGGTTCGTTCACCAGGAACGGATCCTGCTGGGCAATGCCCCGATTGATCGCGCTGACCCAGGCATCGCCGGCCAGTGCCACGCTCACATGGCTCTTTGTGGGGTAGGTCGCGTTATAGGTGCTCGCCGCGTTCTCATAGGCGTTGTGCAGATCGGACGCCATCGCCGCGATCGGATTCGAGTCCCCGACATACGGCGCATAGGCCTTGTTGCCGCCCTGCTGCGCCACGGTACTGAGGCCGAAGATCGGCGCATTCGGGTTGGAGCTGGTATAGCCATAGGAAGCGATAGGCGGCGTCTCGTCCAACGTGACCGCGGCGTAGGGCTTACTGGCAGCCGCGTCGGCGGCATCGATGTCGTTGACCAGTTTGGTCACGCCGGAATTGAAGCTGGTGGGACTGCCGCGCGTGGGAACGCTCTGGCCGTTCACCGTGATCGTCGTCGGCAGCGGCTGGAAGCTTTGATCCTGCAATACGACCTGGCTGTATTTCGAGTTCTCGATCAGCGGCAGGTCGCCGGTCTCGCTGCCGGAATTGTTGGCATAGCCGGTGAGTGTCGCGCTGCTGACCGCGATCAGTGAGACGTTGTAGTTCAGACCGGCTTCCCCGGTGAATTGCAGGAAGATGCCGGCAACGCCGCCGAACGGACCGACCTCGGTGTATTGCGAAGATGGGTTGTTCTGCAGGTAATTGAGCTGTCCCGCCAGGCTGCCCCCCGGGGTGTTCCCCGTGGTCGGGACGACCGGCGCCACGTCCTCGACGCCCGAGGTGCAGGTCGTTCCCGTCCCCGGGCAATTCAGGTCGTGCACCACGTTATTGCTGGGGTTGCTGGCAGCGCCGGCATTGTAATTCAGCGCCGGGTCGTAGCGGCCATGCGTGTAGCTGTTGCCCACGAACAGGATGTCGATGGGAGCAGCGGCGGCGTGTTGGGCGGTCATCGCCAACAGCAACAGCGATCCGATAGCGCCGATGTGGCGGCCCGGCAGGACCGGCAGCCGTGATCTGTGCACCTTGATTTCTCCCCCCGGATCGTGCCGGCGCATTTGGCCGTGCACATCCAGCAATATTCGTGCGGCGCGATGCCGGTCAAATATTCAGAATCGACTGATGCCATATTTTCCCAGTATGGCTCTGGCATGGAACTGCGTCATCTCCGCTACTTCATCGCCGTCGCCGAGGAGCGGCACATCACCCGTGCGGCGCGGCGGCTCAACATGCAGCAGCCGCCGCTCAGCCAGCAGATCCGCGCGCTGGAGACCGAACTCGGCGTCGCGCTGTTCATTCGCGGCGCCCGCGGCGTGGAGCTGACGGTCGCCGGCCAGACGCTGCTGGACGAAGCCTATGCGATATTGCGCGCGGTCGGCAGCGCCGCGGCACGGACGCGCCAGGCCGCAAGCGGGCAGCTCGGAAAACTGTCCATCGGCTTCACCACGTCGGCGGCATTGCATCCGCTGGTGCCCAGGATCATCCACGCGTTTCGCCAGGATTACCCGCAGGTGGAACTCGACCTGCACGAGAACGCCGCCGCCGACCTGACCGAGGCGGTGATGCGGCGCGACATCCATGTGGCCCTGCTGCGTGTGCCCGTGGCGCGGCCATCGGGGCTCGCCTTCCTCGAACTGTTGCACGAGGAACTGCTGGCGGTGCTGCCGCTCGGGCACCGCTTGCTCGGCCGCGGCGGCGCGGACGGGCTAGAGCTGTCCGAACTGGCGCAGGAGCGCTTCATCCTGGTGCGCCGGCCCGGCGCACCAGGCATCTACCAGAACCTGATCCTCGCCTGCCGGGCAGCGGGCTTCGAGCCGGTGGTGGTGGCCGAGGTCGCGCACATGCTGACCAACATCAATCTGGTCGCCGCGGGCGCCGGGATTTCCGTGGTGCCGGCGTCGATGCGCGAGATCAATCTGCGCCAGGTCGGGTATTGTCGGTTGCGCACCACGCCCCGGCTCACCGCGCCGCTGACGCTCGCCTGGCTGGCCGACAACCCGCAGCCGGCATTGCTCAATTTCATCGCTGTCAGTCGTCGGCTGCGGGCCGATGCGAGCCAACCGGGAGTTTCGCCGCGGCTGCGCCGCGCCCGGACGCCGACCCAAGCAAGTACTCCGCCAACTGCCCCACGTGCCGGTCGCGCTCCATTCCCGGCCGGCGGCGAATGACGAAATCCGACGAGCCAGCCAGCGTCCGGTCGGGGAACAACCGCACCAGCCGCCCGGCGGCCAGCTCCGGGTCGATCAGCGGCTGCCGCCCCAACGCGATCCCCGCCCCGGCGATCGCCGCCGCCAGCGCGGCGCTGAACGTGTAGAACCGCACAATCGTGACCTTCGCATCGGCGCCGCAGCCGAGCAGGTCGAGCCAGGTGGACCAGTCCTTTTCCGGGCTGGCCACGTGATCCTCTTGCAGCAGCGTGTGCCGCGGCAGTTCCTCCGGGTTGCCGGCCAGAAGCAGCGACGGGCTGCACACGGGGAACACCGTTTCGCTGAACAGCAACCGGTCGCCATCCCGCATCGTACCGCGGCGCACCCGCAGGACCGCCAGGTCGAGCCCCTCGCGCAGCATGTCCGGCTCTTCGTCCTCAATGGAACGCATCTGGCACTGCATCGACGGATGCAGCGCGGCGAAGGCGGCCAGCCGCGGTGCCAGCCACAGCGACGAAATCGAGCCGCTGGCGGAAATCGTCAGCACCGGCCGCCGCCGCCGGTCGCGCACCGCCTCGCAGGCCGCGCCGAGCCGGGCGAACGCTTGCTCCACCGCGCGTTGCAGCGCCGCACCCTCGGCGGTCACCGTGGTGCGGCCGGCGCCGTTGCGTGCCCGCGTCAGCAGCGTGGCGCCGAGCGCGTCCTCCAGCCCGCGCACCTGGTGGCTGACGGCGCTGGTGCTGACATGCAGCTCCGCCGCCGCGCGGGCGAAGCTGCCATGCCGGGCGACCGCGGCGAAGGCGCGCAACGCGGCCAAAGGAGGGATCCGCTCGCTCATCGCCGTGCAATCTAGCTCAACAGCGGTTGAAAAACAGTCGTTTGCACGGCGCGCCGCCGCCGCACAGGATAGGGTCGGGCGAGGAGACCGGACGACATGCATTTCGACCTGACCCTCTGGCGCATGACGCAGGGTTACCGGCTGCGCATCGTGCTTTCGGTAGCGCTCGGTCTGTTCGCGCTGATCTTCGGCATCGCCCGCTTCGTTTTCCTGGGGCGGTTCCTCGCCGGGGTGTTTCAGGGCGCGCCGGCCGCGGTGCTGGTCTGGCCGCTGGCCGGAGCGGGCGTCGCCATCGTGCTGCGCGCGGCGCTCGATCACAGCCGCACCATGGTCGCCCACCGCACCGCCATGCGCGTGCAGGAGACGCTGCGCGGCCGGCTGTACGACAAGATCGTGGCGCTGGGACCGGCATGGTTCGGCGCGGAACGCACCGGTGGGGTGATGCTGTCGATGGTCGATGGCGTCGAGCAATTGCAGAGCTTCTTCGGCCAGTACATCCCGCAGGTGGCGATCGCCATCGCCGCCCCGCTGGCCATCTTCGCCTTCATCGCCTGCTGGGACGTGCCGGTTGCCGCGGTCATGCTGGTTGCCGCGCTGTTCACCCTGACCATGCCGGCGCTGGTGCACGAACGCTCCGGCCGCGCCTCGCGCGCGCGGCAGACCGCGTTCAAGGCGTTCGGCGAGGAGTTCCTCGACGCGGTGCAGGGCCTGCCGACGCTGAAGGCGTTCGGCCAGAGCCACGCCTACGGTCGCATGCTGGCGGACAAGGCCCGCGCCCTGAGCGACAGCACGTTCTGGGTGCTGGCGATCAGCGTGCTGACCCGCGCCTTCACCGATCTCGGCACGGCGCTGGGCGCCGCCCTGGCGCTGGCGCTGGGCGCCTGGCGCGTCAGTCACGGCGACATGAGCCTGACCGCATTGCTCATCGTCCTGATGGCGGGCACCGAGATCTTCCGCCCGCTGCGCGACCTGCGCACCGTGCTGCACCAGGGGCTCAACGGCCAGGCGGCGGCGCACGGCATCCTGACCCTGCTGGCGACGCCGGAGGCCGCCCCCGCGGTCCCGCTGCGGGCGATCGCCACCGCCAGCCTGCGGCCGCGCATCGAGTTCCAGGACGTCCGCTTCGCCTACCCCGGCGGCCGCCGCGCGGCGCATCAGGGCCTGTCCTTCGTGGTCGAGCCGGGCGAACGGGTCGGCATCGTCGGCCCCAGCGGCTCGGGCAAGTCGTCCATCGTGCGGCTGCTGCTGCGGCTCTATGACCCGCAAGCCGGCAGCGTGCGGATCGACGGGCAGGACCTGCGGGCACTCGATCCGGAGGCGCTGCGCCGCATGGTCGCCGTGGTGTCGCAGGACTCCATGCTGTTCCACGGCACGATCGCGGAGAATCTGCGCCTCGGCAGGCCCGACGCAACCGAGGAAGACGTGGTCGCCGCCGCCATCGCCGCCAATGCGCACGACTTCATCATGGCGCTGCCCGACGACTACGAGACGGTGATCGGCGAGCGCGGCGCGCAATTGTCCGGCGGCCAGCGCCAGCGCATCGCCATCGCCCGGGCGCTGCTGCGCGACTCGCCGATCCTGGTGCTGGACGAGGCGCTGTCCTCCGTCGATGCCGAGAACGAGGCGGTGATCCAGCAGGCGCTCGACCGCCTGATGACCGGCCGCACCACGCTGATCCTGGCGCACCGGCTGTCCAGCGTGATCGGCGCCGACCGTATTCTCGTCCTCGAGGATGGCGGCGTGGTGCAGAGCGGCCGCCATGCGGAACTGATCGCGGTGGACGGCCCGTATCGTGACCTGATGGGTCCACAGCTCTCGGAGCATGCCGACGCGCTGATCGGCGACCTGCCGGGCGCCGGCGGTCCGCGCATGCTGGAGACGGCGGACGCCTCCCGCGTCCTGGTGCGGCCGCTGTCGGACGAGGCGGCCCAGGTCGGCTGGCCCGAGACCATCCGCACCCTGCTGGGGTTCGTCGGACCCTGGCGCGGGCAGCTCGGGGTGATCGTGCTGTGCGGCATCGGCCGGGTGGTGGCGTTTATCGGCGTCGGGGTGTTCGGCGCGCTGATCATCGGCGCCGTGCGCGCGCAGGCGCCGACGCTGGCGCTGGTCGCCGCCCTGCTGGTCACCGCGCCGCTGGCCGGGCTGCTGCACTGGCTGGAGTCCTGGCTGGCGCACGCCATGGCTTACCAGCTTCTGGCCGAGATGCGGGTGGAGCTGTTCCGCAAGCTGGACGCGCTGGCGCCGGCCTATTTGCTCCGCCGCCGTTCCGGCGACCTGGTCGCGCTGGCGACGCAGGACGTTGAAACCGTCGAGTACTTCTTCGCCCACACCGTGGCCCCGGCGATCGTCGCCGGCCTGGTCCCCGCCGGTGTGCTGCTGGTCCTGCTGTTCGCCTGCTGGCCGCTGGCGATCGTGCTGGCGCCGTTCCTGGCCTATGCGGGCGCCTCGCCGGTGCTGGGGCGGCGGCGGATCGACACGCTGGGCTCCGAGGCGCGCGGCGCGCTGGGCACGCTGGGCGCGTTCGCCACCGAGACGATCCAGGGCCTGGCCGAGCTGGCCGCGTTCGACGCCACGGCGCGCCGGCGGGTTGCGTTCATGGGCGCGGTGCGGCGCTACCAGGACACCCGCATCCAACTGCTGGAAGACCTGACCTGGCAGACCGCCGGCCTGGAGGTCGCCACCGGGCTGGGCGGATTGGCGGTGGCCGCGTTGGGTGCGCCTCTGGTGCTGCATGGCTGGATTTCCCCCCAGATGCTGCCGCTGCTGGTGCTGGTCTCGGTGGCGGCGTTTCTGCCGGTGTCGGAGATCGCCCAGGTGGGACGGCAGTTGGCCGACACCATCGCCTCGACGCGCCGGCTGCACGTGGTGCACGCGGAGCCGGTGGTGATCGTCGATGGTCCGCTGGAGCCGGCCGCGCCGGTGGGCGGCTCGGCGCTGCGGTTCGACGATGTGTCGTTCACCTATCCCGGCCGGTTCCGTCCGGCGCTGTCGGAGGTGTCGTTCGCGGTGCCGGCCGGGGCGACCGTCGCGCTGGTCGGGCCGTCCGGCGCGGGCAAGACCACGATCGCCAACCTGCTGCTGCGGTTCTGGGACCCGGACGGGGGAGAAATCCGGCTGGATGGCGTCGATTTGCGCGAGCTGACGCTGGACGGGCTGCGCGGACGCGTCGCGCTGGTGGCGCAGGACACCTACCTGTTCAACGATACGCTGGGCGCCAACGTGCGGCTGGCGCGGCCCGACGCGACGCCAGAACAAGTCGCGCAGGCGCTGGAACGGGCGGCGCTGGCGGAGTTCGTCGCGGAGTTGCCGGAGGGGCTGGCGACAAGGGTGGGCGAGCGGGGGGTACAATTGTCCGGTGGGCAACGGCAGCGGGTGGCGATCGCCCGGGCGTTCCTGAAGGACGCGCCGCTGCTGGTGCTGGACGAGGCGACGTCGCACCTGGACACGATCAGCGAAGCACAGGTGCGCTCGGCGCTGGACGCGTTGATGGAGGATCGGACGACGATCGTGGTGGCGCACCGGCTGTCCACCATCCGCGCCGCCGACCTGATCCTGGTGTTGCAGGCGGGGCGGGTCATCGAGGCCGGCCGGCACGGCGAGCTGCTGGCCCGGCGGGGGGTGTACGCCCGGCTGGTGGAGCATCAGATGGCCGGCGTGGCGGACGAGCGGGTGCGGGCGGGGTAGGGGCGACCGGCAGGCGGTCGCCACGGCGCGCGCGCGGCCTCACCGCCGAGGCCGCCCCCCGCCGCCGCGCCCACGGCGGGTCATGGCGTTGCCTGCGACATCGCCGATGGCGCCGGCAAAGGCGGCCACGGTCATCCGACTCGAAGCGGTAAGACAATGAACCGCGCCAGAGAGACCCGCGCGCGCGTCATGCTGGCATGGCGGTCGCGAACCGCGATCATCCGGTAGCTGTGCCGATGACAGGGTGCGATCTCGTGTCGGCGGCGCAGCAGCCTTGGGCGCCTCGTGCGGCCTTCGGTAATCGCCGGCGCACATTGCGCCTGCATGCGCGCGACGACACGCGCCAGACAGCGGCGTCAAGTCTTGCACCCGGGCGCTCGACCTGGCGTGTGGCATTCCACCCGGTGATTGCACCGCAGATGGCGGGGGCGCTGGTCGCCCGGCTAGCGGGCACCAGTGGTGCGTTTCGCGGCAGAGCAAGCAAGACGCAACACAGATTTCACAGAGAAGCAGATCTAGCCGCAGAGTTTCACAGAAAGCGATCCGCGCTCCGGATGGAAGTTGTGCTTAGACGCGCCGCCGACTGAACGGCCGATCATGTCCTGGCTGATCATCGGGCCGCCGAGAACAACGATCTGCCGATGCAGAACGGCCCGCAATGTGGCAGATCTTCTTGACCTCGCTTCATGAAGCTACGAAAATAGCTAACGGTGTCGGTCGATCGAAGCGAACGTCCGTCCTGCCCCGCGCATGTTCAGTCAGGACCCGTTGCACAATAGCATATTTGGAGGCCAAATGGACCGGGAAGAGCAGCAGCCGTCAAGCGACCCGCACGTGGTCGCGCCTGCGATCGACCTGTATCTCAATCTCCTCAAAAGGTCGTTGACTGATACATTATTCAGGGATGAGCCGGATATCAACGCGCCTGAAATGGATTATGCGGTGCAGCGAGTCCGGCATTACATGGAAGGTTCTGCGGTATCCATGCTGCCGCTAGCCAGATTCGATAATATGCGGGCCTGTATTGTAAATGTTGTGAAACTTGGCATTCCAGGCGATCTTATTGAAGCCGGCGTGTGGCGAGGTGGAGCAGCGATCTACATGCGCGGCGTCCTTAAGGCGTATAATGTGACGGACCGACTGGTGTGGGCGGCCGACAGCTTCGATGGATTGCCGATACCGGACGCGGAACGCTTCCCGCTGGAGGCCCGGGCCCGCAAGGGCGCAATCATACGCCACGGCTTCCAGGATT
>JBEKNT010000269.1:0-9769 GCA_049522565.1 Acetobacteraceae bacterium
AATGCCGCGCTGCTGCGAATCCTGGCGCTGTAGCCCCGTTGCCGCCGGTGCAACTCGCCGCGCGTGCAGTGCCAGATGCGCGACCTGGCCGTGCGAGGACTGGCCGATTGACCTCCACACGCGGCCGGACCAACACGTAACGTCTGTCTCGAAACACCGCACCGCACCGAACGTCAAGGCGTGCGCAGAATCGATAGAGGAGGAAGCATCCCATGGGTCCCAGGCTGGTCGACCATTTGCTCTATGAGCCGGAGGACAGCGGCATCCTCTGGATCAAGTTCAATCGCCCGGAGCGGATGAACGCGCTCGTCGGCACGTCGGAGGAAAACGGCACCGTGGCGAAGGTCGGCGAATACATGCGCGCCGGCGATGACGACCCCAACATTCGCGTCATCGTGCTGACCGGTGTGGGGCGGGGATTTTGCTCCGGCGCGAACCTTGGGTCGAAGGCCACACCGGACATCACCGGAGAGAACTTTCCCGGCAACCGTGGATCGCACGAAGGGCCGGACGCCGCGCGACAACACTTCTTCCACGGCTTTACCAAGCTCCACCGGGATATTTCGCTGATCCGCAAGCCGACCATCGCGATGATCAACGGGGCGGCGGTCGGTTCGGGCATGGATATGGCATTGCACTGCGACATCCGGGTGGGCTGTGAAAAAACCCGCTTCATCGGCTATCACAATGCCGGACAGATCATCGAAAACGGCGGCTCCTACTATCTTCCCAAGATGGTCGGCCTCGGCCGGGCCCTGGAATTCGCCTACACCGGCGAACTGAACGCGGAGCAAGCCTACGCCTGGGGCATGCTGAACCACCTGGTGCCCGCGGAAAAGCTGGAAGAAACCACCCGAGCGCTGTGTGAAAAGATGATGGCCATTCCGCCGCTGGTGCAGTGGGTCAGCAAGCGGGTCATGCGTGCCGCCTTGGACAGCACGCTTGAGACCACCATGATCCTGACCTCCAACGCCGGCGGCATCCTGCAGAATTCCGAGGACGCGAAAGAGGCGCGGCGAGCCTTCGTCGAGAAGCGCAAAGGCCGCTTCAAGGGCGTTTGAGCCGAAGCGGTGGGGTGTGCGCGCGCCCTTACGCGCCCACCCACCCCAGATCCGTCTCGTTCTCCAGGTTCTGCAAACGCTCGAACAACGCCGGCGCCGCGGCGCCATAACGCACGCGCGTCAACGTCGTGAACTTGTCGCACAGTTCCTGCCGATCGAGTGGCCTTGCCGGCGTGCCGTTGAATTCCTCGACCTCGCGCGTGAGCGAGCGGCCATCCTTCAATTGGATCGTGACGATGCTGGCGCCGGCAACCTTGGTCGGCGGCTTCGCCGCGACGATCGACACAAGCGCGCACATATCGCGGATCGCCACATCCATCAGCGCCGAGTCGTCGAACGACGCCGGATCGCGCGGATCGCGGAACAGTGCCAAGGCGACACAGAACGGAATCGAATATTGCGCCATCATGATGTCGGTGGGGTTGGGGATGTTGTTGATCGTCGCCATCCGCTCGGTGCCCGCCACCGTCACCCGATCGACGTCGGCGCCGGCGAAGCCGTGTTCGGCCTGCAGTTCCAGCACGGCCTGCACCGCGGTGTGCGCTGTCATGTGCACGGGAAAGCGCTTCAAACACAGTCGCCGCGTCATGAACTCGCTGCCGAGTCCGCGGGTCAGGTCGGCCATGTCCCATTCGGTGCAGAACACCTTCAGGAAGCCCGCCTCGCCTTCGATCACACTGATCGGGCCGGTGAAGCCGTCGGCCGCCAGGTTGGCCGCCATCACGCCGCTTTCCGAGGCGCGGCCGAGATGCAGCCGCTTCACCATCGCCCCCGTGCCGGAACGCGCGAACTCCATCAGCCCGCCGGCCAGCGACCCGGCGATGCCAAGCGCGTTGGTCATGCGCTCGGTATCGAGTTTCAGCAGCACGCCGGCCGCCACCGCCGCACCGAATGGGCCGGTCGTGCCGGGCGCATGAAAGCCGCGCCGTTCGTTGCTGTGTTTTGTTGCGTAACCAATGCGATACATCACCTCGAACCCGGCGACCACCGCGGTGATAAGCTCCCGTCCGCTGCTGCCTCGCTCCTGTGCCACCGCCAAACCCGGCGGCAGCAATGTGGCGCCGGGATGCACGCCGGCGCCCGGCTTGGTCAGGTTGTCGGACTCGAACGCGTGCGCCAGCGTGCCGTTGGCCAGCGCCGCAGCCGGCGCCTGCACCAACGGCCCCTCCGCGCCAAGGATGCGGCTGCGTCCCCCTGCCCCGACACGCTGCGCGTAGGCAGTGATGATGCGGCTCCATGGCAGGCCATTGCCCAGCACCACCACCGCGACGGTGTCCGTGATGCAATCCTTGGCGCGCTGCACGACGTCTGGCGGCAGATCCTCGTAGCGCAAGGCCGCCGCGTACTCGGCCAAGCGAACCGTTTCGTTTGCCATCGCTGTTCTCCCTTATGCCGCCAACGCTACCCTGTTGTGCGTTGCAATCCCAGCCGGGGTGTTCCCAGCCAACCGCCGAGACAGTACCGTGCCCCCGCCAGGGCCTGAACAAGGACACGCGTCGGCGATGCAAACGGAACCGGTGATCGAGGCGCGCGATCTGCGCAAATGGTATCCGGTGCATCGGCACAGCCTCGCAGCATTGTTCGGCCGGCACGAAGCGGAATTCGTCAAGGCCGTCGACGGCGTCGACCTCGCGATCGGCGCCGGCGAGGTGATGGGACTGGTTGGCGAGAGCGGCTCCGGCAAATCCACCACCGGCATGACCTTGCTCAAGCTGCATGCGCCAAGCGGTGGCGACATTCACTTTCAGGGCCTGGGTTTGCTGGCCAATGAAGACCGCAGAACCCGCCTGGCCTTTCGCCGCCAGGCGCAGATCGTCTTTCAGAATCCCTATGAATCTCTCAACCCGCGCTATAGCGTCGCGCAGAGCGTCGGTGAGCCGCTCGCCATCCACTTCCCAAGCGACCGGCAGTTGCAGCGCGAGATGATGCTGCGCGCCATGGAGCGTGCCGGACTGCTGCCCGCGGCAAGCTACCTGGACCGCTATCCACACCAACTGTCCGGCGGCCAATTGCAACGCGTCGCCATCGCACGCGCCATCTCGGTCGAACCCCGTTTCCTCGTCGCCGACGAACCAGTATCCATGCTCGATGTATCGATTCGCGCCGGTATCCTCAACCTGCTGCGCTATTTCGCGACCGAACTGGGGATGGCGATCCTCTATATCTCGCACGACCTGTCGACGATGCGGCATGTCTGCACGACGATCGCCGTGATGTATCTTGGCCGCATCATCGAGTCGGGTCCGGCCGACACCGTGCTCGATGCCCCGCTGCATCCCTATACGCAAGCGCTGGTCGGCGCGGTCCCGGTGATGGGCGGACGCCGGACGCGGCCACAGACCAAGCTGGTGGGCGCCCTGCCCGATGCGATCCGACTGCCGCGCGGCTGCCGGTTTCATCCGCGCTGCCCGCAGGCGATGGAGGTATGCCGCGCGCATGAGCCGGCACTGCAACGTATCGCCGCCGGGCACGACGTTGCCTGCCACCTGCATGGTTCGCTACCAATGTCCGAACAACAGAACGCGTGGGGGAAACGATGACGCAGCAAGGCAACAGCCATCGGCCGCTCGGACGCCGCACTCTGCTGCAACTGGCTGCTTCTGCCATCGGCGGCGCCGGACTGCCGGCGCTGGCGGCCGATGAGGGTTTCCCCGTCGCCAACGCCAAGTACGATGCGCTCTACCAACGCACCGGCACCTACTACACGCACGATCCGCAATGGGTCAGTTGGACCAAGGCGCGGCTGACCTGGCCGCAGGCCGGCGAGAAGGTGCCGGAGCTCTCGCTGGTGATCCCCACGGTGCAGACCAACTGGCTGGACGCGTGGCGCAAGTTCGCCGCCGACGCCGGCAAGCTCGGCCTCAAATACAACATCCAGCAGGTGTCGGAGGCACGCTGGCTGGACGTGATCGCGGTGCACAACCACGGCGACATCGAAGTGCATTCCGCCATTCTGCGGCCGGAGCGGGTTGACCCGGCGGAGTGGCTCACCTCGCGCGCCTACGGTCTCGACCGGCGCAACTACGGCGAGTGGGTGAACCAGCAATACGACGCGCTGATCGAGGCGCAGGTAGCCGAAAGCGATCCGGCCAAACGGCTGAAGCTGGTGCAGGACGCGCAGCGCGTCCTGGCCGACGATCTGTATATCACCCAGTTCGGTTGGGGACCGGGGGTGATCGAGGCGTACAACAGCGCGGCCTGGGATGGCATGGTGCAGACTCGCGGCTTCGGCATCGGCTCGTTCAACGCGTTCCACACGTTCCTGCGGGCACGGCCGAAGACCGAACGCCGCAAGATGATCGTTGGCATCCATAGCCTGCTCGAGACGACCAGCATCATCGCCGCGGGCAACAACATGCGGGCGATCGGCCGGATGATTTACGATCGGCTCGCCTATATGGACGAGAATCTGAGGATCATTCCGTGGGCGGCAGAGTCCTGGGCCCGCGTGGACGACCGCACCTGGGACATCAAGCTGCGTCCGGGCATGACCTTCCACGACGGCAAGCCGGTGACCATCGACGATCTGCAGTTCACCTTCGACTTCATGCTGAAATTCGAGCGGGGCAATTTCTGGACCGCCAACCAGTTCCTGCAAAAGACCGAGGTCACCGACGCGGCGAACGGGATCCTCCGCGCGACATTCAAGCAGCCATACGGCCAGTTCGAGAGCTACTTCCTCCAGCTCAACGTGATCCTGCCGCGGCACATCTGGCAGAATATCATGGCGGAACAGGGCGTCGGCGACGACCCGATGCGGGTGCGGGTGGAAAAACCGATCGGTAGCGGACCGTTCAAGTTCGGCCGGTATCGCAAGGATGCCGAGTTGCAGCTTATCGCCGACAAGACGCATTTCTCCAAGCCGAGCGTCGATGAGGTCTGGGCGGTGGTGACGCCGTCGATCGACGGCTTGCTGGGCCGGCTGCAAGGTGGCGACATCGACCTGATCGAATCGAGCGACACGCATCTGACACCGAGCCAGGCGAAGCAGCTCGCCGACACGGCCGGCATCACCATCGTCCGCACGCCGGACCTGAATTGGCTGCACGGCGTGCCGCGGCCCTCCAACCTCCCGTGGCGCGACTACGAATTCCGCCGCGCCTGGCATCACTCGATCGACCGGGAATTCCTGGTGAAGGTGGTGTGGGAAGGTGCGGGCAAACTGCCGGGGGCGAACACGTTCCTGGTGGAGGGCAATCCGTGGAACAACCCCGACCTGCCGCCGGTGCCGCCCTACGATCTCGCCAAGGCGCGCGATATTCTCAAGACCGCCGGCTACTCCTGGGCGGACGACGGCAGGCTGGTCTATCCCCCACCGACCGACGCCGCTTTCCGCAAGCGTGTGCAGCAGGTTTGCAAGGACGGCTACACATGGGGCGGCCTCGAAATGCTTGGCTGATGGTCGCTCACCGCGTCCAGTTCGGCATGCCGGTCCGCGCGCTTGGCCCGAGGATCAGCACCGGCATCCATGTCTTGCTCGACCCGGGCAAGGGCGTGGATGCCGGGCTGGAGCCAGTCCTCGTGCGGCCCTTCGGCCCGATCCGTGGGCCCGGCATGACGAATGATGTTCGCGCATGACCAACCTGCTCTACGCTGCCCTGCGCCGGGTGCTGCTGTTCGCGGTGACCGTGTGGTGCATCCTCACCATCATGTTCGCGTTGTTCAAGCTGCTGCCCGGCGACCCCACCGCGATCTTCCTCGACAACAACATGTCGATGGAAATGATCGAGCATCAGAAGCAGCTATGGGGCCTGAACGATCCGTGGTGGCTGCAATACCTGCACTACATCGGCAACATGGCGACGTTCCGCTTCGGCGATTCGTTTTTCCAGAACCAGCCGGTGAGCGAGATCCTGGTAGAGAAGGTGGAGAACACCTGCGCGATGATCGTGCCGGCGCTGGTGGTGAGCGTGGTGTTCGGCACCATCCTGGGCGCGCTCGCCGGCTGGAAGCGCGGCAGCCGGTTCGAGCAAACCACGGTCACGACGGCACTTGTGCTGCATTCGGCGCCGTCGTTCTTCGTCGGCATCCTGGTGCTGATGGTGTTCTCCTACCAGTTGCGCTGGCTGCCGCCGGGGGGAATGGTTTCGCTTGGCGGCCCCGAGGGATTCTGGGCGCTGATCACCTCGACCGACTATCTGCGGCATTTGATTCTGCCCGGGCTCGTGCTGGTCAGCCGCGAGATCACCGGGCCGATCCTGCTGGTGCGCAGCTCGATGCTGGAGATCAAAGGCAGCGACTTCATCGACATCCTGCGCGCCAAGGGGCTGACCGAGCCTCGCATCCTGACGCACGCGACGCGCAACGCGCTGCTGCCGCTGGTCACCTATATCGCCGTGATGACCGGCCTGCTGCTGCAAGGCCAGGTGCTGCTGGAGATCATCTTCGCCTGGCCCGGCATCGGCCGCGAGTTGGTGACCGCCTTGGGTGACCTCGACTATCCGGTGGCGCAGGGCGCGCTGTATGTGATGGCGCTGGTGATCCTGCTGCTGAACCTGCTGGCCGACATGCTGTATGGCTTGATCGACCCGCGCAGCCGATAGCAACGCACATGGCAACACGCTGGCAGAACTTGCAGGGGCTTCGCGTCATCCTGCGCTATTGGTCGGGCACCGCCGGCGTGATTCTTGTCGCTGCATTCACCGTGCTTGCCGTCATCGGCCCGCTGATCGCGCCGCATGGTCCGTTCGAGGTCGTCTACCGCACCGATCATTCGGTACTGCGCCTGTCGCCGCCAACCTGGCGGGCGTTGTTCGGCACCACCAACCAGGGCATGGACGTGTTCAGCCAATTGCTGTGGGGCACGCGGGTGGCCATGCTCGTCGGCCTGCTTTCGGCGGTCGGCAGTGTTGTGCTGGGCACCATCGTCGGCCTGGTTGCCGGCTATTTCGGCGGCTGGATCGACGAGGTGCTGATGCGGCTGACCGACGTGGCCTTCGGCATTCCGTTCCTGCCCTTCGCGATGGTGGTGATCTCGATTACCCACCCCAGTCTCGGCCTGGTCATTATGCTCGTCGTGTTCTTCCTGTGGCGCACCACGGCGCGCGTCATCCGTGCCCAGGTGCTGTCGTTGCGCGTGCGTCCGTTCGTGTGGGCGGCGCGTGCCGCCGGCGCCGGCCATCTGCGCATCCTGCTGCACCACATCACGCCGAATGTGCTGCCGCTGAGTTTTCTCTACGCCGCCATCGGCGTGCAGGCCGGGGTGATGCTGGAAGCGGCACTGAGCTTCCTGGGCTACGGCGATCCCAACGCAATGAGCTGGGGCACCATGCTGAATGCGGCGTTCCAGGCCGGCGCGATGCGCACCGCCTGGTGGTGGGTGCTGCCGCCCGGCGTGGCGCTGTCGCTGTTCGTCGTCGCCATCTTCATGATCACCCGCGCCTACGAGGAATTGCTCAATCCCCGGCTGCGGGTGCTGTAAACATGGCGCTGCTGGAAGTCGAAAACCTGGAGGTCCGCTACCGCACCGGCGCCGGCGAAGCCAAGGCGGCGGACGGCATTTCCTTCGCGATCGACAAGGGCATGTGCCTGGGCCTGGTCGGTGAATCCGGCTGCGGCAAATCGACCGTTGCGAAGGCGATCCTCGGCATCCTGCCGCCGGCGGGACGCATTGCCGGCGGCGCGATCCGCTATGCCGGCCGCGACCTGGTCGGCATGACGCAAGCCGAACTGCGCCGCATTCGCTGGCAGCACATCGCGCTGGTGCCGCAAAGCGCGATGAACGGGCTCGATCCGGTCTATACGGTCGAAAGCCAGCTTACCGAGGCGATCACGGCGCATCAGCGCATGCCGGCGGCACAGCGCCGCCGCCGCATCGCCGAATTGTTCGCGCTGGTCGGGCTGGAGCCGGGACGGGTGCGGGATTATCCGCACCAGTTCAGCGGCGGGATGCGCCAGCGCGCGATGATCGCCATGGCGATGGTGCTCGATCCGCCGCTGATCGTCGCCGACGAACCGACCACCGGGCTCGACGTGCTGGTACAGGACCAGATCCTGCAACAGATCAGGCAACTGCACGAGCAGTTCGGCAAGGCGATGCTGCTGATCACCCACGACATGGCGGTGGTATCGGAGAACTGCGATCGTATCGCTGTGATGTATGCCGGCCGCATCATGGAGTATGGCGGCGAGGCGGTGTTCCGCACGCCGTATCATCCTTACACGCTGGGCCTGTGCAACGCATTCCCGGACCTGGCGGACCGCGGGCGCGCGCTGATCTCGATTCCCGGCACGCCGCCAAACCTCGTTACGCCACCGGTTGGTTGCCGCTTCCACGCGCGCTGTCCGTTCGTGACGTCACTCTGCGCAGATGTGGTGCCGCCGCTGATCGAGGTGACGCCAGGCCATGTCGTGGCCTGTCATCACGTTGGCCACGCGGAGAGTTTCCGCGAACGCGCGGCAGACCCGGCGACCTGGCATGAGGATGCGCGCAGGCCGTGATGGTCCAACGCAACTTTGCCGCTTATGCTCCGGCCAGCATAAGGGGAAAACGGTCGATGGGTGTCACGGCAGAACTTTGCGACAAGATCGTCGCCACGACGTTCGCATCGCTTACGCCTGAGGCGGTCACGAAGGCTCGGCGGCTGGTGCTGGACGGCATCGCCGTCGCCGTCGCCGGCAGCCGCGAGGAGGCGATCGGTATCCTGGCCGATCACTATCGCAGCCTCGGCGGCACGCCGGACGCACCGGTGCTCGGGCTCGGCTTTCGCACTTCGGCTACCGCGGCGGCGGTGCTGAACGGTGCGTCAATGCACGTGCTGGATTTCGAGCCGATGTGGAACCCGGCCAATCACGCGCTGTCCACCACGCTGCCGGCGATCCTGTCGCTTGCGGAATCCCGCAAGCTGGCAGGCCGAGACATCGTGACCGCGCTGGTCAAGGGGATTGAAATGGCGGGCTGGATCCGTGCCGCCAGCCATCACGGCGCCATTCGTTTCCATCCGCCGGCGATGGTCGGACCGATGGGTGCGTCGGTCGCGGCGGGGCATGTGCTTGGCCTGGATGCCGGGCAACAGGCGCATGCGCTGGGCATCGCGGCGTCCCGCTGCGGCGGCCTGACCGCCAATGCCGGCACGATGACCAAGTCGACGCATTGCGGCCAGGGCGTCATGCTGGGGATGGAAGCGGCGATGCTCGCGGCGCGCGGTTTCACCGCCAATCCGGAGCCGTTCGAGGCGCACCAGGGCTATGTGCACGCGTTCGGCACGCCGGAATTCCAGCCGCGCGACCTGCTGAACTTCGGCCCGCCGTTCCGCGTGGTCGATCCGGGCTACGTGATCAAGCTGTTTCCCAGCCAGTTTGCCACCCAATTCGTGATCACCGCCGGACTGGATCTGCACCGGCGCATCGACGATCCGAAACGGATAGTTCAGCGTGCAATATACGCTTTCCACCGCCTTGCTGCGCGGGTTTGTGAACATCGACACGTTCACCGACGAGGCCGTGCGCGCGCCCGACATCGGGCAAATGCTCGACAAGGTGTCGGTGCGGATGGTGCCGGAGATCCCCGCGCGTTTCGACCTGATGCATGTGGAGGCAGAGGTCGAGTTGACCGACGGCAGCGTGGTGAGCACGCGCTGCGACGGGCCGCGCGGCATGTGGGGCCAACCGGCGATCAGCGACGACGAGCATCTCGTCAAGGTCAGGGATTGCCTGTCGAAGCGCCTGCCGTCCGATCGGATGGAACGCTGCATCGCGCTCGCGCGCTC
>JBEKNT010000270.1:0-9378 GCA_049522565.1 Acetobacteraceae bacterium
TGGCGCAGTTTTCGCTGCTGCCGTCGATGATGCTGTCGGGTTTCATGTTCCCGTTCCAGGGCATGCCGGCCTGGGCGCGCGGCGTTGGCGAGCTGTTGCCGCTGACGCATATTCTCCGCATCTGTCGCGGCATCATGCTCAAGGGCAACGGGTTTGCCGAGATCCTGCCTAATCTCTGGCCGATGGCGCTGTTTGCGCTGGTGATGGGCGTGGTCGCGGTGTTGTGCTACCGCGAGACCCTGGATTGAGGGCGAAAAAACCTCTCCCGCCTGCGGCGGGAGAGGTCGAGACGCGTAAGCGTCGAGGGTGAGGGTGATCGGGTCGCCTCGCTCTCCCTGCTACGTGCGGACCCGATCGCCCTCACCCTCGGCGCTCACGCACCTCGACCGCTCCCGTTCTCGCGGGAGAGGTTTCCTGCGCGCGCCCAGCCGCGTGCCAGCGCGGCGGCCACCACCAGGGCGGGCAGCAAGGCGGCGAGCCGGAACACGCCCTGGAAGCCGGTCAGGAACGCCGCCGCATCGCTGGCACCGCCGTCCGCCGCAGCGGAACGCAGCGTCTGGAAGCCCAGCATCAGCACCGTGGCGCCAGTCACGATGCCCATCGTGCGCGTCATCATCACCAGGCTGCCGGCGACGCCGCGGTTCTCGCGCGGCAGCGTGGCGGTGGCGATCTCGAAATACGCCACCTGGAACAGCCCGAGCCCGCTGCCTTGCAGGAACATCCAGATGCCGAACGGCAGCAGGCCCGGCGCCGGCCCGGCGGTGCCGATCATCACCTGACCCAATGCCGTGGCCGCCGCTCCCGCCAACGCCAGGCGCCGCGGCGCGATGCGTCCCGCCAGCCGTCCGGCAACCGGTGCGGCCAGCGCCGTGCCGAGGCTCGACACCGCCAGCATGGCACCCACTTGCGGCGCCGCGAGTCCCGCGACGCGGTCGAGAAAGAACGGCACCAGCAACGGCACCGAAAATCCCGCCAGGCTGACCAGCACGTGGCCGGCATTGAGCAGGGAGAAATCCGGGTCATGGAAGCAGCGCAGGTCGATGATCGGAAACGCGGCGCGGCGTTCCCGCACGACGAAGCCGATCGCCGCCGCAACGAACAGCGCCAGGAACGGCGCCGCGCTGCTGCCCGGCTGCATCCGATTGAGGCCGAGCAACAAGGCGCTGGTGGCCAGCACCAGCAATGCGGCGCCGATCGCGTCGAAGCGCTCGCGCGGGCCGGTGGGCAGCGCGGCGGGCAGTGCCCAGGCGAACACGAAGGCCGCGAGCGATAACGGGGCGCGGAACCAGAACACCGACTGCCAGCCGAAGCGCTGCACCAGCACGCCGGCGAGCAACGATCCCGCTGCCCCGCCGACGCCGAAAACCATCGTGTAGAGACCAAGGATCCGGCTGCGTTGCGCTTCGGGATACAGCCCGGTGGCGAGCGCCGGGCCGCACGACAATGCCAGCGCCGCACCGACCCCCTGCGCGACGCGCGCCACCAGCAGCCAGGGCAATGACGGCGACGCGGCACACCACAGGAAGGCCACCGCGCTACAGCCCGAGCCGAGCAAGAACACGCGCCGATGGCCGATCATGTCGCCGAGCCGGCCGAACACCAGCATCAATGCGGCGTAGGTCAGGGTATACGCGATAACGACCCATTGGATCGCCGGGATCGGCAGGGCGAAGGCGCGGATGATGGCGGGAAAGGCAACGTTGACCGCCGAATCGAACGGCACAACGAGCGTACCAAGACACACCACCGCCACGCCCCACGCTGGTGGCAGGGCGTGGGCGCGGATCATGCGGCAGGACGCAATGCGGCTGGACCGCACCAAGAGATCGCAGGCGAGGCGCAAAGCAACAGGCCAGGCACGTACATCACGCCCTGGCCCGGAACTGCGCCGTCTGGTAGCTCAAAGGTACCGGCGCCGACCACGACTCTCGATTGGTTCCGCACCGCCCACCCCAACCGTCATGGCCGGGCTTGACCCGGCCATGACGGTTGGGGTGGGCGGTGCGGGACGTCAATCTTCCAGCCGCTTGGAGTCAGACTGCCTTCTTCAGCGTGGGCGAAGCCTTGAAGCGCACGGTCTTGCCGGCCTTGACCTTGATTGACTCGCCGGTGCGCGGGTTGAGCCCCTTGCGGGCCTTGGTCTTGCGCACGGTGAAGGTGCCGAAGCTCGGCAGAGTGAACTTCCCTGACTTCTTCAGTTCCTTGACGATGGCGTCCATCAGCGCGCCGGCGGTGCGATTGGCAGCGGCACCGGTGAGCTCAGCGTTGTCCTGGATCACCTGGGCGAGGAAGGCTTTAGACATGTTCTCTCCTTTGTTTGCGGCGTAGGTGACGCGGTGCCCCCAACCAAGACCATCGCAGCCGCATCCTGTGGTCACGGCGTCAACTCTTTAATCAGGACGGTCGATTCGCCGCGTCGTTGCAACGGTTCTAGCCATGTCAATCGCGTTGCGCCAGTCTTTCCAGCGCATTTTGCCGCGCGAATCGGCGTAAAATTCAGGGTTTTTGCCCGATAGCCCTCTCCCACGTCGTGGGAGAGGGGAGGGTGAGGGCGGCGCGAGGGTCTCGGAACGACCGCCTACAATCCAGCCTGCGACACGAACTTTGTAACCAGATAGGATTCGATCGCCTCCAGTCCGCCCTCCGAGCCGTAGCCGGAGTCCTTCACGCCGCCGAACGGCACCTCGGGCAAGGCCAGCCCGTGATGGTTGATCGACATCATTCCCGCCTCTACCGCCGCGGCGATCGCATTCGCCGTCTTCGCCGAGCGCGTGTAGGCGTAGGAGGCCAGCCCGTACGGCAGACGATTCGCCTCGGCGACAACGTCATCGAAGCTGCTGAACGGGGCGATCACCGCCAGCGGACCGAACGGTTCCTCGTTCATCACCCGGGCTTCCTTGGACATGTCGGTCAGCACGGTGGGTTCGAAGAAGTTCCCCTTGTTGCCGATGCGATTGCCGCCGGTGCGGATTGTCGCGCCGTGCTGCACCGCGTCGGCGATGAAGCCCTCCATCGCGGCCACCCGCCTGACATTGGCCAGCGGCCCCATCGTGGTGCCCTGCGCCAGGCCGTCGCCCACCTTCACCGCCTTGGCATAGCCGACGAAGCGATCGACGAAGTGTTCATAGACCTTCTCCTGCACCAGAAAGCGGGTCGGCGAGATGCACACCTGGCCGGCATTGCGGAACTTGTTGGCGGCGAGAAGCTTGCTGGCGACTTCGACGTCCGCATCCTCGAACACGATCGCCGGGGCGTGGCCGCCCAGCTCCATCGTTGCGCGCTTCATATGCGCACCGGCCAGCGCGGCGAGGTGCTTGCCGATGGCGGTCGAACCGGTGAACGAAATCTTGCGGATCACCGGATGCGGAATGAGGTACTCGGAGATCTCCGCCGGCACGCCATAGACCAGGTTCACCACGCCGGCCGGCACGCCGGCATCGACGAAGCAGCGGATCAGTTCGGCGGGCGAGGCCGGCGTCTCCTCCGGCGCCTTGACGATGATGGAGCAACCGGCCGCCAGCGCGCAGGAGAGTTTGCGCACCGCCTGGTTGATCGGGAAGTTCCACGGGGTGAACGCCGCGACCGGGCCGACCGGCTCCTTGATGACGAGCTGGTAGATACCTTCGGCGCGCGCCGGAATGACTCTCCCGTAGGTGCGGCGGGCCTCTTCGGCGAACCAGTCGATCACGTCCGCCCCCGCCAGCGTCTCGCCCTTCGCCTCCACCAGCGGCTTCCCCTGCTCCATCGTCATGATGCGGGCGATGTCGTCGGCGCGGGCGCGCAGCAGGTCGGCCGCCTTGCGCATCAGCTTGGAGCGGTCGTAGGCGGAGACCTTGCGCCAGACGTGGAACCCCTTGTCCGCCGCCGCCAGCGCGCGATCGAGGTCGGCGCGGCCGGCATGCGCGACGGTGCCGACCGGCTCGCCGGTGGCGGGATTGAGCACGGTCAGGGTGCGGCCCGCGGTGGCAGCGGTCCAGTGGCCGTCGATCAGCAGCGAGACGTTCGGGTACATGCTCCGGTCCTCCTTGGCCCACACGGTGGGCGGGCGGTGTAGCGCAGGGCTGGGTGAAGGGAAACCTGCGGGAAGCTGCTGGAAGTTTCGGCCTGACCGGAAACGTGGCCGCTGCATTGTCATTGCGCGTTGACCACCGGCCGGCGGCGGCCGACCCGCCCTGAATGAAACTGCGTCGCCCGGGGGAGAGAAGGAGGCTCCTTGCTAGGAGCGCAGCGACGAAGCAATGACAATAGGGGGGAGCGCTGCGTCGTCGCGGTAACGAAATTTGAACCTTTTGCGCTGATGCTGGTCGGCCAGGGCGTGATCGTGAGGGCGCCACTGCTGGAGGGCGTTGCGTTGTTCACCTGGTGGAAGAACCTCGGCCTACAGGCGCGCTTCATGGTGTTTACCAGCATCGGCCTGCTGGGAGTTGCCGCGAGCGTCATGGTGGCCGTCGGCTGGTTCGAAGTGTCCAAGGTCGAGGCGAATCTGCACGATGCCTCGGACAGCGAGCTGAGGTCGCTGAACGCGTTGGTGTCGGCCGCGATGGAGCAGCGCGCGGACGACACGAAAAACGTGGCGATCACCGTTTTCAACCGGTGGTTTGAGCACCGTAATGTCGATTATCCCGGGAAGCTCT
The DNA here is from genome assembly GCA_049522565.1 of Acetobacteraceae bacterium. Classification (GTDB taxonomy): domain Bacteria; phylum Pseudomonadota; class Alphaproteobacteria; order Acetobacterales; family Acetobacteraceae; genus JASHVB01. The sequence goes on from JBEKNT010000270.1 coordinate 4,635, forward strand.
GGAGCGTCTGGAGCCCGCAGATGGCGACGTTCATGGCGCAAATGACCGCGTCTGCCGACAAGTCGGCCGCCGAGCGCCTCAGCAAGCCACCGCGCGACGCGGTCGATGAAGAGGCGTTGCGCACTGGCCGCCCGATCGGCCGGTTTGTCGATGGTGCCTATCGCTACAGCGTGCCGATTGTGCTCGGTGTCACGGCGGGGTCGAATCAGAAGTCGTGCTTCGATTGCCATGGCGCGACCATGAACCTGACCAAGGGCCAGGTGCTCTCGGTGTTCTCCAGCAGTCTTTCCACCGCGGCCGATTTCGCCGCGCTGCGACGGCTGCTGACGGAAATGGCTTGTGCGTCGGTGGTGGGGACGCTGATCCTTGTGCTGGCGATCCGGGTGATCTTCGCACGGGTGATCAGCCGGCGGCTGAACGGGATCACGGTAGTGATGCGGCGGCTGGCCGACGGTGACCGAACGGTCGAAGTTCCGGCACAGGATCGCGCCGACGAGATCGGCGCCATGGCGCGTGCGGTGGAGGTGTTCAAGCATAACGCGATCGAGAACCGGCTGGCCACCGAACGGGAGGAGGAGCATCGGCAAGCCGCGCAGGACAAGACTGCCGCTTTGCAGGCTATGGCGGAAACGATCGAGGTCGAGACGAGCGCCGCGCTGGAGCAGATCGGTCACCGCACCACGGCGATGGCGGCGACCGCGGTCGGCATGAACGCTTCAGCGTCCCGTACCGGATCCGCCGCCCAGAGCGCTTCCGAGGCGGCGGACCAGGCGGTGGCCAATGCGCAGACGGTGGCGAGCGCTGCCGAACAACTCGCCGCTTCGATCCGGGAGATCAGCGGCCAGGTGAGTCAATCGTCCACGGTGGTCGGCCGGGCGGTCGCCGCCGGCAGCCAGGCGCGAGCGACGATCGAGGCACTGAACGGCAAGGTGGAGCGCATCGGCGCGGTGGCCGACATGATCCGGGATATCGCCGCGAAGACCAATCTTCTGGCGTTGAATGCGACCATCGAGGCGGCCCGCGCCGGTGAGGCCGGCAAGGGCTTTGCCGTGGTGGCGAGCGAAGTGAAGCAGCTTGCCAACCAGACGGCCCGGTCCACCGAGGAGATTACCCGCCACATCAGCGAGGTGCGCGGCGCCACCGGGGAGTCGGTCGCCGCGGTCAGCAACATCGAGCAGACGATCACCGAGATCGACGCGATCGCCAGTTCGATCGCCTCGGCAGTCGAGGAGCAGGGGGCGGCGACGGCCGAGATCGCCCGCAATGTCACGCAGACCGCGGAGGCGGCCAATGAGATCACCGGCCGCATCTCCGAGGTCTCGGCCGAGGCGCAAGAGACCGGGCAGCACGCCGCCGACGTGCAGATCGATGCGGCCGGCCTGGCCGAACTGGTGAGTGACCTGAGGCGCACGGTGATGCGGGTGATCCGCACCTCTACCACCGAGGTCGATCGTCGCGAGAGCCGACGCTATGACGTGAACCTGCCCGGTCGGGTGACCGTCGCGGGTCGTGGTGTGCCGGATACCCGCGTGGTCAATCTCTCGGACGGTGGCGCCAGAATCCAGGCTGCGTCAACGATGCCTGTCGGGACCCACGGCGTGCTCAACCTTGACGGGGTCGCAGTCGCGTTGCCGTTCATCGTGCGTGAGACCGACGGCCCGATGCTGGGTATTACCTTCGAGCTTGACGAGACGGCGTCTGCCGCGTGGCGCTCCGCGCTGGAACGTCTCGTGTCGCGGCTTGCTGCCTGAAGATTACGGCGCGACCTCTGAGTGAGCCGCAGAGGGTTGTCCAATCGGCGCTTGGAATCCGACCAGCCGCCATAACGATTGACTTCCGGCTGGTTCGCACGGACCGCCCCCACCGTCATGGCCGGGCTTGACCCGGCCATCTATGCAGCCGCGATGCCGCGATAGTTGGCCCGGTCCGGCCCGGCCTTGACGGGTCGGGGCGGTCCGTGCCGGACGCCACTCTTTCGTGACGCCCGCGATTACAATACCCCATGGCGGGCGAACACCGCGCGCAGGCTGTCGCCCGCTTGCAGTTCGGCGCGCGTCGTGTCCTCGGCGGCGATCTTGTCCAAGGCGGCGCGGAACACCGCGTCGGCGCGATCGGCCGGCACGACGACGACGCCATCCACGTCGCCGAGGAGCCAATCGCCCGGCGCCACCGTGACGCCGGCGATCGCCACCGGCACATCGCGCGCCACCATCTCGGCCCGCCCGCGTGTGTCCAGCGGACCGATGCCGCCGTGGAACACCGGAAAGCGCATGGCGCGGATGCGCGCGACGTCGCGTACCAGCCCGTCGGTGACACAGCCGGCGGCGTTGCGCGCGCGGGCGGCGGTGCTGAGCAATTCGCCCCAGGGGGCGATGCTGTCGGTCGGACCGTCGCAGGCCAGCACGGCGACTTCGCCCGGCCGCAACGAATCGATCAGGTCCATTTCCAGCGCGTACGGATTATGTCCGTCTGGCGGCAGGTCCGCCGGTTGGTAGCGGCCGGTGCGCGCGCGGCCGAACAGCACCAGCGTTTCGTCCAGCGGCCGGATGAATGGCCGCAGCGCCTGCTGGCGCAGGCCGAAGCTGTCCAGCGTGTCGGATACCACCGAGGCGTACAACAGGCGCGCCAGTTCGTCGGGCGGCGGCAGGGCGGTCATGCCGGGTGAGCCGCAACGCGCAGGTGCTGTAGCTTGGCACGTGCCTCGTCCGGGATGGGCACCGGGCGCTGCGACCCGCGCTCGACGAAGACGTGCACGAAATGTCCCTCGGCCGCGGCGATGTCCTCGTCGTTGCGGAACACGGCGAGATCGTAGCGCACCGAGCTACGGCCGATATGCGCCACGCGTACGCCGACGGTGACGCGGTCGGGAAAGCTGAGCGAGCTGTGATAGCGGCACGTCACCTCGGCGACGACGCAGTGCGTCGGGCCGTCGAGCAAGCCGATGACGGCTTCGCTCATTTCGTAATAGGTGACGGCGGTGTCGAAGTAGGAAAAGTAGTTCACGTTGTTGACGTGCTGGAAGACGTCGTTGTCCATCCAGCGCGTGGTGATGGCGTGGAACCAGCGGTAGTCGGCCCGCCGGCCGGGCGGTTGGCGCGTGCTCATGCGGCTTGTTCGGCTCCTGCGATCGGGCGGCGCAGGTAAGCCGGTTTGGGTTGGGGTGTCCATTGCCGCGGATCGACGCGGCGGGTCGTCGCCTGCGCCAGATTCCAGTCGTGTGCCCAGGCATGGCGACGGCTGTGCGCGACTTTGGCAATCCAGCAACCTTCTAGACGGAGTTGGCGAGTGGCCGAGGCCGCACTGCCGTGGCTGAAAATGCTGCGCGCCGGAAGGCCGATGCCTCTCCCCCTGGCGTCCCTGCGGCATGTCGGTCGGTAAGCTTCACCACAAAGACACGAAGACACGAAGACTTCGTTCCAGTGCCGCTCCATCTTCGTGCCTTTGTGGCTTTGTGGTGAATCTTGCTTTCTGCCGGCCGCAAAAGCATTCGGCCGGCGCAACGCCGGCCAAGCCTATTTTCATGGTAGGAAGCACGAGGGCCACGGCGCGGAAGGCGCTATGGCCTGGCGGCAGAAAGGAAATAGTGCCTGGCGCAGGGCGCGTTGACTCTCCTGCTGCACGACGCTCCATGGTCCGCGTGCTTCCTACCAGGGAATAGCCCTGAGCGCCCGTAGCGGTCATCCAACGCGTGCCATTTCCAGCCATGGGGGTGCGGCCGCGGCCGCTCACTCCGTGTTAAAGGCTTGCGCGCCGGCGGCACGCACGACAATCGCGGTGCTGTGCAAGCGATGGGCCGTCTGAATGCGGCTTCCCGCAAAGCGCTGCCGCATCGCCTGTCGATCCTGGCGCCGCCGGGTGCTATGCCGACCCGGTGGCGCCGCCTGCGCCATCGTGCAGCACTGGAGAACGAACGCATGGCCAGCGGAGCGACCGACTTCGACATCGCGACATTACGGGCGCGCCGTACCAACAAGTGGCACAAGTTTCCCGACGACGTGCTGCCGGCCTGGGTCGCCGACATGGATTTCGGCGTCGCGCCGCCGGTCACCGCCGCGTTGCAGCGCCTCACCGATAACCAGGAATATGGCTATGCCGCGCGGGAGGGTGTCCTCGCCGCCGCCTTCACCCGTCGCATGGAGCGCCGCTTCGGCTGGCATACCGACCCCGCCGACACCGTCGCCATCGGCGACCTCGTGCAGGCGACATTTTCCTCGGTGATGGCGTTCAGCGAGCCGGGCGACGCGATCCTGCTGCAACTGCCGTCGTATCCGCCGTTCATGGCCGCGATCAACGATACCGGCCGCCGTCTGCTGGCGAACCCGATGCGCGACAACGGCACGCGCTGGGTGCTCCAACTGGCCGCCTACGACGCCGCGCCGGATCCGCGCGCGCGGGTGCTGATATTCTGCCATCCGCAGAACCCCACCGGACGGGCCTATAACCGGGCGGAGCTGGAAGCGGTGGCGGCGTTCGCCATCCGGCATGACCTGGTGGTGGTGTCGGACGAGATCCACGCCGATATCGTCTACCCGGGCAACACGCACATTCCTCTGGCGTCGCTGCATCCGGAGATCGCCGCGCGCACCATCACCATCACCTCGGCGACCAAGAGCTTCAACATTCCGGCGCTGCGCTGCGCCGTGATGCATTTCGGCGCGCCCGCGCTGAAGGAGCGGTTCTTCGCACGGATTCCGGCGCGATTGCTCGGCTCGCCGGGGGTGACCGGGGTGGACGCCACGGTCGC
>JBEKNT010000271.1:0-9316 GCA_049522565.1 Acetobacteraceae bacterium
ACGCGCTCTGCCGCGTGCCGAGATACGCCTGGATCACCTGCGGATCGTGCGCCACGTCCGATGGCGTGCCGTCGGCAATCACCGTCGCGTTGTGCAACACCACCAGGCGCCCGACCATTTTCGCCAGCACCGACAGCACATGCTCCACCACCACCACGGTGATGCCGCTGGCACGATTGAGCGCCATGATCTCGACGATCAGTTCCTCCGCCTCGTCATGCGTCAGCCCGGACAGGCTTTCGTCCAGCAGCAGCACCCGGCAATGCCCGGCGATCGCGCGGCCGATCTCGACCTTCTTGCGGTCGGCCAGGGTGATCTGCGCCGGCAGCCGGTCGGCCTGCTTGCCCAGGCGCATCCGCTCGAGCACCGACGCCACCTCGGCCTGCCAATCGCCACCCGGCGGCAGCGACTGGCGCGCGGCGACGGCGATGTTCTCCCGCACCGTTAGCGTATCGAACAGGCGCACCTTCTGAAACGTGCGGCACAGTCCGGCACGCCGCCGACGATGCACCGGGAGTGCCGTGCAGTCCTCGCCGAAATACAGCACCTGGCCGGCGCTCGGCGCCAGGTTGCCGCTGACGATTTCGAACAGCGTGGATTTGCCGGCGCCGTTCGGGCCGATCAGCCCCATCACCTCGCCCGGCTGCACGCTGAACGACACGTCGCGCAGGGCGAGCAATCCGCCGAAGCGCTTGGCGATGCCGCGCACCTCCAGGGCCGGCGCGGTCATCGCCGCCTCAGCATGCCGACGATGCCGCCGGGCGCCCATAACACCACCAGCAACAGCACCAGCCCGTAAACCAGGATGTCCACGCCGACGAGGCCGAGTTTGGTCGAGCCCCAGTTGGTCGCTTCCGACAACACGGTCATCAACGCGCCGCCGAGGATCGGACCGGCGGCGGTGCCAAGACCGCCGATCAGCGCGGGCAACTGCAACTGGATCGCCTGGCCCAGGCCGAATGCGGATTCCGGATCGATCGCCTGGTAATATTGCATGTACAGCCCGCCGGCGAGTGCGGTCATCGCGGCGCTGATCATGAAACCCAGCAGCTTGGTGCGGAACACGCGCACGCCGGATGCGGCCGCCGCGACTTCGTCGTCGCGCACCGCGCGCATCTCCAACCCGAACCGGCTGGCCAGGATGAACCGCGTGATCCAGTAGAACGCGACGACGAACACCAGCCCGGCATAGACGAACGGCGCCGGCGAGCGCGACTGCATCGCCCAGAGCGACGTGCCCAGGAAGGTCAGTGCCAGGCCGTTGTCGCCGCCGGTCAGGTCCACGTAATGCCGGGCGAGCTGGTCGCAGGCCAGCGACACCGCGACGGTGGCGAGCGCGAAGAACACGCCGCGCATGCGCAGGGTCATTCCGCCCATCACCAGCGCAACGAGGCACGCGACGACCATGCCGGCCGGCACGCCCAGCCACGGCGGCACGCCCAGATCGTTGAACAGGATGCCGGTGACGTAGCAGCCGAGGCCAAGGAACACGCCGTGCCCCAGCGACAACAACCCGCCGATGCCGGCCACGATGTTCCACGCCTGGCCGAGCGCGATGAAGATCAGCGCGCGCACCGTCACCGCCAGGATGTAGTTGTTCACGCCGGGCAGCACCGGCAGCAGCGCCACCAGCAACAGCGGGATCAGCGGCCAGACGCGCAGCCGCGCGCGTGGCGGGGCGAATGGGCGCGGGGCGATGGCGGCGCCGGTCGGCATGCTACTCGGTCCGCAGCCCGAACATGCCGGTCGGGCGATAGGCGATGAAGAACAGCAGCAGGATGTAGAGCGGCACGTCCTGCAACGCGGAACTCCACAGCATCGCGGTGAACTGCTGCACCACGCCGCAGAACACGCCGCCGAGGAACGAGCCGCGGATGCTGCCCAGGCCGCCGATCGTGGTGGCGATGATGGCGATCGGCATCAGCAGCAGGCCCTTCGACGGATCGGTCGGGTAGTAGGTCACCATCACCGTGCCGGCGATGCCGGCCAGGCCGCAGGCCAGCGCGAAGGCGGATATGTTGATCGCCTGCGAACTCAGGCCGACGATTTCGGCGGTCTCGATGTCGTCGGCGACCGCGCGCACTGCTTTGCCCCAGCGCGTGCGCAACAGCAGCAGTTCGACGCCGATGGTGGCGAGCACGGCGATGGCGCAGGCGACCACTTGCGCGGCGGAGACGAACAGCGGGCCGATGGTGACGAACCGCATGCTGAACATCGACGGCGCCGAGCGCGTGTCGGCGCCGAACACGATCTGCGCCAGCATTTGCAGCACGAGGCCGAGGCCGATCGCCGCCAGCAATTGCTGCAACGTGGCGCGGCCGACGAAGCGGCGGAACACCAGCATGTATTGGGCGGCGCCGAGCAAGGCCATGAGGAGGAAGCTGATCGGGATGATGGTGAGCGGATCGATGCCGAGGCCGGCGGAGACCACGCCGGCATACATGCCGTACATCACCAGGTCGCCGTGCGCGAAGTTCACAATGCGCATGACGCCGAAGGCGAGGCTGAAGCCGATCGAAAGAAGGCCGTACACGCCGCCCACAAGGACGCCGCTCAGCAGCGCCTGGGCGATGGGGACCAGAAGGTCCATCGTCAGGCAACCTCTCCCGCCGCTATGCGGGAGAGGTCGAGGCGCGCAGCGACGAGGGTGCGGGTGGCGCGGCGTCCAAGGCGCTTGTGCGCCATGCCGCGCGGGGAAGGCCGGGTGCGGGCCGCGGCACCCTCACCCGGCGCTGCGCGCCGACCTCTCCCGCCGCAGGCGGGAGAGGTTATGGACGAGCGGCGGTCCACGGCTATTCCAGCGGCCGCGTTGATAGCGAACCGTCGGCGTGCTGCACGATGGCGGCGACGCGCGCCTCGGCCTCGGCCAGCTTGGCCTCGCAATGCCGGCGCAGCGCGGCGCCGCGTTCATACGCGTTGATCGCGTCTTCCAGCTTCTGCTGGCCGCTCTCCAGGCCGCGCACGATCTGTTCCAGCTCGGCCAGCGCGTCCTCGAACGACAGGCCGCTCACATCGGGCGGCGAGCGCTTGGCATCCGACATTCGTTGTTCCCTCCCAAGGCGCGTATTACGCCCGCATCAGGCCGCGCACATGCACCGCCGCCGCCGCCGCCAGCGCGTCCAGGTCGTAGCCGCCTTCCAGCACCGATACCAGCCGTCCGCCGCAATGCCGTTCGGCCAGCCGTACCAGCTCGTCGGTGATCCAGGCATAGTCCGCGGTCTCCAGCCGGAGCTGGGCCAGCGGATCGAGCTTGTGCGCGTCGAAGCCCGCCGAAACGATCAGCAGGCCGGGCGCGAAACGGTCGAGGTCCGGCAGGATGATGTCGCCCCAGGCCGCGCGGAACGCGGCACTGCCGTCGCCCGGGCGCAACGGCGCGTTGACGACGTTGTTCGCCGCACCGCGCTCCCACGCGTCGCCGGAGCCGGGATAACACGGGCTCTGATGCGACGACGCATAGAACAGGTCGGCGTCCTGTTCGAATATCGCCTGCGTGCCGTTGCCGTGATGCACGTCGAAATCCACCACCGCAACGCGCTGCACGCCCCACCGCGCGCGGGCGTGCAGCGCGGCGACGGCGGCGTTGTTGAACAGGCAGAAGCCCATCGGGCGGGCCGGCTCGGCGTGATGGCCGGGCGGACGCACCGCGGCGAAGGCGGCGCGCGCCCAGCCTTCCATCACCGCGTCCACGCCGGCGACTGCCGCACCGGCCGCGCGCAAGGCGGCCTCCGCGCTGCCGTTGCTCATCGACGTATCGGCGTCGAGCTGCACGCTTTCGCCGAGTTCCGGACGGATCGCCAGGATCGCCTCGACATAATTCGCCGGATGCACGCGCTGGAGTTGCTCCAGCGTCGCTTCCGGCGCCGCCTCGCGCAGCAGGTCGGCGAATTCCGGCGCCTCCAGCGCAGCGAGCACGGCGCGCAGGCGCTCGGAGCATTCCGGGTGGTAGGGGCCGTTGTCATGGTCCAGGCAGGCCGGATGGGTGATCAGCGCGGTCGGCACCTCACGCCTCCTTCTGCTCTGGCGGCTGGTCCGGCCGGCGGCGGATGACGAAGCTGAACACGCCGGCTTCCTCGCTCCAGGCCAGCAGGGCGTGGCCGGTTTCGCGGCAGAAGGCATGGAAGTCGGCGACGGCGGCGCGGTCGGTCGCCAGCACGCGCAGCCGCGCGCCGGGCGCCAGGGAACGCAGCGCGCGGTTGGCCCGCAGCACCGGCAGCGGGCAGTTCATGCCCTTCACGTCCAGCAGAGTCTCGCTCATCGGGGGCGGATAGTGCGGCGGGGGCGGGCCGGGGGCAAGGCGGTGGGACGGTGCCGGGAGATTGGCTGGCGGATGACAGCGGGGCGTTGCCGGGATCGCCTGGTGTTCGCTGGTCTCGGCGCGGAGGTGGTTGCGCGTGCGATCGGCGGGGGGGGTTACGGCCGATGCGCGGCGAAGCGATGCGAGCGCTGTTTCAACCGCAACAGACCCTTGCCGAAGGGCCTACGGGACAAGCAGCGGAGAGCACTAATCGGCCCGCAATTCGGCAGACACGTAGCGGTTCGCGGCCTCCCGCTCGTCCGCCGCGAACAAGCGTTCGGCCTCATCCATGATCGCCGCGGCGAGTTTCTGGCCTTCGGCGCCGGCGATACGGGCGAGGCCCAGGTAGCGTTGCTCTACGGCCGCGGCCACGGTGAGGTTCGGCCAGGGCAGGCGCTCCGCGGCCCGCAACTCGGCCAGCAGGTCGGCGAGTTCGTCAAGCGGCGGGCGCGCGGGGGGCGGCGGCTCGGGGGCGGGTTCGGCGGCGGGTGCGAACAGGTCGGGCTGGCCGGGGACGAATCGGGGCATGGCGGCAGTATAGCGCGGTTGCGTTCCGGTCATCAGGGGCCGATTCGGCGGACGCCCCGCGTGCCTGATGCCTTCGTAGCATCGGGGGCTATTGCGAAACGGTGCCTTGCGCCGCCACGATGACGACAGATGCCGCAGCAACTCCTCTCCGACTACCTCGCCGAAATCACCCGCATCCGCGCCATGCGCGCCGGAACCGGCGAGATCAGCTATTACGGCGCGCTGACCGGGGCGCTGAACGCGGCGGGCGAGCGGCTGAAGCCGCGTGTCTTCTGCGTGCCGAACCTGCGCAACCGTGGCTCGGGCTTTCCCGACATGGGCCTGTTCGTCGCGGCGCGTGGGATGCCCCTGGAGGACTGGCCGGAAACCCGTAACCCGGAGCGGGGCGTCGTGGAAGTCGACGACATCCCGGCCGACCTGTCGGTCAAGTCCGGCAGCGCCCAGGTGCGCCGCTATCTCGCTGCCTATGGCCTGGTGCTGGTCACCAACTATCGCGACTTCGTGCTGCTGGGCCGGGACGCGCGCGGCCAGCCCGAGCGGCGGGAGAGCTTCAGCTTCGGTTGTGCCGATGCGGCCGCGTTCTTTACCTTGGCGCATGGCACAAGACGCCCACCGGGCCTTGCCGCGCGCTTCGCCGAGTTTCTCGAACGCGTGCTGCTGCACCAAGCGCCGCTCGCCCGGCCGGAAGACGTTGCCTTCTTCCTCGCGTCATACGCGCGCGACGCGTTGGCCCGGGTGGAAGCGCAGGCCAGTCTTCCCGCTTTCGCCGAACTGCGGAATGCGTTGCAGGAGGCGCTGGGGCTGCGGTTCGAGGGACCGAAGGGCGAGCACCTGTTCCGCAGCACCCTGGTGCAAACACTGTTCTACGGATTGTTCAGCGCCTGGGTGGAGGTTGCGCAAGAGGGCCAGGCGAACTTCGATTGGCGCGCGGCCGGCTGGACCCTCCACGTTCCCTTCGTCGATACGCTGTTCCAGCGCATTGCCACGCCACAATACCTCAAGCCGCTCGGATTGGAGGAACCGCTTTCGTGGGCGGCAGCGGCGCTCAATCGGGTGGATCGCGACGCTTTCTTCGCCCGTTTCGAAGAGGCCGATGCCGTCCGGTATTTCTACGAGCCATTCCTCGCGGCATTCGATCCCGAACTGAGGAAGCAGCTCGGTGTATGGTACACACCGCGCGAGATTGTCCGCTATATGGTCGAGCGGGTCGATCAGGTGCTGCGCAGTGAACTCGGTCTAGCGGACGGACTGGCCGATCCCTCGGTGTGGATACTCGACCCTTGTTGCGGCACTGGCTCCTACCTGGTCGAGGTACTGGACCGCATTGCTCGCACGCTGCGCGCCAAGGGCGAGGATGCGCTGACGGCAGATGATTTGAAGCAGGCGGCAATGACACGCGTCGCCGGGTTCGAGATTATGCCGGCACCCTATGTGATCGCCCATTGGCAGATGGGACACGCCCTGCGTCGCGTGGGTGCGCCACTAGGTCAGGACGAGCGTGCCGCGATTTATTTAACGAATGCATTGACTGGATGGGCAGCGCCCCGGGAAGCCGATGCCCCGGACACAGCGCAACGGGGCATTCGCTACAGCTACCCGCCGCTTGCCGACGAACGTGACGAAGCGGCACGAGTAAAGCGGGTGCGGCCAATCCTCGTAGTGCTCGGCAACCCGCCGTACAACGCGTTCGCCGGCACCTCACCCGCTGAAGAGTCAGGTTTGGTTGAACCGTACAAGGAGGGGCTCCAGCGGGACTGGGACATTCGTAAATTCAATCTGGATGATCTCTACGTCCGGTTCTTTCGGGTGGCCGAGCGGCGTATCGCCGAGGGCACTGGTCGCGGCGTCGTGTGTTTCATCAGTAATAACTCCTGGCTCTCGTTTGCCTCTTATGTCGTCATGCGCCAGCGTTTTCTCACGGAGTTCGACCGAATTTGGATCGACAACCTACATGGAGACCGCCGAATAACAGAATACGGCCCCGATGGCCGAACGAGCGAGACCATATTCGCGCTTCGTGGTTTTTCACCGGGCATCAGGCAGGGCACAGCGATATCCCTGATCGTACGAGCAAGTCAGCGATCTCGTGAGAAGAGAGTCTTGTTCAACGACGGCATAAATGCTTCCGGAGCTGAAGATAGACGGGCCGAGCTATTGGCAAGTCTCGAACTTGCGGACTTCGATAAGCAGTATATTCGCGTCCAGCCAACACGTGCTAATCGTTTCACATTTCAACCGAGCGAGATCGCGAGCGACTACGCATTATGGCCAAGGCTGCCTCAGTTGGCTGCACAGGATGAGATGCCCGGTCTTCAGGAGCTTCGCCAAGAGGCGCTGATAGATCGTAGCCGTGACGAACTTGCCCGCCGGATGCAACGATATTTCGACCTCAATGAAACGCTCCTATCGTTGCGCCATGATGATTGTGGACCAGTGTATGACATGGCTAGGTTTGTAGCCGCGAAAGCGCGGACGACCCTGCTAGGAGCGGAGCATTACGACGACAAGAATCTACGTCGCTATCACCAAAGGCCTTTTGAAGAGAGTTGGTGCTATCACACGAATACCAGACCTATTTGGAATGACCCACGTCCTGAATTGGCCGCCATGATCAGTGAAAAGAACCCGGCGATCGTGAGCAGGGCATACCGCGAACGCCCTCATGAAGGTCCGCATATGCTCCTGACGACCGCGTTGCCGGACTACCACCTGCTTCGGCCCAACTGCTTTGCGATCACGTTTTTCCAATTGGACAAGCGAGCCAACCTCTCCACCGCTTCGCGCGCCTGGCTCGCCATGCTCGGCCTGCCGGACCCCGATGACAACCGTGATATCGCCGCCCTTCCCTGGCACCACGCGCTTGCTATCGGCTACGCACCTGCATGGCTGGCCGAAAATGCGGACGGCATCCGGCAGGACTGGCCCCGCGTGCCGTTGCCCAACAACGCTGATCTGCTGCGCGCCTCGGCCACGCTCGGCGCTCGCGTCGCCGCGTTGCTCGATCCCGACACGCCGGTACCGGGCGTCTGCAACGGCTCCGTCCACCCGGCGCTCGCAACCATTGCTGTGCCGACAAAACGCGGCGGCGGTTCGATGACCGAGGCCGACCGCATGCTCAGCGCCGGCTGGGGCCATGCCGGCAAGGGCGGTGCGGTGATGCCGGGGCGAGGACGCATCGTCACGCGCGACTACGCGCCCGACGAAGCGCCGACCCAGGCCGAAGCCGCATCGCTGGGCGCACACACCAACGATGTATTCCTCAACGATGACGCCTATTGGCGCAACATCCCCGAGACGGTCTGGAGCTTCACCATCGGCGGCTATCAGGTGCTGAAGAAGTTCCTGTCCTACCGCGAACGCCCGCTGCTCGGCCGCGCACTCACGCTGGTCGAGGTGCGGTATGTGCGCGACGTGGCACGCCGCCTCGCCGCACTCCGACTGATGGCGCCGGAGTTGGACGCCAATTATCGCGCCTGCGCCGCCGCACACCGTCCGTTGGACGAAGCGGCCGGCACTCAGGGAATTGCCGCAGCCCCAGCCTGAGCGTTCGCGTCGGGTCGGCAGCTGCCTACCCGCCCAGCCGAACAGTGTCAGCCCTCGCGCTCCGGGGTGCTCGGGAGCCGACGGTCCGCTTGTGCCAAGTGTCCGGTTACAGAGCATCCCAGCTTGGCAACGGGGGGCGTGCCAAGCCACGCCAACACCCCATGCACCAGAACGGCTTCTCACCTCGTGCCGGCCGAATTCTCACCCACAGCACAATGAGACGCCGATGAGACTCCCCGGGCGTTCCGCCGGCGGCCGACAATTCCATTGACATCCGGCACTAACATTGTTATGCATACTGTCATGGAGAACGCCGCGCCCGCCCCATCTTGTCCTGCCGCCTCCCCGGGTTCCGATCAGGGTCGGCCGGGCGCGACCATACCCGCGCGCATTGCCGCCTTCCTCCAAACGCTGCGCATTTTGCTCAACTACGGCCGTCATCTCACAGAAACCGTGAGTGACCGCGCCGCCGCCCCCAGTTTCGCCTCGATCGCCGTCTGCTTCGGCACCGCCCGCCTGGAGACCATCCTGGCCCACCTGCAACGCGGCCTCCTGCGGGCGATCGCGCTGGAGCGCGTGTTGCTCGCGCGCGCGGCGCGTGGCCGCGACATCGCTTTGGTGGTGCCGCGCGTCCACACGGTCGCCAAACCGCCCGCGCCGGCCGCCGATCCGCCTGCCCTCGCCGCCGATGGTGCCGCGGCGCCATCGGCCCCCGTCGCCCGAACGGCGGCAGCGCGCCCGGCCCGGCCTGCCGGCTGGAACGATCCCACCCTGTATATGCCGACCTTGGAGGAACTCGAGGCCCGGGTGCGCCGGCGCCCGTTGGGCCAGACCATCATCGAGATCTGTCTCGATCTCGCCGTGGTGCCGGGCATCTGCACGGGTCCGTTCTGGAACGAGCTGTTCGACCTGATGCGCTGCTACGGCGGCACGCTGGCGACGTTGATGCAG
>JBEKNT010000272.1:0-10915 GCA_049522565.1 Acetobacteraceae bacterium
CCACTCGGGGGGGGGGCGCGGGCCCCCCCACCCCCCCCCCCCTCTTTTGGGGGGGGGGGGGGGGGGGGCTGGGCCGGTAGTTCCCGACCGACAACCCCCACCCCCCAACCCCCCCCCAAAAGGGGAGGGGGAGGGCTGTGCACCCACATCGCCCGAACTGTGGCTGACCCGCCCCGGCCATCCGCCGGTTCGTTTTGCATTCGACGAAATCGTGCGGACCGATGCGGCGGCCGTCGTGGCGCGGCTGCGCGCCCTCGGCCTCGACGTGCATCTGCTATCGGGTGACCGTGCCGCCTCGGTGGCGCGCGTGGCGACGACGCTCGGCATCGCCGACTGGCAGGCGGAGCGCACGCCGGTGCAGAAGGTGGCCGCGATCGAGGCCCTGCGCGCGGCCGGGCGCACCGTGCTGATGGTCGGCGACGGGTTGAACGACAGCCCCTCGCTCGCCGCTGCCAACGTGTCCGCCTCGCCGGCGAGCGCGGCCGATATCAGCCAGACCGTGGCCGACGTGGTGTTCCAGGGCAGGAAGCTGGCGCCGGTCGCACTGCTGGTTACCACCGCGCGGCGCGCCCAGGGGGTGATGCGCGGCAACCTGGCGCTGTCGATCGGCTACAACGCGCTGATGGTGCCGCTGGCAATCGCCGGCTACGTCACGCCCTGGCTGGCCGCCGCGGCGATGTCCAGCTCGTCGCTGCTGGTGATGGCGAACAGCTTCCGGCTGCGGGCCGAGGGGCCGACATGACGGTCATCCTGTATCTGCTGGGGGCCAGTCTGCTGCTGGGCGGCGGCGGTCTGGCGCTGTTCCTGTGGTCGCTGCGCAGCGGCCAGTACGAGGATCTGGAGGGCGCGGCCAACCGCATCCTGTTCGACGACGATCAGCAGTAGGCGAGCCGGACCAAGGCAGTGAAGACGTTGGATAGCGTACACCCTGCACCGTGCATCAATGACCTCAAGGCGACTGACCTGCGGCGTTGCCGGTTGCTCAAATTTCGGCAGTCCGCGCGTCGAAATCCACCGGGTGGCCAACGGTGTTTGAAGCGGCAGGGTCCATCCGCGTGCATCTGCGGTGCCAATTTCTTCGCTCTTATTGCGAACCCGATTGATTGAAACCGAATGCCAACCGCCGAACCGCGCTCGACGCCGCTGCCGGTGCGGTGCGTTGCCAAGGCCAGACCCGCAGTGCCGGTGCGTTAGCGTTTCGTTGATATTTAGCACGGAGAAAGCGCGGAGAGCACGGTGTTCACGGAGCGAGCGTTATGCTTCTGGCGGAACCATTGACCGATCGGGTGATCGGGCTGGCGATCGAGGTGCACCGCCATACTGGCCCCGGCCTGTTGGAATCCGTCTACGAGCAATGCCTGTGCCACGAATTGGGCGAGGCGGGCTTTGCCTTCGCGCGGCAGGTCGCAATTCCCATCGTTTATAAGGGCGCACCAGTCGGCGACGGCTTCAAGGCGGATATCGTCGTGGCACACGAGCTTATCCTGGAGATCAAAGCCGTCACCACCATCCTCCCGATCCATGAGGTGCAACTCCGTACCTACCTCCGAATGAGCGGCATCCACGTCGGCCTGCTGCTGAACTTCAACGTGCCACGTCTGGTGGACGGCCTGCGTCGCTACGTGGTGTAGCTCCCGCCGACACGGGCCGCTCTTTCTCCGTGATCACCGTGTTCTCCGCACTGCCTCCGTGCTGAAAAGCGAAGCCGCGGGCCACCCCAGGCCGTGGCTCGTGGCCGTCAGGCCGGCCGGAAATCCCGTCCCATAACCAGGGGATTCCCCGGTCGGGCGGAGGCATCAACAAACTTCGCTACAAGAGCCAATCGCTACAAGAGCCAATTTCTTTCTGTCTGTTTGAGCCGGCACTTCAGCTCATGGTTTGACGAGGCGCGAAGGCCACGGTGCCAGCCTGGGTGTGCCGGAGGCAGAACGCATGTCGGCAAGGCAGTGGAACCGCAGATGCAAGCAGACAAGATCGGGGGGAACTGGGGAGCGGTAGGTATATTGGCGCATGCCACGGCGGCGAAAACATGCACGAATGCCGTCGGCTCGCGTGATGGTTCCAGCGCCGGCCGGGTCAGGCCGCGTCGACGCTTCGGTCAGCTTTCCCTGTCAGCATCGGGCAGCCGGATTGGGAACCGCAGATGCGTCGGGATGAAATCACGCTGAACCGTAGCAAGCTGCGGCGTCGGCTTTCGGATCAAGTGCTATGCAGCAGTCCTAAAACGTCCCGCAGAGGCATGACGAAATCGGCTCCTGAAAGGATATGAGCATCGGTGGAAGAAATGAGCTTGATGCTCACATAGACCTTCTCGGAACTGGCAGCATAGGTGCCGGTCACGATAGCGGCAGCATTGGGGGGCGGCATGAGCGCTCGCCGGTTCCGAGATAGCAGGAACTCCCCTTCTCCATTGTTGAAACTGACCGCATTGCGTAGTCGAAACTCGGAGGCTTTATGTCCATCCTGTGCAATGCGTGTGCGGATCATATCCGCCACGATGTTGCCGAGAGCGGAACTGGTTTCCACGTGATATGCATCCGATATTGACCCAACGATCAGTGGTGTTTCCGCGGTGACTTGGGGCGCACCGGCAAGCAGCATATCGACTGCCCGGTACGTCAGAGTGCCGAGGTCGCCCCGGACGTACGGTGAGGCACCAACCGTCACTGAGCCGGCTGCCGGCTCATTGATGTCCGCACACCCGACCAATGCCAGACCGACAGGCAGGACCATCGCAATGCGCCGCAGGATGTTACGCATGTTGGTGCCTCGCACGATCAGGGGTCATAGCGGATTTGACGGACCAGCAACGGCTGATTCAGGCGACTCCACGAAGAGATCGGGGCCAGGTCCGCCGCCTTGGCATAGAGAGGAATATCGCCGGCACGAATATAGACTGGTTCGTGAAGGTTCATCACGATCCGCTCGTCAACCACGATCGTTGCCTTCCATATCGCCTCGGCGTTCATCGTCGGAGTGAGTGCAATGATGCCGTCTGCGAGGACGCCAAATCCCGCTCCGGCCAACCCGGCAGCATTCGCCGCCGTCCAGGTTGCCATTGGGGTTGAATCCCCGATCACGATACCCGGAATCGCAGCCACCGCAGCCGTGGTGCCAAGCAATCCGGGTGGTTTGTCACGCGGACTCCATCTTATGAAGTCGACATCCAAATTCACCACGGTTGCGCCAGCCGGAGTGCGGGAAACCGTCCCACCGCGTCGTAGGATGTCACTCTCAAGCTCGCTCGCCACCGCCGCGACAAAGGCGGAATCCGGGGCCTGTACCCGCACGAAAACCGGCCTCAGCGGTGCCACCGGATTGGGAGGTTGTGACGATTGAGACGGCCCAATGGCCGGCAGCAGACCAAGCGACGCCATTTCGGCAGCGATTCGGCTGGCGACGTCATTCCAATCCCGGACGGTGTTCTCGCTATTTTGGAACGCCGGGGGCTTGGGTGTTACCGCCGGTTGATTGCAACCGGCGAGCAAGCACGTGATAGCCGCTACACAAAGCGTGGTGCGGCGTCGCATCCCCGCCCCCGAAGTGTTAATTTTGAGACTTATCGAAGCGAGTCCGACATTATCTCGACACCTTGCTTGGGGGCAATAGGCGAAACCGATCCAGCCTCGTATTTGCGTGTGGCAGTGGTTTCTCGGCAGTCGGTGGTCACAGATCTGCGAGGTTGGGGCTGGATCCGGGGGAGATTTTCTACGGATTGTGGTGGCGGTTGTTGCATCATATCGCGGTCTACCGCACCCCAACGCCCGCTACAGCGGCGCCGCCTCGGTCAGCCGCTGGTACTGCGTTTCGACGTCCACCCGCCGGACGCGCGCCGTCCCCGCGCAGACCACGGCGGCGGTGCCGGCGGCCACGCCCCAGGCCAGCGCCTCCTCCAGTACCTGGCCGCGCGCCAGGGCCAGGGTCATCCCCGCGGTGAAACTGTCGCCGGCGCCGACCGCGCTTTGCACCTCGCAGGGCAACGCCGCCAGCCGGATCACACCTTGCGCCGAGGCAACGAACGCGCCCTTCTCACCCAGCGTCACCGCCACCAGTCCCGCCGCCCCCGCCCGCACCAATGCCAGCGCCTCCGCCTCCTGCTCGCGCGGATCGGGCAATGCGCGTCCGGTCAGCCACTCCAGTTCGCCCAGGCTCGGCTTGATCAGCGCGATGCCGCTGCCCAGCGCCGCGCGCAGGGCCGGACCGGAGGTGTCGAGCACGAAGCGTTGTCCCCGCCGCTTCGCCGCCCGGGCCACCTGGGCATAGATGTCCTCCGGCATGCCATGCTCCAGGCTGCCGCTGGCGATCAGCCATTCCCCCGGCGTCGCCTCCAGCGCGTCCAGCATGCGGTGCCAGTCGGCGTCGGTGACGTCCGGCCCCTCCTGGACGAAGCGGTATTCCAGTTTGGTCGAGGTCTCGAACACGTTGAAGCAGATGCGGGTGCGGCCGCTGATCGGCACGGTCTGGCGCGGCACACCGGCCTCCTCCAGCAACTCCTCGATCGTGGCGCCGGTCACCCCACCCGCCATGATCACCGCCAGCGTCTCGCCGCCTAGCTCGTGCAGCACGCGCGCCACGTTGATGCCGCCGCCACCGGGATCCAGGTGGTCGCCCTTGGTGCGGATCTTGCGCGTGTGCTCCACCACCTCGGCCGAACAGGCGATGTCCAGCGCCGGATTGAGGGTCAGCGTGATGAGGCGTGGCGGCATGGCACCGGTCCGTATGCGGCTGTCGGCGGTATCCTGACCGATCTGCCGCCGCGGCGGATTGATCAGGATCAATGCCGGCCGCCGGGCGTGCGCGCATCACAGTGCCGCAGCCCCGAGGGGGCCGCAGTTCCGAGGACACACAACATGGTCGGCATCAGCCTGACGGCAGAACAGATCCGCGCGGCGCCACCCGAGGTGCGCCACTGGATCGAGCAACAATTCGCCACCCTGTTCGCACCGGCGGCGGAAGAGCAGCCCCACGCGGAGCCGCGTCATCTCGCGCAGTTGACGCCGGGCGAGGCGCAGGCCCTGCTGGAGCAAATCGAGGATATCCTGCCGGTGGTCAGCGTGTTCTTCGAGCTTGGCCGGGAGAATGTCGGCGTGCCGGTGCAGGGCATGCGGGTGTTCCGGCTGCCCGAGATCCTGCGTCATACGCGGCTGGAATCGGTGGCCCAGGTGATCGAATGCCTGGACGTGATCAACGACGCGCTGCGCCACGTCCGCCACGATCCCGAGGCGATGATCTGTGCGGTCGATCGCGAGGGGCGCTGCTTCGTGGCGGAGGCGACGTCGCACGCGGTCCTGACGCTGTGGCAGGGCATCGTCGCATCCCGGGCCTTGCAGATGCCGGCCAAGCCGGTGGCGGAGCCGGCTATTCCGGCGTCGCTGGCGGGTTGAACCATGAGTCGCCCCGCCCGTGACCTGACACCGCTGGTCGATCTTACCCTGGAATCGGGCACCGGCCCGTTCCGCACCCGCCGCCCGGTCTATGTGGACCTGCTGCCGCCCTGCAACCACGCCTGTCCGGCCGGGGAGAACATCCAGGGCTGGCTGGCGCTGGCGCAGGCGGGCGAGTACCGCAAAGCCTGGGAATTGCTGGTCGGCGACAACCCGTTGCCGGCGACGCACGGACGGGTCTGCTACCATCCCTGCGAAACCGGCTGCAATCGCGGCCAACTCGACGCGGCGGTGTCGATCCACGCGGTGGAACGCTTCCTCGGCGACAAGGCCAAGGCGGCAGGCTGGAACTTTCCGCCCGCCGCCCCGCCGTCGGGCAAGCGTGTGCTGGTGGTCGGCGCCGGCCCGAGCGGCCTGTCCGCGGCCTATCACCTGACGCGGCTCGGGCATGCGGTGGAAATCCACGAGGCCGGCCCGGTGGCGGGCGGCATGCTGCAATTCGGCATCCCCGCCTATCGCCTGCCGCGCGCCGAACTGGCGGAGGAGGTCGCGCGCATCGAGCGCTTCGGCGTGAATATCGTATTGAATCACCCGGTGACCGACGTGCTGGCCGAGCGCGACGCGGGCAAGTTCGACGCGGTGTTCGTGGCGATCGGCGCGCATGTGGCGCAGCATGTCGATATCCCGGCGCGCGACGCGGTGCGCGTGCTGGATGCGGTGTCGCTGCTGCGCGACATGGGCACCGGGGAAAAACCGCAGCTTGGCCGCCGCGTGGTGATCTACGGCGGCGGCAACACCGCGATGGATGCGGCGCGCACCGCACGGCGGCTCGGCGCGGAGGAGGCGTTGATCGTCTATCGCCGCGACCGCGCCCACATGCCGGCGCATGGTTTCGAGGCGGACGAGGCGCTGGAAGAAGGCGTCCGCATCCAGTGGCTGACCACCATCCGGGAAATCGTCGGCGCGACGCTGAAGGTCGAGCGCATGACGATCGACGACAAGGGCCGGCCGCAACCGACCGGCGAGTTCGACACGCTGGAGGCGGACAGCGTCGTGCTGGCGCTGGGCCAGGTGACCGACAGCGCGTTCCTGCGCAACGTGCCCGGCGTGGCGGTGAAGCCGGACGGCGTGGTGGAGGTGGACCGGCACATGATGACCGGCCATCCCGGGATGTTCGCCGGTGGCGACATGGTGCCGAGCGAGCGCACCGTCACGGTGGCGACCGGCCACGGCAAGCTGGCGGCGCGCAATATCGATGCCTGGCTGCGCTCCGGTGCCTACGACGCGCCGCAACGCCCGTCGGTGGTGACGTTCCCGATGCTGCACCTGCCGGTGTTCAGCGACGTCGACGTATCGCAGCAGCGGCGGCTGGAGGACAGCGAGCGGCTGAGCGGTTTCGACGAGGTGATGTCCGGGCTGTCGGAGACGGCGGCGCGGCATGAGGCGCAGCGCTGCCTGTCCTGCGGCGTGTGCTTCGAGTGCGATAACTGTTTCGCCGCCTGCCCGGAACAGGCGATTGCGAAATTGGGACCGGGCAAGGGGTACAGCGTCGATCCGATGCGCTGCACCGGCTGTGCGGTCTGCTTCGAGCAATGCCCATGCCACGCGATCGACATGGTGCAAGAGGCCGACTTCGTGGACCCGCCGTAGCACGTCGCGAAGACGGGAATGGGGACGGAAAAGAATACTCCCCCTCCCACAAGGGGAGGGGGAGTCTTAGTCACCCGAATCGCGCCCCTCGCCTTCAATTCAGGAGACTCCCCTATGCTGCGCAACCCCGCGACGATGGACGGCAATACCGCGGTGGCGCATGTCGCCTACCGGGTGAACGAAGTCTGCGCGATCTTCCCGATCACGCCGTCCTCCACCATGGCGGAACTGGCCGACGAATGGTCGGCGCTCGGCACCACCAACATCTGGGGCAACGTCCCGGTGGTGCAGGAAATGCAGAGCGAGGGCGGCGCCGCCGGCGCGGTGCACGGCGCCTTGCAGTCCGGTGCGCTGACCACGACCTTCACCGCCTCGCAGGGCCTGCTGCTGATGATCCCCAACATGTTCAAGATCGCCGGCGAGCTGACGCCGACCGTCTTCCATGTCGCGGCGCGCGCGCTCGCCACCCAGGCGCTGTCGATCTTCGGCGACCACTCCGACGTGATGGCCGTCCGCACCACCGGTTTTGCGCTGCTGTCGTCCGCCTCGGTGCAGGAGGCGCATGACGCGGCGCTGATCGCGCAGGCGGCGACGTTGGCGACGCGCGTGCCGTTCCTGCATTTCTTCGACGGGTTCCGCACCTCGCACGAGATCGGCACCATCTCGCTGCTGGACGACGCGCAGATCCGCGCGATGATCGACGACGACAAGGTGCGCGAATTCCGCGCCCGCGCGCTGACGCCGGAACATCCGGTAGTGCGCGGCACGGCGCACAACCCGGACACGTTCTTCCAGGCGCGCGAGACGGTGAACCCATTCTACGCCCGCACCCCGGGGATGGTGCAGGAGACGATGGATCGGTTCGCCGCACTGACCGGGCGGCAATACCATCTGTTCGACTATGACGGGCCGGCGGATGCGGACCGCGTGCTGGTGCTGATGGGCTCGGGCGCCGAGACGGCGCGCACCACGGCGGCGGCGCTGCGCCAGCGCGGCGAGAAGGTCGGCGTGTTGCAGGTGCGGCTGTACCGGCCATGGTCGGCCGAGGCCTTCCTCGCGGCATTGCCGGACAGCGTGACCGCGGTTGCCGTGCTTGAGCAAACCAAAGAGCCCGGCGCGACCGGCGAGCCGCTGTATCTCGACGTGGTCACCACCCTGGCGCAGGCCAGGGCCGCGGGATTGCTCCGCATGCCGGTGGTGATCGGCGGGCGCTACGGCCTGTCGTCCAAAGACTTCAACCCATCGATGGCGAAGGCGGCGTTCGACGAATTGAAACAGCCGGCGCCGCGCAACAGCTTCACCGTCGGCATCAACGACGACGTGACGCATAGCAGCCTGACGCCGGATCCGGCATTCCGCGTCGAACCGCCGGATGTCGTGGCCGCGGTGTTCTATGGGTTGGGCTCGGACGGCACGGTGGGCGCCAACAAGAACAGCGTGAAGATCATCGCCGAGGATGCCGGGCTCTATGCGCAGGGCTACTTCGTCTATGACTCGCACAAATCGGGCGCGCAGACCGTGTCGCATCTGCGGTTCGGGCCGCAGCCGATCCAGGCGCCGTACCTGATCCAGCAGGCCAGCTTCGTCGGCGTGCACCAGTTCCAGTTCGTCGAGCGCTTCGACATGCTGCGGCTGGCCGCGCCCGGCGCCATCCTGCTGCTGAACACGCGGTTCGGGCCGGATGACGTATGGGACCACCTGCCGCGCGCGATGCAGCAGCGGATCATCGAACTCGGACTGCGGTTTTTCGTGGTCGACGCCTCCGGCGTGGCGGCCAAGGCGGGGCTGCGCGGGCGCGCCAACACCGTGCTGCAAACCTGCTTCTTCGCGCTGTCCAACGTGCTGCCGCGCGTGCAGGCGATCACGCATATCAAGCACGCGATCCGCAAGTCCTATGAGAAGCGTGGCGAGGATGTGGTGGCACGCAACTTCGCCGCGGTGGACGCGGCGCTGGAAAACCTGTTCGAGGTGCAGGTGCCGGCGGAGCCGAGCAGCAACTGGGAGCGTCCGCCGGCGGTGCCGGCGCAGGCGCCGCAATTCGTGCGCGAGGTCACCGCCATGATGCTGGAAGGCCGCGGCGACGAAATCCCGGTGAGCAAGCTGCCGATCGATGGCACCTGGCCCTCCGGCACCGCGGTGTGGGAGAAGCGCAACGTCGCCGACACGATCGCGGCGTGGAACGAAGATCTGTGCGTCCAGTGCGGCCAGTGCAGCTTCGTCTGCCCGCATGGCGTGATCCAGGCCCGCTACCTCGATGCCGCGCGGCTGGAGGGTGCGCCGCAAAGCTTCAAGTCCGCACCGATCAACGTGCGCGGCTTCCCCGATGTGCGCTTCACCTTGCAGTTCTCGATCGAGGACTGCACCGGCTGTGCCCTGTGCTACGAGGCGTGCCCCGCGACCAGCCCGACAAACGCCGCCGACAAGGCGATCGTGATGCGCGACAAGCTGCCGCTGATCGAGCCCGAGCGCGAGAATGCGCGGTTCTTCGCCGAGCTGCCGTTGAACGACCGCGCGCGGGTCGATTTCGCCAATGTGCGCGGCGTGCAGTTCCTCGAGCCGCTGTTCGTGTTCTCCGGTGCCTGCGCCGGCTGCGGCGAGACGCCCTACCTGAAGCTGCTGTCGCAATTGTTCGGCGACCGCCTGCAAATCGCCAACGCCACCGGCTGTTCGTCGATCTATGGCGGCAACCTGCCGGTCACGCCGTGGTCCACCAACCGTGAAGGCCGCGGCCCGGCGTGGTCGAACTCGCTGTTCGAGGACAATGCCGAATTCGGCCTGGGCTTCCGCCTGGCGGCCGACCAGCATGTCGAACTGGCGCGCAACCTGACGCGGTGGATGGCGCCGAGACTCGGCGAGGAACTGGTGCAGGCGGTCCTGCACGCGCCACAGGTGCGTGAATCGGAGATCCGCGCGCAGCGGGTGCGGGTGTCGGTGCTGACGCAGCGGCTGCGCGCGTTGGGTGACGCGCCCGGCGCGCTGGACCTGCTGTCGGTGGTCGATCACCTGGTGCGGCGCAGCATCTGGATCGTCGGCGGCGACGGCTGGGCGTACGACATCGGCTATGGCGGGCTCGACCACGTGCTGGCGAGCGCGCGCGACGTCAACGTGCTGGTGCTGGACACCGAGGTGTATTCCAACACCGGCGGCCAGGCGTCGAAGGCGACGCCGCTCGGGGCGGTGGCGAAGTTCGCCGCGGCCGGCAAGCGGGTGGCACGCAAGGACCTGGCGTTGCAGGCGATCGCCTACGGCAACGTCTACGTGGCGCAGATCGCGATGGGCGCCAATCCGCAGCAGACGCTCCAGGCGTTCCGCGAGGCCGAGGCGTATCCGGGGCCGTCGCTGATCCTGTCGTATTCGCATTGCATCGCCCACGGCATCGAGATGCAGCAGGGCATGAAGCAGCAGGACCTGGCGGTGGCGTGCGGCTACTGGCCGCTGTTCCGCTACAACCCGGCGATGCGCGAACTCGGCGAGAACCCGTTCGTGCTGGACAGCCCGCGGCCGACGCTGCCGTTCAAGGACTATGCATATAACGAGATCCGCTACCGCTCGCTGGTGCAGACCCGGCCGGAGGATGCCGAGAAATTGCTCGCCGCGGCGCAGGCGGCGGTGCACGAGAAGTATCGCACCTACGAGGAGATGGCCGGCTGGTCGGCGACGCGGTTCCATCCGGTGGGGTTGCCGCGGGGTCCGCAGGCGACGGCGGCGGCGCATCCCGCCCCCATTCCGCATCCGGAATGGGAGCAGATCGGGGTGCGCGGGTAAGGCCTGGCGTCGCGATAGTCTCCCCCTCCCCTTGAGGGAGGGGGTAGGGGGAGGGGTGCGTGCATCCGCCAGCCTACGGATGTACGCACCCCTCCCCCCTCCCTTGGTCCGCTTCG
>JBEKNT010000273.1:0-9173 GCA_049522565.1 Acetobacteraceae bacterium
CCCCTCCCCCACCTCCCCCGACTCCAGCCCCGCCCCGCCCTCCCCGCGCCGGTCCGCCCGCCGCCCGCCCCCCCCCCCCCGGCCCGCACCGGCGGCGGCTGTACGAACCCCCCTCCCCAACCCTCCCCCCCAAGGGGGGAGGGAGTCTGTTCCGCTTCACCTCCGCGCGTCTCATTCATCCCCGGATGGCCCACAGCTCGAGCCGCAGATTCGGAAAGTCGCCCGACACGTGGATGGCAAAGCCGCCGGAGTTCTGCATCTGCTGCCAATGCGGGCTGCCACGATCCAGTTCGAAATACGTCGCGCCGGCGTAGAACGGCAGTTGCCGCGGCGCGACCGGCAGCGGCCGTACTGCGATGCCCGGCAGCGCCACGTTGACCAACTCGCGGATGTTCTCCACCGCGCCGATCTTCACCTGCGCCGGGAACACCCGCCGCAACGTCTCCGCCGGTACGTCGCATTGCACGGTCAGCACGAAATTCGCCGCGCGCAGCACGCTGCGGTCGGTGATCGGGCCGACCCGCACGCCATGCCGCGCCTCGCGCAACGGGATCGCCACCGCGGTTTGCTCCAGCACCGCGGACAACGCGCGCCGCAAGTCGGCCACCACGGGTGCGAAACTGCGCTGGAGGTCGTCATGCCGATAGGCCGGGTAGGAACTCGGGCGCCGCGTCTCCAGGAAGGTGGCGAACTCGCCCGCCATCTGCACCAGCGCCGTATACAGCGTCTCCGGATGCACGTTGGCGGCGTCGGCCCAGTGCGCCAGCACGTTCTGCCAGCCGTTGATCGATTGCAGCAGCAGGAAGTCGGCGACCTGCGCAACGCCGGCCTGGCCGGGCGCGGTCATGCGCGCCGCCAATGCCTCGCCGCGCTGGTTCAGCATGCCCGACAGCTCGGCGATCAGTCCGGACAACGGAGCGACGCCGGAACACACCAGTGCCGGCGGGACCCAGCGCTCGTCCAGCACCACGCGCTTGTCGGCGGTGACCTCGGTGATGCGCGCGAGCGCCAGGCAGAGATAGCCGGCGCGTTCCTCGCTCTCGAGCAGATAGCGCATCTTGAGGCGGCCGACTTGCAATTCGGCGGGGGTGGGGGAGGCGGAATGGGTGTCGTACGCCTCGAACGGATTGGCCGTGTAACGGCCTTCCGTTGCGGCGTCGGCAACCTCCACCGCGCCGGCCTGGCGGGTCGGCAGCGCGAGATACACCAGCGCGTTGCGCGCGCTGTCCGGCACGTCGATCGGTGTCGGATGATTGGCTTCACCGGGGATGACGAACGGCGTGCCATCCTCGAACACGCCGGCGGCCGAGGCGACGGCGAAACGGCCGGTCGCGAGCAGATCGCGGTCGAGTGCATACTCGACGAGGCCCCACGGATGCGGACGCAACGCCTGCACGCGTCCGCGCACAAGCTGTTCCATCCAGCGATCCTGCTGCTGGAAATGCTGCGTGCGCAGGAACATACCTTCCTGCCAGACCACGCGGTTGGTCCAGCTCATCGTCTAAAATCCCCCCGGCTCCGGCCCATCATCGCGCAAGTGCGCGGCGGATGCACTTGTTACTTTGCCGGCTGCGTCGGCTGCAACGTGATTGCCAGCTTGGCAATGTTCAGCGTCAGCTTGGTCGGCCCGCTATCGGCCGCCCCTGCCACCGCGCGCCACTGCGCGTGATCGATATCGCGATACAGCGCCACGACGCCGATATTCGTCACGCCGGTTTTCAGGGTAATCGTCTGCGTCTGCGTCTCGCCGGGCGCCACGACGAATTGCTGCGAGGGCGCGGCCTCTTCCTGGCCCAGCGTCGGCTGTTCCTGCTCGGTCAGCGCGGTCCAGTCGCTGCTTGAGAATTTCGCGGTGGCGCTAAGCTGGTACACCTTCACCGCAACCGGGGCGGCCTTCCCGGTGGGGTCAGGGTTCTGGTCGGCACCGCCGACCATGGTCAGCGTCAGCACCGCGGGCGGCTTGGGTGCCGGACTGCAGCGCGCCAGCAGCAGCGCCGCGGGCAGCAACAGAAATTCACGTCGGCTGTTTGTCATTTTTCCCTCGCCGCTACCTCATCCAGCGCCTGCTCATAGGCGCGTGCGAAGGCCTTGCCAAACACGCTGTCGAAATCATCGGCCAAGGCCTGCACGGTGCGCGTATGCAACGCCTCGAAGGTGTCCCAGGCGCGCGCCTTCTTCTGCGCCGGCAGCAGCGACATCCCGCCGCCCTGATCGGCCTGCGCGCGCAGCTTCGCAGGATCGAGCCCGTCCAGCAGCGTGCGCACCGCCGACTGCATCGCGGCCATCGAGGCCAGCTCATGCAGGCGGATGTCCTTCAGGGCATCGGCCACCGCGGCTGCCGCCGTCATGTCGGTGCGCCGCCCGGTGCCGAGCAAGGCGGCGATTGCGTCATCGTCGCCGGCGGAAAACTTCAACGGGTTGTTGCCGCGCGCGCGGATCATCGTCTGCTCGATGCGGAACTCGCTCTTGATCGAGGCGCGCGCGATCAGCACCGCGCGCAGGCCGGTTACCAGGGTGCGGAAGGCCTGGCCGAGCGAGCGCATCATGCCGACCGGATCGGTCGGATGCACGTCGGTCATGCCGACACCTTGCAGGAAGGCGGCGAGCAAGGCGCCGTCGGCGGCGGTGGTCGCGGCCGGGGCGGCAACAGCGGCAGGGGCAGCGACCGGAGCGGGGGGAGGGGGAGGCGACGCGGCTGCCCGCGCGGCGGCGAAGGGGTTTACGACCTCTGGCGGCGCCGGCTCGAGATCGAACGGCTCGTCGAACGGCGAGGGCACGTGCGCGGCCGGCGCGGCCGCAGGCGGTTCGGGCGGGCGCGCCCGGGCGACCGGCGCGGCGGCCGGCGGTTCGGGCATGCGCGCCCGGGCCGCCGGCGCGAGTTCAGGCTCCTCGAACGGGTTCAGGTCGGTCGGCTGTGCGACGGGTTGCGCGAACGGCTGCGCAGCGGGTTGAGCGAACGGTTGCGCGATGGGTTGCACGACCGGTTGGGCGATCGGCTGCGCCACCGGCTGGGGGATTGGCTGCACCACCGGCTGAGGCACCGGCTGCACCACGGGCTGCGCGAATGGTTGTGCAATCGGCTGCGCTACGGGTTGCGGGATCGGCTGCCGCATCGGCTGCGCGGCGGGCTGTGCCGCCGGTTGGGCGATGGGTGGCGGAGCCGCGGGGCGTGGTGCCGGCGGCGGGGCTGCTTGCGGGTTGATGCCCTCCAGCAGGTCCTTGTCCCAGTCGTCCGGCAGCAGGTCGTCGCCCGGCAGGATGCCGCCGGTGTGCAACGGCATCTGGCCGGTGGTCGCCGGCGGCCGGAACGCATCGTCGAGAGCCGAGGAGTGGTCGGACCGGGTCGGTCCGAGGAACGGCGCCTCGCCGGGCTCGGGTGCCAGCGGGTCGAAATCGCTCGGCAACTGTGCCCCGGTGGCGAGGCCGAAGCCGGCATGCGCCGGCTCGTCGAACGGCCGGCGCGCGGGTGGCGGCGGGGCGAGCGGGTCCATCGCGAAGGGGTCGGCGAACGGGCTGGCGCCACGCGCCGGCGCGCCGAATCCCGCACCCATACCGCCGATGCCGGCCTGCGGCATGGCTTCCTCGGTGACCCGCACTTCGATTTCGTAGCTGCCGAGCGTCAGCCGGTCGCCATCGTGCAGCGTGCGCACCTCGGCCTGGCCGATCGGCGCCGGATCGCGATTCAGTGTCGTGCCGTTGGTCGAGGTGTCGGCGATCTGCCAGGAGCCGCCGCGATAGGCGACGGCGAAATGGTGCTTGGACAGCAGCCGTTCCGGATCGGGCAGCACCCAGTCGACGCCGGGCCCGCGACCGACGGTGAATTCGCCGCCCGTGACGGTGCGGGTTTCCGGCGGGACGGAATCAGGACAACGCAGGACGGTGAAGGTCAGCGGCATGGGGGTATCCTACCACCTCTCCCGCGCAGTGGGGGAGGGGGAGACGCGACGCGACGAGGGTGAGGGTGCCGCGGACCGCACGGTGCGCGTTGCGGCATGCAGCCGCAGCGTGGTGGCACGCAGCCGCGGTGTGGTGGCACGCAGCCCCGGTGTGGTGGCACGCAGCCGCGGTGTGCGGTCTGCGGCACCCTTACCCGGCGCTGCGCGCCGACCTCTCCCGCGTTGCGGGAGAGGTTTTATAGTTCCGTATCGCATCACGCTGCCTCTGCCGGCAGTCGGCCGGGACCGCCTGCCGCGATATTACGCCCACTTTCCAGGAAACGCTTCAATCGCGCGGTCTGGCGCTTCGGATCGCTGCGCACCGCGGCCAGGTAGATCGTGCCACTGATCGCCTTGCCGGCCATGTGCGGTGCGGGCGGGACCTTCGGCTGGTCCTCCGGCGCGATCGTGTCGCCGCTCCAGAACACCGCGACTGCGCACCATGTCTCCGGCGCCTCATAGGCGGTGGCTTCCGCCAGGCGCATTGCCGCGCGGCGGTTCTGGTCGTTCGGTTGACGCACCCAAAGCTCCGCCGCCTCGCGGGCCAACCGATCGGGCTCCGGCAGGTCGGGCGGCGCGGTATGGGCGGCACACATGCAGGCCCACCACACCGCTTCACGCTTCGGCAGCGCATAGGCGAGCAAGCGGGTGGCCTCGAGCAGGAAACCGCCGGCTTCGAGCACGTCGATCGCTTCTGCAACCAGCCGGCAGTCCTTCACGGCCGCGGCGGCACCGGCGGGCAGCGCCACGACCGGCCGCAACCCGGCCAGTTCCTTGCCGGCGATCTTGGTCATTGTCTGCGTCTGCGACATCTCAGTTGATCTTCACCATGGCGCCCTTCAGATCGAGCTCTATGCCGCCATCGAACGAGCCCTTCATCTGCCCGGTCAGGCTGATCTGCGCGCCGCTGATGGTTATGCCTTGCGGGGTGAGCTTGATCGAACTCTGACCGACGGTCAGCTCCAGGCTTTGCATCGCCTGCACGGTCATCTGCCCGGCGTTCACCTGGATCGAGTAGTTGCCCTGGTCGATCGTTTCCGTGTGGTTGCCAGTGCTGACCTCGAAGGTGCTGTTACCCTTGCTGATCGTGACGCTTTGGTTGCCCTTGTCGATCGTCACCGTGTGGTTGCCGGTGCCGACATCGAAGGTGCTGTTGCCGTTGCTGACCGTGAGCGCCCGATCCTGCGTCACCGTGATGGTCTGGTTGTTCTGGATGGCAACCGTCTCGTTCTGCTTCACCGTCACGATGCGGTTGTTGTCGACGGTCAGCGTCTGGTTGTTCTCGACCTCGGTGAACAGATCCTTCTCGGCATGCAGGAAGATGAGTTCATTGCCCGCGTTGTCGTCGAAGGTGAACTCGTTGAACTGCGAGGTGCTGCCGGAGAGGCTGGATCGGGTGCGGATGCCGGACTTGGTCTTGTCGGCCGACAGATAGATCGGCGTGTCGCGGCCGTTGTACAGCCCGCCGATGACGATCGGCCGGTCCGGGTCGCTGTCGACGAAGGCTACCGCCACTTCGGTGCCGACGCGGGGGATGAACTGCGCGCCCCAGCCCTTGCCGGCCCAGGGCTGGATGACGCGGGCCCAGACCGCGTTGCTGCCGGTGGATTCGGCACGCCAGTCCCAGTAGAACCGCACCTTCACGCGCGCCATGTCGTCGGTATAGATCTCTTCGCCACTCTGGCTCGCGATCGTGGATCCCGCGGAGCTCTGCGGCCCCATGACCAGCGCGGTGTAGATACCGCTCATCACCGGGCGTCGTGTGGTGATCGGCTGGCGCCAGGTGGTTGACGAGAGAAACGCGGTGAGCCGGTTTGAATAGGACGCGACGCCGGACTGGTTCAGCCAGGTGTCATCCGCGGCATGGTGCGTCACGCTGCGCACCACGTAGGTATTGTCGTAAGCGCTTGCGGGCTGGCTGGAGATGGTGAACGTCCCGCCGGCCACCATGCCGCCGAACTGGCACGAGCCGTCGTATAGCGTTGCCAGCGCCTCGGCCCCCTCCATTTCCCATTTCGCGCGGTTGGCGATGACGGTGCCATCCTGCTGGATGTTGTCGCTGGCGTTGGCGGAGGGGTCGGTGCCGCTCTCGTTGGTGTAGCTCACCGATGCGGGCCAGCGGAAATCATCGCGTGTCGCCGCGCCGCCGGTCGCCAGCACCGTCGGCTGCACGCTCTGGAGCTGCGCGTCGGGGCTGACCGGCTCGTAATCCTGGAGCGTCATCTGACCGCGCACGGTGACGCCGGTCAGATCGAAATCGAGCATCTGGAAGGTGCTATCGGCGCCGCCAACGATATACATCGTGGCGTTGGGGATGGCGGTAAACGCCGTGTTCTGGTTGGCGATGACCAGCGTGTGAGCGCTTGCCGTGTGCTGGAAGAAGTAGAACCAGCCCTCCTCTTCCATCAGCCGCGTGGCGAAGTGGAGGTCCGTTTCGTTGTATTGGATGGAGTATTGCCGCGTGACGCTGGACGGCGGGCCGGAGAGATCGGTCAGGCCGGCGTCGTTGAACATCGCCGACAGGATGTCGCCGGCCGACATCTGCTCTCGGACCCGGCAGTCCGTGGTCTGGCCGAGGAACCAAAGTCGCGGCACCAGGGTCAGCCGATACAGCTCGTAGTTCGCGACCGCGGCGTCGCTGCGCACCGGGCCTTCGTCCGTGACGCTGCGGACAATGCCGTGGAAGTAGCGTATCGGGTTGCCTGTCTCGTCCTGCAATACCACGCAGGCGGGATTGTTGAGCAAGGAGTTCGGGTCGATCACGCCGTTCTGGCAAACGGCCACGACGTCGAAGTTGAACGGCTGGCTGAGCGCCTCATAGGCGGTGAGCGAGATCGGAATCAGCACATCGGTGCCCAATGGCGACGTCATGGCCATCGTGGCGGTGCTGCGAGACCAGGTCGCCATGCTCAGTGAGTCCCGCGGGTCATTTGGTGCTCCATCTTTCCTGTGCCGTCCACCCTTGCCGGCCGGGCGACCGACCGCTCACCGGTGTGTTAACACACCAGAATGGTCGGGAAAGCAATTTTCACGTATCCGTGAAGCCGCGCCCGGCTTGCCGTGCAAACAGGCCCCATGTGAGGGAGGATTTCAACCGATATGCGCGCCGGTCAGCCCCTTCTCGTACTTCGTTCGCACGCGGGAGGTCGCCTCGCCGACGGTGATGGAACCATCGCCGTTCAGGTCGAGGCCGGCGTTCTGGCTATAGGCCAGCGTGCCCGATGAGAACAATACGTGATCGGAACCTGCGCCGATCGCCGCGGGGTAGAGGATCGCCATGTACACGTCCTCCAGGGTTTTCAGCTTGCCCCGGTACGGGGTGAAATACTGCTTGACGTAATCAAGCTGCGCGACTGCCGTCATCGCAGCCAGCGCGGCGGAGGTCGTCCCCAGGTTCGTTGCAGTCTTCGGCATGAACTGGATCAGGCCGATGGCGCCGCTCCCTGCCTCGTTCTCCACCGAGGCGCTGAATGACTCGCCGCTTTCGAACGCCATGGCCGCCATGAGGAAATCGACGCACACCAGCAGATCGAAGGCGATGCTGATGACCTTGGTCTTGAAGCCGAGATCGACCGCGCCGCCCCACGCGATCCGATCGCCGGGGCCGCCGTTGAGGGCCTGAAGCGTCGGGCTGCCAGGCTCGACGACCGGTTCGGCACACATCATCATGTGGGCGCTGAAGAACTTCTCCAGCGCGGCGATGGTTTGCGGTCCGATCGTACCGTCAACGCTCAACAGGCGCGCGGTGTGCGGCTGGAAGCGGTTGAGCAGCATCTGCACCGCGCGAACATCGTCGGCCAGGTTGGTGGCACCCTTGCCGACCGAAGCGACAATCTGTGCCATGACTGGATCTCCGCTGACTGTGCTGGCGGGGTCTAGCCGCCGTTGCGACGAAAGAACGCCCCGGTTTCTGCCACTCCGTCCGGATGCAGGGCAAGCCATGCCGTCATGACCCCGGCGCTTTCCGCGGAGCCGGGGCGAGTCAGCCGGAACAGCAGCGCATCGGGCTGGAAGACCCGCACGCCATAGGCGTTTGCCAGCGC
This sequence comes from Acetobacteraceae bacterium, assembly GCA_049522565.1. Classification (GTDB taxonomy): domain Bacteria; phylum Pseudomonadota; class Alphaproteobacteria; order Acetobacterales; family Acetobacteraceae; genus JASHVB01. The sequence continues at coordinate 7,979 of JBEKNT010000273.1, forward strand.
GCCGTTGGCATAGGAGGCGAACGCCACCGCAAGGACGTTGCGATCGCCGTGCACGGTGCAGCGCAGCATTTCGTCCTGCTGATAGCCTTCGAGATGCAACGCGCATGTCGGACCGGCCGGCGCCCGCCGCAGCATGAGGCTGTAATGGTAGGCGATCGGCGAACCGCCGACGGTGTGACCGGCGGCGCCATCGAACACGTACGATCCGTACCACGGCGCCAGCCAGCCGAAACCGTCGGCCCAGGCGGGTGCGGCTGCGCACAGCGCCCAGGCGACGATGCACCAGGACGCGATCCGCTGCCGTCGCGCTGCCGTCACAGCATCACCGTGCCGCCGTCCACCGCGATGGTTTGTCCGGTCACGAAGCGCGACTCGTCGGAGATCAGCCAGGCCACCGTCCCGGTCAGGTCGGCCGGCACCAGCGTGCGTTGCAGTGCCTGGCCGGCGCGGATCGTCTCCAGCGCGCGGTCGAGCTTGTCGGCGAAGAACTCCTGCGTGCCCTCGGTCATCACCGCGCTTGGTGCCAGCGCGTTCACTCTGATGTTGTCGCGGCCCAACTCGCGTGCCAGCCCGCGGGTCAGCCCGATCACCGCCGCCTTCGAGGTGGTGTAGTGCAGCGCGTAGGGCATGCCGTAGGTCGCGGCGAGCGACGCGACGTTGACGATCGAGCCGCCGCCCGCGGCGCGCATCGCCGCCACCACCGCCTTGCAGCAGTTCCAGATGCCCTTGACGTTCACCGCCATCGCGGCGTCCCAGTCGGCTTCCGGAATGGCATTGAACCGTCCGCCGCGCAGCGAGCCGTACAACGCGGCGTTGTTGATCAGCGCGTCGATCCGGCCGAAGGCCTGCACCGCCGCGGCAGCCATTGCCTCGGCGGATGCCATGTCGGTGACGTCCAGTTTGACGCCGATGGCACCGTTGCCGGCCGCCGCGGCGGCGGCGGTGCAATCCGCCACGTCGCCGGCCACGACCGACGCTCCGGCGGCGCCGAACGCGCGCGCATATTCAAAGCCCAGCCCGCGCGCTGCTCCCGTGATCAGCACGACCTTGCCTGCGACCGACATGTTGCCCCCTTGCGTTGGTGTCATTGCGTCCGGTCCGGACGTCCCTGTCATCGCGCCACTGTCCCCGCGCCCCCTGTCATTGCGAGAGGCGCGGCGACGAAGCAATCCCCCGCGTCGGGGAGCAGTACTCG
>JBEKNT010000274.1:0-8950 GCA_049522565.1 Acetobacteraceae bacterium
GGACCAGCCGGGCAAGTTCAGGGTGCTGTACTGGCTCACCCGCGGCGACCTTGGCACATATAGCTCGGCCCTGGCTCTGGCGGCGGCGACCGGCACCACGCCATCGACCGCCGCGGTGCGCAACTATCGCAGCAAATATGGTGTCGTGCTGAACCTGGAGCAGCAACTGACCGCGGATCTCGGCTTCTTCGCTCGGGCCGGCTGGACGCAGGGCAACGTGGAGGAAGACGACTTCACCGACATCGACCAGTCAGTCTCGGCCGGGCTTTCCTTGGCCGGCACAAGGTGGGGCCGGCCGGACGACACGGTGGGATTGGCGGTCGCGGCCAACCAGACCTCGCACGAGGCCAAGCTGTATTTCGCAGCCGGCGGTCTGGGCGGCATCATCGGGGACGGTCAACTGCCGGAGGCCGGCCCGGAACAGATCATCGAGACGTATTACAGCCTCGCCGTGTTCAGCTTCGCCCACGTCACGGCCGACTACCAATTCGTCAACAACCCCGGCTACAACCGACAGCGCGGACCGGTTTCGGTGTTCGCAGTACGGCTTCACGCCGAATTCTGAAGCGCCGCGACGCGGGCCGGCGGGTCGCGCGGAATCGCGTCGCGCGGCACCGGCCGTAGCTGCACCGTGAAGACCGCCCCGCCGGTCGGGCCGTTCCGCACGGCGATGCTGCCGCCATGCGCGCTGACGATGCGGGCCACGATCGCCAAGCCGAGCCCGGCGCTGCCCGCGCGCCGGCGGTCGCCGCGCCAGAACCGCTGGAAGATCAGCCCGCGTTGCTCCACGGGAATGCCTGGCCCGGCATCGCTGACGACGATCGTGCCGTCGTGGTTCGCCGCGATCTCCACCGTCGTGCCGGGTGCCGTGTGAGTGACCGCGTTCTCCACCAGGTTGCGCACCGCCTGGAACAACGCGCCGGCATTGCCTTCCACCCACACCGGGACGGACGCGCCGCCGACCGCGATGCTCCTGCCTTGCGCCACGGCAACCGGCGCCATGAACGTGGCCACGTCGCTACAGACCGCCCTGATATCGGCGACGTCGCCCGGCCGGATCGTCAGCCGGTCGAATTCGGCAGTCTCGATCAATTGGTTGACGATCCGGGTCATGCCGGCGATGTCCGACAGCAGCTCATCCGCCACTTGTCGATCGGCGAGCGCTTCCACTTCCGCGCGCAGGATGGCCAGCGGCGTGCGCAGTTCATGCGCCGCGTCGGCGACAAACTCCTGTTGCACCGCGAACCCATGCTCCAGCCGGTGCAGCGCTTCGTTGACCGCGCGCACCAGCGGCAGCACGTCGCGCGGCATGCGTGCTTCCGGCAGGCGAATATCGGTGCGCGCCGGCCCGATCTTCTGCGCCAGCGCGGATGCTTCCTCCAGCGGATGCAGCGCCTTGCGAAAAATCAGCAGGTCGATGCCCAGCAGTGCCAACAGGATCGGCACGATCACCCAGGCGACATGCGGCAGGAAGTCGGCGACGATGTCGTCGATCAGCACGTCGCGATGCGCCTGGTCCTGCGAGATCTGCACCCACAGCGTTTCGGAATCGACCGTCACCGGCACGCTGGCATCGAAGAACCGCGATGGCCCGACGTCGCGCTCGCCATAGGTCGGCCGGTCGCCGCGCGACGGTTCGGGGAACAATGGTTCGTCCCGCCCGCGCGACGAGAACAGCACCTGGCCCGCCCGGGTCAGCACGGCAAACCCGTAGCGATCGTAGCTGACCGAATAGAGGTGACGCAGATCCTCCGGCAGATCGAGGGTCCACTGCCCTTCCGTCCCGCGCCGCAAATACCCCGCAATCTGCCCCGCCTGCTCGCGCAGAGCGCGCTCGTGCAGGTCACGCGCGGTGCTATCGACCCGCCAGTACAGCGCGAGCGGCAGCACGACCGCGGCGGCCACCAGGGCGATGACATGCATCGCAATCAGCCGGCCCTTGATCGAGCCGAACAGGATCACTGCGCCGGCTCCTCGTCATGCCGGCGAAGGGCGGCCGCGTCATGCTGTGGCAGACCGGCCGCGTCATGCCGACGAGGGTCGGCATCCAGGACTATTGCCGCCCGACCGGAAGGAAGGCGTTGGTGCCGACCTTCGTCGGCATGAGGGGGGGCTATCGGGCCCGAGACCAGATAACCGATGCCGCGTATCGTGTGGATTTCCACGCCGGCATGGGCTTCCATCAGTTGCTTGCGCAACCGGTGGACATAGACCTCCACGGCGTTGGAGCCGACCTCGGCGGACAGGCCGAACAGATGGTCTTCCAGGATGTGCTTCGGAACCACCCGCCCGGCCCGACGCAACAGGATTTCCAGCACCGTCATCTCGCGCGGCGACAGGGATTGCGGCGCACCATCGATGGTCACCTCGCGCGACACGGTATCGAGGCGCAGCCTGCCGAGTTCCAGCGCCTGCCCCAGCAGACCGCCGGGCCGGCGCAGCAACACCCTGATCCGCGCCTGCAATTCCTCCTGCGCGAACGGCTTGACCAGATAGTCGTCGGCGCCTGCATCCAGGCCGCGCACCCGGTCTTCCACGCCGCCGCGCGCGGTCAGCACCAGGATGGGGAGGGTATGGCCGGCAGCCCGTAGTTTCTTCAGCAGAACGAGACCGTCCTGATCGGGCAGGCCGAGATCGAGCACCACGGCGGAGTACGCGATGGACCGCAGCGCCGCCTCGGCGTCCGCGGCTGTCGTCACGCCGTCGGTATCGAAGCCGGCCCTGGCCAGAGCGTCCCGGGTCAGGGTCAGCAGCCGCGCATTATCCTCGACGAGCAGAAGCCGCATGATGCTGGCACTGCCGCTCCTTTGTCATATTTCCAGGCGCGTTTGCCGGAGGTCTGTCAGGTAAACGTAAGCAAACGACGATACAAGACTGCCGCCTGGCTCTGCGTCGCGGAGCGGGGATGTTCGCCTGTCGCGGTGACCAGCCGCGTCGATAAAGGCCCTTGGGATATTGGTTCAGGAGTTTGGTTCGTGGATCTGCCTGAGCCGACCGGCCGCAAGGACTCCGCGCAGGAGGTCTCGACAGAGCGGCACGAGCCGGCACCGCAGGCGAGCCGGCGCCTGTCGCGTGGGCAGCAGTTGGCCGTGCTCGGCCTGGCGGCGTTGCTGCTGGTTGGTCTGCTGGCGGGACAGCAGGTGTGGCAGGCGATCCGGCCGGAAGCCGCGCGCGAGCCGGCTCCGGCGCAGTCGGCGGCGGACAATGTGTTCCGGCCGACGCCGCAGCAATGGGCCGGCTTCCGCATCCAGCCCGCGGAGGAAAAGCCGTTCCGACCGGCGCAGGACACCGACGGCAAGATCGCCATCGACGATGACCTGGTGACACCGGTCTTCTCGCCCTATTCCGGCCGCGTGGTGAAGCTGTTCGCCAGTGCCGGCGACACGGTGCGCCAGGGTGACCCGTTGTTCGCGGTGCAGGCCAGCGAGTTTGTGCAGGCGCAGAACGACCTGGTTGCCGCGGTCGCCACGCTGCGCACCGCGCGCGCCCAGGCGGCGCTGGCGGAGACCAACGAAAAGCGGCAGCACAATCTGTATCTCTCGCAGGGCGCCGCGCTGAAGGACTGGCAGCAGGCGCAGGTCGATCTGGCGACCGCGCAAGGCAACCTCAGCAGCGCGCAGATCGCGGTATCGGCGGTGCGCAACCGGCTGCGCATCCTGGGGCGCAGCGACGCCGAGATCGCTGCACTGGAAAGCGCGCCCGACCTGATGAAGCTCGATCCGGTGGCGCAGGTGCCGGCGCCGATCGGCGGCACGGTGATCCAGCGCCAGGTCGGGCTGGGCCAGACCATCGTCAGCGCCGCCGCGGGTGCCACGGCACCGTTGTTCCAGATCGGCGACCTGTCGAAGGTCTGGCTGGTGGCGAATGTGCGCGAGGAGGATGCGCCGCTGATCCATCGCGGCGATAGTGTCGAGGTGCATGTGCTGGCGTTTCCGGATCGCGGATTCACCGCGCGCGTGACGCATGTGGCACCGACGATCGATCCCACCACGCATCGGCTCTCGGTGCGGGCGGAGCTGGACAATCCGGACGGCGCGTTGAAGCCGGAGATGTTCGCGAGTTTCCGTATCATCACCGGCCCGGCAACGACCTCGCTGGCAATCCCCATCGGGGCGCTGGTGTATGAAGGCTCCGACGTGCATGTCTGGGTGGCGAACCCGCAGGACGAGACGATCCAGGAGCGCGAGATCCGGATGGGCGCGGTGCAGGACGGCACGGCGCAGGTACTGAGCGGATTGCGGCCGGGCGAACAGGTGGTGACGTCCGGCTCGCTGTTCCTCGACCGCGCCGTGACGGGGGACTGATGGGTACGGTGCAGGGAAGTGTGGGGGTGTCGAGCTTACTCCCCCTCCCCCCAGCCTTGGTCCGCTTCGCGGCCCAAGCCCTCAAGGGGAGGGGGAGTAGCTCCTTTCACCTGCCATGAACGCGATCATCGCCTTTGCGCTGAAGCAGCGTGTGCTGATGATCATCCTGATGCTCGCGGTGTTCGCCGGCGGCATCATCGGATTCCTGCGCCTCAACATCGAGGCCTATCCCGACCCGGTGCCGCCGCTGGTCGATATCGTCGCGCAAAGCTCCGGCCAGTCCGCCGAGGAGATGGAGCGCTACGTCACCATCCCGACCGAAATCCAGATGGCCGGCATTCCCAATGTCACGGCGATCCGCAGCATCTCGCTGTTCGGATTGTCCGACATCAAGGTGCAGTTCACCTATGACTTCACCTACGACCAGGCAGAGCAATGGGTGATCAACCGCTTGGCGCAACTGCCGCCGCTGCCGAACAACGTGACGCCGCAGATCTCGCCGGAAAGTCCGATCGGCGAAATCCTGCGCTACCGCGTGGTGGGACCGGCCGGCTACACCGTGACCGACCTGAAAACCATCGAGGACTGGATGCTGGAGCGCCGCTTCAAGGCGGTGCCGGGGGTGATCGACGTCACCGGCTGGGGCGGCAAGACGAAGATCTACGCGGTGACGATCGACCAGGACAAGCTGCTGCATTACGGCCTGACCATCCCGCAGGTGCTGACGGCGCTGAACAACGCCAACATCAATGTCGGCGGCCAGACGGTGAATTTCGGCCCGCAGGCGGCGGTGGTGCGCGGCGTCGGGCTGATCCATGCGGTGGACGACATCGCCGACACCATGCTGTCCGCCAACAACGGCTCGCCGGTGCTGGTGCGCGACGTCGCCACGGTGACCGTGGGCAACCAACCGCGGCTCGGCATCGCCGGCCAGGACAACGACAACGACATCGTGCAGGGCATCGTGCTGATGCGGCGCGGCGCCGAAAGCCTGCCCACCATCCAGCGTGTCGAGGCGCTGATGCGGGAGATCAACAACTCCGGCATCCTGCCGCCCGGGGTGCGGGTGGAACGCATCTACGACCGCTCGGAGCTGATCCACCTGACGACGCGTACCGTGCTGCACAACATGCTGGCGGGGATCGCCCTGATCTTCGTGCTGCAATGGATCTTCCTCGGCAACCTGCGCAGCGCGCTGATCGTCTCCGCGACGATACCGTTCGCGCTCGCCTTCGCCATCGGCCTGATGCTGCTGCGCGGCGAATCCGCCAACCTGCTGTCGATGGGGGCGATCGATTTCGGACTGGTCGTGGACGCCACCGTGATCATGGTGGAAAACATCTTCCGCCGTCTGTCGCAGCGGCCGGAGCGGCGGTTCGTCTCCTCGGTGGTGCTGCAACGCGCGCGTTCCTCGATGGAACTGGGAGGCAAATTCGCGGTGATCGGCCATGCCGCGATCGAGGTGAATCGCGCCATCTTCTTCTCCGCCGCGATCATCATCGCCGGCTTCGTGCCGCTGTTCACCATGTCCGGCATCGAGGGCCACATCTTCGGGCCGATGGCGAAGACCTACGCCTACGCCATCGCCGGCGGATTGCTCGCCACCTTCACCATCGCGCCGGCGCTGTCGGCGCTGCTGCTGCGCGAACAGGTGGAGGAGACCGAGACGCTGGTGGTGCGCGTGGTGCGGCGGGGCTATCAGCCGGTGCTGCGGTTCGCGCTGGCCAACCGCATCCTCACGCTCGGCGCCATGGTGCTGCTGATCGCCTGCGCCGGTCTCGCGGTGCGCACGCTGGGGCTCGAATTCCTGCCCAAGCTGGAGGAAGGCAATCTGTGGATCCGCGCCACGATGCCGACCTCGATCTCGCTCGAGGAAGGCAACGGCTACGTCAATCGCATGCGGCAGATCATGCGCAGCTTCCCCGAGGTGGTGACGGTCGTCTCGCAGGATGGCCGCCCGGATGACGGCACCGACGCGACCGGTTTCTTCAATGCCGAGTTCTTCGTGCCGCTGAAACCGGCCGACACCTGGCCCGGCGGCATCGACAAGGCGGCGCTGACCGACCAGATGAACCGCGCGCTGGAAGCCGAATTCCCCGGCGTGGACTTCAATTTTTCCCAGTACATCGAGGACAATGTCGAGGAGGCGGCGTCCGGCGTGAAGGGCGAGAACTCGGTGAAACTGTACGGCGGCGACCTGGATACGCTGGAGCGCACGGCGGACCGGATCAAGGACGCGATGGCGACCGTGCCGGGTATCGCCGATCTTGCCGTGCTGACCTCGCTCGGGCAGCCGACGGTGCAGATCGATATCGACCGCGCCAAGGCAGCGCGCTACGGGCTGGCGCCGGGCGACATCAACGCCACGATCCAGGCGGCGATCGGCGGCCAGGCGGCGGGCAACCTCTATGAACCGGGCAGCGACCGCAATTTCCCGATCATCGTGCGGCTGGCGCCGAAATACCGCAGCAGCCTGGACGAGATCCGCCGCCTGCCGATCGGCGTCGCCGCGCCCGGCGGGGGAACCGTGTTCATTCCGCTATCGGACGTCGCCGCCGTGCGGTTGATCTCCGGCCCTTCCTTCATCTACCGCGAGGGACAGGAACGCTACATCCCGATCAAGTTCAGCGTGCGCGACCGCGACCTGGGCAGCGCGGTGCTGGAAGCCCAGCAGAAGGTGGCGCAGAGCGTGGTGCTGCCGGGCGGCTATCACCTCGAATGGGTCGGCGAGTTCGGCAACCTGGAAGAGGCGCTCGGCCGCCTGGAAATCGTCGTGCCCATCAGCATCGGCGTCATCTGCCTGTTGCTGTTTGTGAATTTCGGTTCGATCGGCGAGATGCTGCTGGCGGCAAGCGTGATCCCGATGGCGCTGATCGGCGGCATCTTCACGCTGTATTTTACCGGCACGCCGTTCAGCGTGTCGGCGGCGATCGGCTTCGTCGCGTTGTTCGGCATCGCGGCGATGGATGGCATCATCGTGCTGAACTATTTCAACCAGGCGATCGAGGCCGGGCTGGATCGCGAGGCCGCCATCCTGCGCACCTGCCAGACACAGCTTCGGCCGGTGCTGATGACCTGCATCGTCGCCTGCGTCGGGCTGTTGCCGGCGGCGTTGTCCACCGGCATCGGCTCGCAGGTGCAGCGTCCGCTGGCGCTGGTGGTGGTGGGCGGCATCCTGCTGGCGCCGGTGCTGATCCTGATCGTGCTGCCGGTGCTGATCGACGTGTTCTCGCGCCGCACCGCCCCATCCGAAGCGCCCGCGGAGTAGCAATCCATCTCTCCCGCGAGCGGGCGAGGTGTTCCTACGGCGCCGGCGGACGCCACAGTCGCGGGATCCGACCGGGTCAGACGCTGGAGCGGGCCGGCGTCCGCGACGCGCCGGTCGACGCGCGCAGCCGATCCACGCTCCATTCCCCGCCACCGGCAAAGGCCAGGTACAGGAAGACGAAGCAATACAGCGCCGCCGCGTCGCCCCCGTTCAGCAGCGGGAAAAAGCTCTTCGGCGCGTGGAACATGAAGTAACCGATGGCCATTTCGCCGGACAGCAGGAACGCCACCACGCGGGTGAACAGGCCAAGCGCCACCAGCGCGCCGCCGAAGCATTCCAGCACGCCGGCAAACCACAGCAGTGCCGGAAACGACGGGTGCATGGCGCCCGGTGGGAAGTTGAACAGCTTGGACAAGCCGTGCTCCATGAACATCAACCCGGTCATGACGCGCAGAATGCTGAGCATGCGCGGTTCCCAATCAGCCATCGACAGACTCCTCCATTGCCACCGTTAACCTCTCCCGCGACCCGGAGCGGAGCCGAGTAGCGGATCGACGCGGCGCGCAGCGCCGGTTGAGGATGATCGGGTCGGCACGCTGGGATGGAGCTGCCGCGTATTGACCCGATCACCTTCACCGTCGACGCCTGGCGTCACGACCTCCGGGTCAAGTGCCCGGAGACTGCCTCTCACGCGCGTCGTGCGGGAGAGGCGAACTCAACGCTGCGGATCAAGATAGAGCTGGCTCGCCAGGTAGCGCCGCAGCCAGAAGCGGCACAGCACGCCGATCGTGGCGGCGATCGGCACCGCCAGCATCACGCCGAGAAAGCCGAACGCCGCGCCGCCCGCGAACAGCGCGAAGATCACCCAGACCGCCGGCAACTCCACCCGGTCGCCGAGGAACCGAGGATAGATCACGTAGCCCTCCAGCACCTGCCCGAACAGCAAGACGCCGATCACCACGATCACGCCGCGCCAGTGCGGGAATTGCGCCAGTGCCAGCGCGATCGCGGTAATCCCGCCGGTGATCGAGCCGACATACGGGATGAACGACAGTACGCCGGCCGCCAACCCGACGATCAGCCCGAGGTCCAGCCCCGCCAAGGTCAGCCCCAATGCATAATACAGCGCCAGGATCAGGCAGCACATCGCCTGGCCGCGCACCCAGGCGGACAGGATGCGGTCCACCTCGCGCGCCTGCGCCCGAATCACTTCCGCATAGCGGTACGGCAGCCAGGAATTGACCCGGTGAATCACATTCTGCCAGTCGCGCAACAGGTAAAACCCGACGACGGGCGTCACCACCGCCAGGCTCAGCACATTGAAAATCGCCACGCCGCTGCCGATCACCCCGGTCAGCGTCGAGGCAACCACGCTCAA
>JBEKNT010000275.1:0-8948 GCA_049522565.1 Acetobacteraceae bacterium
TCCGGCGGGCCACTTACCCACAGCTCCTACACCACCTCCTGGGGCACGACCCGCCCGGCGGGCCGGTGAGCACCGCCTTGCGGTAGCCCAGGCCAGTATGCCGATGCTGGTGACCTTAAAGCGCTGCTTAAGGTCGAGCCTAAGGCGATGTCGAACGGCACGGTGGAGATCCTCGTCGGTAAGGAGCGGCGGCGCCGCAGGGGCCTGGAATAGAAGCCGCGGATCGTCGCCGAGACGCATGAACCCGGCGCCAGCGTGCGTGCGGTGGCAGCGCGTCACGACGTTTCTCCGAGCCTGCTGCATAGCTGGCGGCGCCAGGTGCGTGAGGGTCGGCTCGCTGCGAGACCGACGGCGAGGTTTGTGCCTGTGCGCGTGGCGGATGCGGCCCAGCCTCCTGCGGTGGCGGCACCGCCGCCCAAAGATCTGCCCGGCGCGGCGACGATCGAGATCGAGTTGCCGGACGGCTGCCGCCTGCGTGTTGGCAATGCTGTCAGCACAACGATGCTGCGCCGCGTGGTGGCGGCGCTGCGTGGATGATCGCGCCGCCGCCTGGCGTGCATGTCTGGCTGGCGTGCGGCTTCACCGACATGCAAAGGCTTCGACGGTTTGGCGTCTCTGGCGCAGCACCAGCTCGGCAAGGACGCCTTCAGCGGTCAGTTGTTCGCCTTCCGCGGCCGGCGCGGGAGTCGTGCGACATAGTGCATCCTTCCGATCAAAACCCAGGCAGCCTGAGCGTCTTATCTCCTTGCAGAACGCGGTAGTTTCGCGGGCGGCGATCGATGATCGCCTGGATGCCTCGCCTGACGGCGTCAGAGGTAAGTGCGGCGACCGGTATCTGCCACGGCGCGGATGGCGCAAGCTGCGTGGCGGGAAGAACCTTGTCGCGTATCAGTTTGTGAACTGAGCCGCCGCAGATCCTCAACTGCTTTGCCGCTTGATCCACCGAGACCGTCTCGGGTCGCTCGGCGGCCGGGTCGAACACCGCGATCCCCAGCCGCTCGCGCAGCTCCCGCACACGGACGGTGGTTCAGGACTTGCCGTCGGCGGCCTTGCAGCGCATCCGGTTCATGGTGATGGCCACCTCGCGATCGGGCCATTGGCCGCCGAGCTTGCGAACGGCTTCACCCGGGCTGATCTGCCGCCCCTCCGGGTAGCGCCCGCAGCGGACCCTCGCGACGCGCAGCTCGGTATGGCGTCCACCTACCCAATGAACGGTGACAATGGCTTCATTGGTCCCGCCGTCCAGATCGATCAGCACCTCACTTATAAGTATATGAGTGATCCGCTGCTTGATCTTGGCATCCGTGCCGGGAGCATTCCATACGGCTGGCAGGTCGTGTGCCAAAGCCATCAGTGCCGCTTCATCGATCTTCGGCCGCAGCGCGGTGGCGGTGTCATGTTGCTTGATGCGCTCCTCGATTGCGGCAACGCGCTCAAGCGCTGCATTCCATCGGTTCTCGAGTTCGCGCGCCACTAGGCGCTTGGTCGGATCGACGGATTCGTACCGGCGTGCCGCCAGTGACGCCTCGAAGCGCGCCTCTTCGAGTTCTCGACAGAGGGCCTGCCGGATATCCGCATCGACGGACGCAGACTGATTGACTGCCCGGATGGCGGCCTCGATGGTATGGCCGGCGACTGCCTCAACGATCTGGGCGACGACGGCGCGATCCACGCGGATCCCGCCGATGCCGATGCAGTTCCACCTTCCGATATGGCTGTCGTCTCCGCGGCAGAAGTAGCGATGCGCATGGCCTGCGGCCGATCCATAGAACACTCGCATGGTCCGGCCGCAGCGGCCACACCGGACCAGACCGGACAGCAGTGCCCGGCCGCCACGAGCGGACTTCCGGTCGGTGCGGCGCTGCATGTGGGCGTTCTCCGAAATCAACTGCTGATTCGCTTCGAACTGCTCCCAGCTTATGTAGCCCGGATGATGGTCCTGCAGCAGCACATTCCATTCTGTCCGTGGCTTGGTGTGACCGGTGGTCTTGCGTGGCCGCCCGTTCACCACCGATGTCCGCTGGGTGGCCCGGCCAAACACATAGGCGCCGGCATAGACCGGATGCCGCAGGATCTGCAGCACACTGTGATAGGCCGCAGGCCGTCACTCGATCCGGCAGACCGTGGTGTTGCGTCGCACGACCGGCAGCTTCAAGCCCGCATCCTGCAACCACAGCATTACCTGGCGGGCGCTGCCGACTTCACGGAACTTATCGAATACCAGCCGGATCGTATCGGCGAGCCGCTGGTCCGGGTCCATCTCGATGAGCCCGATCTCGTTCCAGCAAAAGCCCGGGGGCAGCGCAAAACGCAGTTCGCCGCGTCGAGCCTTGGAGTCGCGTGCGGCGAGGCCGCGCTGTCGCAGCAGGCTCAACTCATACTCGGACATGGTACCCTTGAGCCCGAGCAACAGCCGGTCGTTCACCAGGCGCGGATCGTAGGTTCCGTCCGGATCGATCACCAGGGTGCCGACCAGGGCGCACAGATCAACCAGATGGTGCCAGTCCCGCCCATTGCGGGCGAGACGGGACGCCTCGATGCAGAACACGGCACCGACCGAACCGGTACAGACGGAGGCGACCAGCTTCTGGAAGCCCGGTCGCTCGACCAGCCCCGAGCCGGAGCGACCCAGATCGTCATCGATGACTGCGACCGAGGCGAACCCGAGGCTGCGGGCTGCATCAGCCAAGCCATACTGGCGCCGCTGGCTCTCGGTATGTTCTGCCACTTGGCCCATGGTCGATTGGCGGACATAAACGACCGCGCCACGGCCGAGGTGATCAGGCGTGATCTTCGGACTCATCGCGCGCTCCTTCTGTTGGGCGTCGTCGCGACGGCCGCGCCGAACGCTTCGAGCAGCAGATCGGCCAATGCCTGCACCAACTCCGCCGGAGCAGGCGTCATCGGCGGTACGGTCTCCTTGCGATCGAGCGGTAGGGGGAGTTGCATGTGTCGTCGGTTCGCCACCGGGTACCTCCTCTTCAGGTGAGTGGTTCGATGTTCGACGGCGTGCCGAGTCTGGCAGATGAGCGGTGAGAACCGCGCGAAGCTCGTTCAGAGCGTCGATCCCGATCTCGGGCGGTCCGACTGAGATGGCCGCACACGCGGCGGCATCGCACATCCAGGCGGGAACCTCCCGTGAGACGCCGGCACGTACCTCAAGATAGAGGATCTCGCGGCCATCACGCCGCGTTCGCTGATACAGTCGCAGCCGCTCGCCGTGCAGCGGATGCCAGCGATACGCGACCACGACATATTGCGATCGGTATCCTGAATGACGTGTGGTTCGGCGACTTGGTGAAGGTGCTGAGCTGGGATGGGCAGGGGCTGTGCCTCCATGCCAAGCGTCTAGAGAAGGGGCGCTTCGTCTGGCCGCAAGCGAAGGATGGCACGGTGTCGTTGACCGCGGCACAACTATCGATGCTGCTGGAAGGCATCGACTGGCGGGTGCCGGTACGCACGTGGCGTCCGGAGATGGCGGGATGATCAAATTAGTACTTGGCGCGACGCGAATCGATCATGGAAGATTCGCGACATGCCAGCACCGCTCGATCCCGCAACGCTGCCGCGCAATGTTCGTAGCGCTGCGCGGCCTGCTGCTGGCGCGTGAAGCGAAGCATGCGGCGGAACATGAACAACAGGCGAGTGAACTTAACGCGGCACGCGAGGGACTGAAAGCGCAGGTGCTGCGCAATGAGCAATTGAAGCTCCGCCCTGGCCAAATTGCTGCGCGAACGGCCGGTGGCGAGCGTGCCGCCGCGATCTACTCGCTGACCGAGACGGCAAAGCTGAACGCCCTCGATCCCGAGAATTATCTGCGCCAGGTGCTGGAACGCATCGCCGAACATCCGGTCAAGCGGGTCCATGAACTGCTGCCGTGGAACCTCACCGGCGTTCGGGTGCGGTTGGATCAGCGAAACGCGGCCTGAGCCGGATTATGCCTTATACGCGTGGCTGATCGTAGGCGGGGCTGACCGGGCGCTAACGCAGGTCCGCTTTCCCGCGGCGTTGCGGATTTCGATGGAAAACCAGCTGACCGGGATGGCATCCGCGGCGCCGCGCAGCGGCACGCCGGAGAGCCAACGGCAAACCTAAATCCGGCAGTTGGATCGGTGTTTAGTCAGGTGGCGTTGACTGTGTGCAACCCAAGGTTGGCGTTCAAGCCGGGCTGAGGCGGATTGGCGGCCGAAGTTATCGCCCTTTGAGGAAGTACCGCAGTGCCTCGCTGAGAATGCGGTACCATCGTTCGAGTGGATCCAACTGCTCCGCAGTTTCCCGCAAGTCAGCCAGGAACTCGGCGATGCGGACATAGGCGCGGTCCGCCTTGTCCGGCAGGCCGTGCGCGCTGCTGATGGTCAGTGTCACCTGGCCAGCATGTTGCGTTCGCCGTGCAATCGCTGACACAGCAGGGGCCGGCTGGTGATCACCTCGCGATGATGCTCCCGGACCAGCCAGGCGGACGAACAGGCTTCACCAGTTGTATATCATCGCCACGATGCCTGAGGCCAGCCGACAGCGCTTCAGGTCGTGCGTGGTGAAACCGCCCCAGACCCACTGATTCTTCAGTTCATCGAAGTTGTTCTCGATATCCCATAGAGGCTGCCGCTGATAAGTTGACAGGACTCGGCACGGTGCCGAGAGTGGGGGTTCCAAGCGCTGAGCGCACTGGCGCACTGGCTTGGGTCCCGCGCTGAGCGAATGCCGACCCCCGCCGATCTGGGAGACGCTGCCGGCGGAACGGCGGCGGGGCGTGTTGCTGGTGCTCGGGCAGATGGCCCTGCGGCAAATCCGGAGCGCATCAGTCGCCGAGGAGACAGCCGATGATGCAGGGCGATCTGTTGCTGCCTCAGGGCAGCGGCCGACAGTCGGGCAAGATCGTCCGGCGGCATCAGGAACGTCTGGCGATCGTCTACATCCGCCAGTCCACGGTGCAGCAGGTTGAGCGCCACCAGGAATCGACCCGGCTGCAATACGGGCTGGTCGATCGGGCGCTTCAGTATGGCTGGGCGCGCGAGACGATCGTGGTGATCGACGACGATCTCGGCCGCTCGGGTGCGACGGTGGAAGGGCGGCTGGGCTTCCAGCGCCTGGTCGCGGAAGTCGGTCTCGGTCATGTTGGGCTGGTGCTTGGCATTGAGATGTCGCGACTGGCGCGGTCGTGCCGGGACTGGCACCAGTTGCTGGAGATCTGCGCGCTGTTCGACACGCTGATCGGCGATGCGGATGGCATCTATGATCCGGCGAACTACAATGACCGCCTGCTGCTGGGCCTCAAGGGCACGATGTCGGAAGCGGAGCTGCACATCCTCAAGGCGCGCATGCTGGCCGGGCGCAAGGCCAAGGCGCGGCGCGGTGAGCTCGGCAAGCCGGTGCCGATGGGCTATGTGCGGCGCGCCTCGGGCGAGGTGGCGTTGGACCCCGACGAGCAAGCGCAGGCAACGATCCGGCTGGTGTTCGAGCTGTTCGAGCGGTTCCGCACGGTCGGCCAGGTGATGCGGTACCTGGTCGAGCACGATATCCGGCTGCCGGTGCGCACGCGCGGCGGCCCCGGCAAGGGGGAACTGACCTGGCATCGGGTCAACCGCCCCTCGCTGCACAACCTGTTTGCCAATCCGATCTACGCTGGTGCCTACGTCTGGGGCATGCGGCCGACCGAGAAGCGGCGGCAGAAGCCGGGGCGTCCGGGAACCGGCCGGCGATCCTACGCCGCCGAAGCGGCGGAGGTGTTCCTGCCGGACCGGGTGCCGGCTTACATCAGTTGGGAGCTATACCGGCGCAATCGGGCGCAGGTGCAGTCCAACATGGCGGCTCGCGGCGGTCCGGTGCGAGCCGGCAGTGCCTTGCTCTCCGGCCTTGTGGTGTGTGGCCGCTGCGGGCTTCGCATGGGTGCGCACTATAATAATAACGGTCACACCGCGCGCTATAGCTGCGGCGCCATGAAGTCGAGCTACGGCGATGCGCTGTGCCAATCGCTCAAGGCGGCACCGCTCGATGCGCTGGTAAGCCGGCTGGTGCTGACAGCGATCGAGCCGGCGGCGCTGGAAGCCAGCCTGGCACTCGCTGCCGACCTCGAAGCCGAGCGTGCGGCACTCGATCGGCATTGGCCGCAACGTCTGGAGCGTGCCGGTTATCAAGTTGATCGTGCGCATCGGCAATATGCTGCGGTCGATCCGGAGAACCGGCTGGTGGCCCGCACGCTGGAACGAGGCTGGGAAGAAGCCTTGGCCGCCCAGGTCCGGCTTGCGGCCGACTACGAGCAGGATCGCCGCCAGCGCGCGGCGACGCCGAGCCCGGCCGAGTGCGCTGCCCTTCGCACGCTGGCGCAAGACGTGCCGGCGCTGTGGAACGCCGCGACCACGACACAGGCGGAGCGGCAGACCATCGTCCGGCTGTTGCTCGAGCGGGTGCTGGTCGAGGTGGTCGACGCGACCGAGCAACTCCGGGTGGAGTGCCACTGGCACGGCGGGCATCGTACGCAGCATCGGTTGACCCGGCCGGTTGCGCGTCTGAAGACGCTCAGCACTTACCCCGAACTGGTGCATCGCGCTGGCGAGCTGCGCCAGGCCGGCCATGGCTTCGCCGTGATCGCAGAAATGCTCAATGGCGAGGGTTGGCGACCCGCCAAGCGACGCGACACGTTCAACGCGCCGATGGTGCACCATCTGCTGACCAGGGCCGGCGTCATCGCACCCAAGTACCGGCGTTGCGCACGCGAGATCGAGCGCGGAGCCAACGAATGGACGATCCGGGAACTCGCTGCGCAGATCGGCATGCCCGAGTCGACGCTCTATAATTGGGTCCAACAAGGTCGCTTACGCAGCCGCGTGGTGCAAACCAGCGTTGGTCGTGCTAAATTGGTGCAGGCCGATGCGGAGACGATCAGCGCACTGAAGGCTATCCGAACGACGCCTGCCCCGTGGCACCGCAGGCCGCCGCCGCTTGCACAAGCCAACAGCCACGCCACTGATTCTTGAGAGTCGCCATGCCTGGTCGATATCGCAATCCGCCCGATCGCGATACAACTGGCCCATGGTCAGGATCTCGTCGTCCAGAGAAGTCACCAGCGCGGCGTATTCCCAAACATCCAGATCGGGTCCGATCTCAGTGAAGCTCAGGCGCAGTTGCGCAGCATTGCTACGACGGGCGATGGCCAGGTCACGGCCCAGCTTGCGGCGCAGCAGGATAATGCGGCGGTGCCGGCTTCAGCCCACCAGCCGCAGGCTGGTTTCCTTGCCTTGCCAGCCCTGGCCCGCATCCTGCCAGTCCGATTGCCGCATCGCCCGCTCCAGCGACCGCTTCACGTTGGCGGTCATGCGCAAGCGGAACAAATACGCCAGGCCGTCGCGCTCGGCCCGTGCCATCACTGTCTCAATGCCCCGGGACTTGTCACCGCGCAGCAGGCTGGGCCGCCGCATCGACCCCAAATGATCCAGCAATGCCCACAGTCCCTTTGTCGCGTGGGCAACGTTGTGCTGATCGCCCGGGAGCGCATCGACCCGCAGAACCGGTCGCAGGCTCTATAGCATGTCGGTGTGGTAGCAGTGCGACGGTCGGCCGGGCTTATGCGGATTATAACCAAGCTCGGCACCTTTCTGATGCCCGCATAAGGTCTTGACCGTGCTGTCCATGTCGAGCACCCACGGCTCGTCCAGCAGCGGCGTGGTGGTGTAATCCAGGTGGGCTTGCAGCCAGCCCAGACCTTTTGCTTCGTCGATCTTCTCCAGGTTGCGACGCACCGAATCCTCGCTGGCCACCTTGCGCATGCCGAGCAGCGACGGGTTCACCAGGTCGCACCGCCGCAACGTGATGTGGGCGTAGCGCCAATGACCGGCCAGTACCGACAACTGCACCGTGCCAAGCAGGTCAGGTTTGCTCGGGGCATTGGGGCTGCTCAGCCAGCGCGGGCAGTCCGCCACCCAGGCGTCGAACAGGCCCGCTTGCTTCAGGTAGTCGATGAACCACGCCAGCTGGCCCAACGGCGTGACAGGCGCTTCGGCGTCCCATTCAACACGAACCCGACCGGCAAACGTGTCCGCGATGGTAGACCATGGCTCAATTAGCCAGCGCCTGGCGGCGTTGCGCTCCCTGTCCTTGCTTCTCCGCGCCATCCTGTCGGGCGATGAATTCCGGCAGCAGAGGCAGGAGCTGCGTGTGGCTCGGCGCGACGACAGTGGCGCCCAAGAAGGCGTGGAAGCACTCCACCCCGCCATCGGAGCGGCGCCGCGTCGAGCATTGCGGGCATGTGATCTTTGCGCGAGTATAATTTCTCGGTACCGTCGAGCACGAGTGAGTATCCCCCCGGCAGAGCCGGGGGCTTTAGGATTTTGGCCGCTCAAAGCGGCCGGGGGTCGCTGACGCGGCCCCATGAGGTGTGAGCCGCTGAAAGCGGCTGTCGGGGGCGCTGACGCGACCCCGGGTTTATGCGGCCACTGAAGTGGCCGTTAGCGCCAGAGGTTCATCTGCTTCAGACACTCGTCCTCCTGCTCCTGGTTCCTGATGTAGTTCCGGATCACCTCTTCGTCACGCCCGACAGTCGACACGAAATATCCTCGCGCCCAAAGGCTCTGACCGACGAAATTTCTTCGGTTTTCTCCATACACCCGTGCCAAGTGGATGGCGCTCTTTCCCTTGATCAAGCCAATCACCTGCGAGACGGCATACTTCGACGGAATCGAGATCATCATGTGAACGTGGTCGGGCATCAAATGCCCCCTCCTCGATCCGGCTCTCCGTAACTGCTCATCCTGGCAACAGCACCGTCGCACCGTGCAGCACGTAGCGCACGGCGTGGAACGCATCGATGCCGCGTCGCGCGGCGGTGCCGACGACTGATCGGACATTGGCGAACAGATCGGCGCCCCAGCCGGAGCGGAACCCTCCGGTGACCTTTCGGTAGGTAGCGGTGGGTCGCAACTCCCGCTCGCTGCCATTGTTGTCGGGCGGTGCTT
>JBEKNT010000276.1:0-8943 GCA_049522565.1 Acetobacteraceae bacterium
TAGATTCCGAGGCTGCCGATCTGGTCATTCCCAGACCACATAGAAAACGTAAGACATCCTCTCGATTCGTATGTTGGAGGAAACCATGTCACTCATTCTGTTGATCCTTGTGCTTCTCCTGCTGTTCGGAGGCGGTGGCTATTACGGATATCGCCGGCGGTGGTAGCAATGGAGCATCCTCGGTTGTTGACAGCTCGACGGATATCAACCAACCGTTACGGTCGGTCAGCCTGGCGTCGCGATGCGGACTTCAATTCCACATCGCGTTGACCAGGGGAGGCGTCATGAGACGGCTCGCTTATCGGCTTCTTGCGATCCCCGTGCCCGATCCCGAGTTGCAATGAACTCATCGGCTGGGCGATGGTTTTGATGTACCTTGCGGATGCCATGACGTGGCGGTTGTCCGTCTGGATGCACGGCCATTTCATGCGGTTCTAGCGGTGTCCTCGGCCTGACCCGGACCGCGAGGAACCGATCCGGGAAACCAAATGTCTGCCGACTCCAGGAGCACCAAATCCATGAACCTCATAGTCATTGTTGTTATTCTACTGATCCTGTTCGGTGGCGGCGGCTTCTACTACGGCGGCCCGTATATCGGTGGTGGGCTTGGTACCATCCTCCTGATCGTTCTGATCGTCCTGCTGCTGCGAGGATGAACGGCAACACGCGAGACGTGACGGCGGGACAGGCTTCACCCGTCAGCGACACCCTGGGGCGGGCGTCGCCAGCCTCGTTGCAGGTCGTCTCGATTGCAACGGTTCTGCGCTTTGCCTGCTTCCGTCTTTGACGCCGGCCACGAAGCTGCGGATGGCCCGCCGGGGCCTGCCCTCGGGCACTTGACCCCGGGGCGCTTCCATGACGGCGCAGCCAAGCCTGGGGGGCAAGCCGGCCATCCCAGGTGTCGTCGCAAGGACATATGCGGCGCGTGACACGTCGAGCGCCGCATGACGACCCCCTGGTCTCCCCGCCGCGCACGCACCATCTATCTGGCAGCCGCCGAAGCGGAGCGCGTGCCATGTTTGCCCGGTTCTGTGCCCTTGTCGTATGCCTGTCGATCACCGCTTGCGCGGCCGTCCAGCGGACCGATACCGCGCAACTGCCGCCCGCCTTCTACGGGACGCTGATGGACAATGACATCGGCGCCATCAATGAGGCGTCCTGGGCGCTCGGCTCGCCCGACCACACGCGCGGAGATCCGGTGGAGGCGTTGCGTGCGGCGGTTGCCGTCGAGTACCTGGCGGGCGAACTCAACACCAATCCGCGCTGGGAGGCGATGTCCCCGATCGCCAAGATGGAAATGCTGCAAGCCCGCGGCGAGTTCCGCCGGCTGTTGGGCATCAAGCCGGACGTGCCGGCGCAGGTCGTGGTCAACGCGGAGATCCGGGCCGTGTGGGATCTGGAGCGCGGTGACGCCCCAGCGGCCCAGCAGGTGCTGTCGGGGCCGATCTTTACGCTGCCGCCGCAGCAGACCATGCAGGTATTGAACAACCTGCCGACCCTGCCGGCGGCGCGGGCCGCCACCGCCGCGGCGGAGTTGGAGGAGTTCCGCAACGGCTGAGCCGCGATCCCGCGGCGCTCGATTGCCGGGCGCCGTGCGGCCTGTCAGTCTGCTTTCCCAGGGCGCGGCGGGGAGAGTCTCGGGATGCGAAGCAGTCTGCTACGGCTGGTGCTTGCCGTGCTGCTGCTTGCCTGGCTGGTGCGCCCGGTCACAGCCGCGCAACCGGCCGCCATCGCCAACCGGATGACGCTGGACTACGACATCCAGGCCGACGGCCAATACACGGCGATATTCCACTTGGAGCGGCGCGCCGACACCGATGCGGCAGCCAGGGACGTCGCGGCATTTACCTGGCGATACAGCCCGTCGCACGAACAAGTGGACATCGTCGCGGCGTTCACACGCAAGGCGGATGGCAGCATGCTGCCGGTCGATCGCACGACCATCCGGGATCCGCTACCCAACCCCGCGGGGCCGCTGTCGGCATTCACCGACGCCCGCGAAAAGCTCATTCCGTTTGCGGGCGTTACCGCCGGAGCCAGCATCGTCGTCGAGATTCGCGATCATACCTTCCGGCCCCTGTTGCCGGGCGTGTTCAGCCTCGCCTTGCTGTTTGACCGCACCCAGGCCTGGGACGACGTGCGCGTTAACGTCACCGCACCGGGGTCGCTGAAGCTGGTTGCGGATGCCGCCGGACCGAATGGAACGTCGGTCGGGGACGGCGCGCTCGTCACCTACGCGTGGCGCTACCGCAATACCGAAATCCTGCCGGACACCCCCGGATTGCTCGCGCCGATCGAGCGGTTGCCGCGGCTACTGGTAACCACCGCAACGGACTGGGGGCAGATCGGCCGCGCCTATGCGGCCATCGCCACCGCGCCCGTGGCGGTAACGCCGCTCGTGCAGCAGACGGCCGATGCCGCGACCGCCGGCATCACCGACCGTCGCGCGTTGGCGGAGCACCTGTACGACTGGGTCAGGCACAATACCCGTTACGTCGCAGTGCCGCTCGGCGACAGCGACATCACGCCGCACGCCGCCGACGCAGTTCTGAGCACCCGCATCGGCGACAGCCAGGACCTGGCGGTCCTGCTCGCGGCGTTGCTGGCCGCCAAAGGGATTGCCAGCGAGCCGGTGCTGATCGGCCTCGACGCGCAGTATCGGTTGCGCATTCCGGTGCCGTTCGCCCAATTGAACCACGTGATCCTGTACCTGCCGGAATTTTCCATCTATGCCGACCCGTCGGCCCGGACGACGCGGTTCGGCGAGCTGCCATTGGCCGAATATGGCAAGCCGGTCGTGCATGCGGTCGCCTCTGGCGAGGTGGTCGGCGCGATCCCGACCCTGCCGCCGGGCGCCGCCAGCGTCACGGTCACCACGACGGCGCATCTGACCGCGGACGACATGATCATCGGCGATAGCCGGACCGAAGCGACGGGCCCGTTCGGTGCTGCCTTGCGCCTTGCGGCGAGCCGGTTCGCCGCCGGCGGATTGGAGGCTGCCGGCACCAGCGTCGTCCGTCTGCTGGGCGAGACCGGCACCGGGCGATTCGACCCGTCCCCACCCGAGGCGGCAGACGCGGTCGACGTCGTGTCCGGGCATTTCGAGGTCAGCGCCTGGCCGCATATCTCGGCCGACCATCGCCTGTCCGTGCCGGATGGTTTGCTCGTGCTGCCGCGCCCCGGCGATATGCTGATCGGCCCGCTGGAGATGGCGAACCTGCCCGCGACCGAGCCCACGCCATGTTTCGCCGGGCGGCAGGTGGAGGTGGTGACGGTCGATGTCGGGGCAAAGTATCGGGTGACGCAATTGCCGGCCGACCGGACCATCGCGAACGACGCTTTCACCTATGGCGCGCATTGGTCGCTGGACGGGCAGTCGGTCACGGTGCGGCGCGAATTCGTGTCGCGGGTTACCGCGCCGGTGTGCGCCGGGACACTGCGGGAGCAGGCGGCGGCGGCGCTGCGCGAGATCCGGCGCGATTACACCGAGCGGGTGGGGCTGGCGGCGCCATAGTACACCTCTCCCGCTGTGCGGGAGAGGTCGATGGTGCGCAGCACCGAGGGTGAGGGGCGTAACGCACGGACAGTCTGTGCGTTATGCCCCTCACTCTCGTCGCTGCGCGCCTCGACCTCTCCCACTTCGTGGGCGAGGTTAGCTTAGCCGCACCCGCACATACGACCCCGGGGCGTCCTCGATCGGCTTCAGCTTGCCGTCCCCCGGCACCCGGGCCGGCACATGCTCCTTCGCCAGCGCCGACACCCAGCGGTGCCAGTCGGGCCACCACGAGCCGGCGATCTCGGTCGCGCCCTTGAACCAGGCGTCCGGGTCGGGCGGCAGTGCCTCGTTGATCCAATGCGAGTACTTGCCGCCCTCCGGCGGGTTCACCACGCCGGCGATATGCCCCGACGCCGCCAGCACGAAGCGCTTGGGCCCACCCAGCAACTGAGTGGCCTTATAGGTCGATTTCCACGGCGCGATGTGATCCTCCCGCGTGGACAGGAAATACGCCGGCACCTTGATCTTGCGCAGGTCGATCGGCACGCCCGACAGCTCGATGCCGCCCGGCTTCGACAGCAGATTCTCCTGGTACATCTTGCGCAGGTAGAAGCTGTGCATGCGCGCCGGCATGCGCGTGGAATCCGCGTTCCAGTACAGCAGGTCGAACGGGAACGGATCCTTGCCGAGCAGATAGTTGTTGACGACGAACGACCAGATCAGGTCGTTGGCGCGCAGCATGTTGAACGTCGTCGCCATCTCGCTGCCCTCGAGAAAGCCCCGCTTGTTCATCTTGTCTTCCAGCGACGTCAACTGCTCTTCGTCGATGAACACGCCAAGCTCGCCGGCTTCCTCGAAATCCGTCAGCGCCACGAAGAACGTCGCCGACTTGATGCGGTCGTCCTTTTTCGCCGCCATGTAGGCGAGCGTGCTCGCCAGCAATGTGCCGCCCAGGCAGTAGCCGATCGCGTTCACCTCGCGCTCGCCGGTCGCCTGTTCGATCGCGTCCAGCGCCGCGAGGTAGCCCTGGTGCATGTAATCCTCGAAACCCTTCTCGGCGAGCTTCTCGTCCGGATTGACCCAGGAGATCACGAACACGGTGTGGCCCTGCGATACCGCCCAGCGCACCAGGCTGTTCCGCGGCCGCAGGTCGAGGATGTAGAACTTGTTGATCCACGGCGGCCCGATCAGCAGCGGCCGCTTCAACACCGTCTCGGTCGCGGGCGCATACTGGATCAACTGCATCAGTTCGTTCTGGTAGACCACCTTGCCGGGCGACACGCCGATATTCTCGCCGAGTTTGAAGGCCTCCATGTCGGTCATCTTGATGTGCAGCTTGCCCTTGCCGCGCTCCAGGTCGCCCAGCAGGTTGTTCAGCCCCTTCAGCAGGTTCTCGCCGCCGGTCTCGGCGGTGCGGCGCAGCACCTCGGGATTGGTGAGCAGAAAGTTGGAGGGGCTCATGGCGTCGCAGAACTGGCGGGAATAGAAATCGACCTTCTGCGCGGTCTTCTTGTCCAGCCCGTCCACATGCGTCACCACGTCCTGCACGTAGCGCGCCGACAGCAGGTAGGACTGCTTGATGAAGTCGAAGACCTCGCTGTCCTTCCAGGCGTCGTCCTTGAAGCGCCGGTCGGAGGCGTGCGTATCGATCACCGGCTCGGTCTCGATGCCCATCATGCGCCGCGCGGTGTTCTGCCACAGCGTCATGTAGTCCTGCCAGAAGCCGATCTGGGCTTTCACCATCTGCGCCGGATTGGCCATCAGCCGCGCCGTCATCTCCAGGAAGGCGCTGCCGACGTTCAGCGGATCGAGGTCCTGCTGCTGCTGGTGCTGGCGTTTCAGCCATTCGCTGACGATGCGCTGCGACCGCTCGGCGATGTCGGCCATGGAGCGGCCGACCACGGCCGGATCCGGCAGCTTGAAGGTGCCGGCCTCCGCGGTGTCGGCGGTCTTGCCGCCAGATTTGGACCCGGTCGTGCGTGTCTCGGCCATGGAGTATCCTTTGCGTCGGCACCGCCACCGGCTACAGAAGCGGCGACAGCGTAGGGCAGGTCCGACATATGGTGATTCGCGGAAAGGGCGCGCAACCTACTGACGCACGCTCCTGGGTTCAAGCGGTGGCATGGGTGGTGCTGTGCGGTGCGGCTCCGCTGCTGGCCGGGTGCTCGTCGGTTCCGTCGTCGATCAACCCGGTCAGCTGGTGGCACAACATGGAAGGCGGCGAGATCGCCAAGCAGCGCCCGCCGCCGCCGGGGGCGAACGAGCCGTATCCCAATCTGGCCACCGTCCCGGCCAAACCTGAGGCGCCGGACCAGAAGGCGCTGGCCGCGATCACCCAGGGCCTGGTCGCCGATCGTGCGCACGCGGAATATATGGCCGCGGCGACGCCTTTGGCGGACCCGTCCTCCCCGGCCGCGTCGCCCGCGTTGTTCGGCCAGGGCACCATGCCGCCGCCACCGCCCGCCTCTGCGGCGGGCGCGTCCGCGGCGGGCGGATCGACGCCCGTCGCCAGCGCGTCCCTGCCGGCCGCGACCGCCCCGCCTGCGCCGAGCGGTCCGCCGGCCGCCCCATCGCCCGCGCCGCGCCGTCCGGTAGTGAGCACGCCGCTGGCGGCGCCCGCGGCCCCACCGACCCAGGTGGCGACCGCCGCCCCGCCGACCCAGGTGGCGACCGCCGCAACGCCGCCGGCGGCCGCTTCCGGCGCGCCTTCGCCTGGAGCGACGGTGGGCAACGCCGTACCGGCCGCGCCGTCCGGCAATGCCGCACCGGTTGCATCGCCGGGCACGACCGCCTCGACCCCATCGCGTGGCACCGCTGCATCTGCGGCGCCCCCCGGCAATGCCGCATCGCCTCCAATGCCGGGCGCCGGCGCCGCCAATCCGAACGCCCCGCTCGCGCCGCCCGGCGCAGCGGTGACGCCGCAGGCTGCTTCGGCCCCGCCGCCGCCGATCCCCACCACGCCGCCCGCGCCGCCCCGGCTATCGGGGCCAGGTGCGCCGGCCATGGCAGTCGCCTCCGCCTCGCCGCCCCTGGCGCCGGCGCCGCAAGCCGCCAACGCCGTCACCGTCGAGTTCGTGCCCGGCTCCGCCGCCTTGCCGCCGGGCGCTGCCGACGTCCTGAAGGGGGTCGCCGCCCAGCGCGGCAAGGCGGTGGTTGCGGTCACCGGCTATGGCGATGCGACCTCCAGCGATCCGGACGCGCAGTCCGCCGCGCTCAGCCTGGGCCTGTCGCGCGCCCAGGCGGTGGCGAACGCGCTGACCGGCGACGGGGTGCCGGCGACCGCGGTGCGCGTCGGCGCCGAAGCTGGCGGTCGCGGCGCGAGCGTGCGTCTGGTACAATAGGCTCCCGGCTTCCAACCGGCTTCCGTGTTCGAAAGGCCGACCATGTCCACCGACTCCTCCGGCGAGTTCCACCGCATCCGCCGCCTGCCGCCCTACGTGTTTGCCGAGGTCAACACCGCCAAGGCCAAGGCCCGTGGCGCCGGGGAGGACATCATCGACCTCGGCATGGGCAACCCGGACAGCGCGACCCCGCCGCATATCGTGGCCAAGCTGGTCGAGGCGGTGCAGGACCCGCGCACCCACCGCTATTCCGTGAGCAAGGGCATCCCCGGACTGCGCCGCGCGCTGGCCGGCTACTACGCCCGCCGGTTCGATGTCGGGCTGGACCCGGAAACCGAGGTGATCGCCACGCTCGGCTCGAAGGAGGGGCTGGCCAACCTGGCATCCGCCATCACCTCGCCCGGCGATACGATCCTGGTGCCGAACCCGTCCTATCCGATCCACCAGTTCGGCTTCATCATCGCCGGCGCGGCGGTGCGCTCGGTGCCGGCCACGCCGGACGACGACATGCTGCGCGCGCTGGACCGCGCGGTGCGGCATTCGGTGCCCAAGCCGACCGCGCTGATCGTCAACTTCCCGTCCAATCCGACGGCGTATCTGGCCGACCTGGACTTTTATCGTGAGATCGTCGCCTTCGCGCGGCGGCACGAGATCTGGGTGATGTCGGACCTCGCCTATGCCGAGATCTACTTCGGCGACAAGGTGCCGCCGTCGATCCTGCAAGTGCCGGGGGCGAGGGACATCGCGGTGGAATTCACCTCGCTGTCGAAGACTTACTCGATGCCCGGCTGGCGCATGGGCTTCGCCGCCGGGAACGCGCGGCTGATCAACGCGCTGACGCGGATGAAGTCGTACCTGGACTACGGCGCGTTCACGCCGATCCAGGTCGCCGCCGCGGCGGCGCTGAACGGGCCGCAGGACTGCGTGGCCGAGGTGCGGGCGCTGTATCGCGAGCGCCGGGATGTGCTGATCAAGGGGCTGGCTTCGGCCGGCTGGGACGTCCCATCGCCCGAGGGTTCGATGTTCGCCTGGGCGCCGGTGCCGCCTCGGTTCGCCTCGCTCGGCAGCGTGGAGTTCTCCAAGCTGCTGCTGGCGCGCGCCAAGGTCGCGGTGGCGCCTGGCCTGGGATTCGGCGAGCATGGCGAGGGCTTCGTGCGGATCGCGCTGGTGGAGAACAACCACCGGCTGCGTCAGGCCGTGCGGAACATCCGGGGGTTCCTGCAAGCAGGGACGAACCAGGTGGAACCGGTGCTGGAAACGAGCAAGTGAGGGCAAGCGCCCGGCCGGCCGCCGCGATCTTCAGCGAGTGCCTCGCACCGATGCCGCCTGGAACGTTGGCTCCAACTCCAACCAATCCTGGCGCAGCAGTGCATCCAGAGTGAACGGGCACGCTTCCGGCCGGCCGGCCGGAAGCTCTCCGTCATTCAAGGTTGTCACCTGCCTGACGGCCCTTCGGTAGAGTTGGTCGAGTTCGATCCGACGCTCCATCGAGGGGGCAAACCGCCGCTCCGCACGACCTTGGAACGAGACGATCTCCGCCCGCCAGTCGTTGAGCGATTGGCTGGCCGGCCAGGTCTGGGTTTTCAGCAGGTGCACAAGGATCTGTTCCAAATAGCTCTCGACCGCATGGAGTTCGGATAAGCCCACGTCCTCGATCTCCTCAACGACATGCTCCCAGTCCAGGTCATTCACCCGTTTGCCGCGGGCAAGGCGGCGCAGCAGGTCGGCCTGATGCTCCGACCAGGCGAGGACGTCGCGATCGTAGAGATCTTCCGGCATGGCGTGATGATAGAGCGGGCACGAGGCGGACGCCACCGGCCACACGGCCATGGGCGGACGGCGGGCACAGGCCAGGCGAGGACGGTCGGCGAACACGGCGAGGGGTTCGTCCGGATCGCCCTGGCGGAGAACAACCATCGCCTGCGCCGGGCCGTGCGCAACATCAAGACGTTCCTGCAAACCGGGTCCAACGTGGTGGAGCCGGCCACCCTGACCGAGGCGGCGTCGTAATACCGAGGCTGCGTCGCAATATAGAAACCTGCTATGAAAACTCCCGCTGCTACCCGCGTCATGCCGGCGGAGGCCGGCATCCACGACTTGCCTTCG
>JBEKNT010000277.1:0-8933 GCA_049522565.1 Acetobacteraceae bacterium
AGGGGGAGTTGTTTCTTGCAAGCGAAGCGAAGCAGTCTGCCGCGAGCATTGGCACGACATCCCGGGCAGCCTGACGACCGGGGCAGCTGGAAGCGGAGCGTTCACCACGTGACCTATCGCAGATCGTTGCTCAGGGTGTGGATCGCGGGCAGCGTGTGTTGGATTGCCTTTTGGATCTGGCACTACACCACGACCTGCACCGTGGTCAGCATGAGCGGTGGCAGGGCCATCACCTGCCGCTGGGAAACCGCGGACTCGGGGGGGATGGCCGTGGCGACGCGCACGGCACCCGCGCTGCCGGTGCTTTGGGACATGGCCGTCAGGACGATCGGCATTCCTGCCTGCGCGATCGGCGCAGGGATCGCGGTGTGCTGGGTGGTCGAGAGGTTGCGTCGTCAGGCTCGCTGAGACCACCGGCGTCCCGATGATCACCCCGGACCTTATCGGGCCCGGACATGCCGATCGACCAGCAACCGATCGACAATTCGTCCGCTTCCGGCTTGCCGCCTGTCCAGCCAACTCTGCGCCCGGGGCCGCATCATCGATACGCCCCAGTACGGCCGGGTCGAACGGCAACGGCCTGTGGGACAGCTACGGACTGCCGAACCGCGGCGCGCGCCAAATGACGATCACCTTGTTTCCCGCGCGGAACCGGGTCCGTTTGGGAACGTCTGCAACCGGGGAGAACCGACATTTGGCCCGGCACAATGCGGATTGTCGGAGGCCGGCAGGTAACGGTGATTTGTACAAAGGCTTGCGCCGATTGGCCTATAGGTCCGTAAAGAGGTTTCATTAGCCCCCGCCTCGTTCAGTCTTTTTTTATGATCTATGGCGTAAGCCGCTGCCGGCTGGTATACCGAGAACCATCATGGCGTGAGCGGCCGACCCGTGACGAGCCGCCGTTGTCGGCCAGGTAGGATGATCGCACCTGACGCGGCGCCTGGGCTTGGGTACGTCAGCAAAGGCTGGCCGGGAACCCACAACAAGATCAAGGGCAGCAGTGCCTCGCCGAAATGTTGATTGTTGACGCATGCGCGCTGCGCCACGGTCAATCTGAACCACGACCGGGGAAGCCAATGACGCACAACAATGTTTTTGAGCCTTGTCGTGTTCTCATGGTGTATCCGCGCTTCAGCGCGTCGACTTTCTGGAATTTCTCGGTCGCCTGCGAACTGGTCGGCGCCCGCTATCCGGCGGCGCCGCTTGGCCTGATCACGCTCGCCGCGACGTTGCCGCCGCACTGGGATATCCGGCTTGTCAACCGCAACACCGAGGAAATGACGGACGCCGATCTCGCCTGGGCGGACGTGGTGATGACAGGCGGCATGCTGGCGCAGCAGGTCGACACGCTGGAACTGATCGCACTGTGTCACGCGCATGGCAAACCGGTGGTCGTCGGCGGGCCGGATCCAACGTCGAGCCCGCACGTTTACGCCGCGGCGGATTTCCAGGTGCTCGGCGAAGTCGAAGGCATCATCATCGATTTCATCGCCGCGTGGAACGCAGGCGAACGGTCCGGAACGTTCACCGCGCCGAAGTTCACGATCGACGTCACCAGCTCGCCAATTCCGCGTTTCGACTTGCTCAAATTTGAACACTACCTGTATGTCGGCGTGCAGTATTCGCGCGGCTGCCCGTTCACCTGCGAGTTCTGCGACATCATCGAACTGTACGGCCGCGTACCACGCGCCAAGACAACACCGCAAATCCTCGCTGAACTCGAAACGCTCTACCAGCTCGGCTATCGCGGCCACGTGGATTTCGTTGACGACAACCTGATCGGCAACAAGAAGGCGCTCAAGACGCTGCTGCCGCAACTCGCCGCATGGCTGGAGCTGCGCGACTATCCGTTCGAGTTCTCGACCGAGGCGTCGATCAATATGGCCGACGACGACGAACTTCTGCGTATGATGCGGGAGGCGAACTTCTTTACCGTCTTCGTCGGCATCGAAAGCCCGGATCCAAAGACCCTCGTCCATACCAAGAAGAAGCAAAACACCAGGCGCAACCTGGTGGAGAGCGTCCACCGGATCTATCGCGCCGGAATGTTCGTGACCGCCGGCTTCATCGTCGGCTTCGACAGCGAAGAGGCGTCGATCGCCGATGCGATGGCCGACTTCATCGAGGCATCCGCCATCCCGGTCTGCATGGTGGGATTGCTCTACGCCCTGCCCAATACCCAGCTCACGCGCCGCCTGGCAACCGCCGGGCGGCTCCACGCCAACCACGACCTGGCGGCACCGGACCTCAGCGACCAGTGCACCGCGACATTGAATTTCGACACGCTGCGTCCGCTGAGCGAAATCCTGCGCGACTATCGGCGCATCCTCGAACGGGTCTACGACCCATCGGCGTTCGCGGATCGTTTGGAGCAGCTTTCCGCCATGCTCGATCGCTCGGGCCGGCCGCGCGAGCTGCATGAGGGCGACATCCGGCGCAAGGTGGCGTCGATCGAGATGGTGCACAAGATCATCAGCCGGCTGCCCGAGGCGCGCGACCAGTTCTGGCAGACCTTCATAAATTGCGCCAAGTCGAACCCGGCGGCGCTGCGCTATATCGTGATCCTGATGGCGTTCTATCTTCATCTCGGACCATTCGCGCGGACAGTGATCGCGGCGATCGACACCCGGCTTGCGGAACTGGAGCGTGCGGGCCAGGCCGATGCGGTCGGCCGGGGCGAAGACCGCACCGCACTAATGTCCTTCGCCCTGCACGAATGACCCGCGCCTTGCAGGCGTGACCCGCTCCCGATGCGCCCCGGGGAATTCCGGTTGCCGGGTGCGGCAGGATTCGTTACGATGCGGCAAGGCTTTCGCCTCGCCCGTCCCACCAGCAGCGGCATGGCGGCGGACCCGCCACGCCGGGTGGGCGCGGCGCCGCGCCTGCCGTGCTAAGGCGACGCCTGGTCGGTCACGACCCAAGGACCGCAACCATGACCGTCATCCAGCGCACTGCCCTGACCTCCGCGCTGTACATCGCGGCGGAGGCGCTCTGCCTGTTCGCCGCGGCCGGCCGCATCGATATCCCGGAGTTCTGGATATACCTCGGTTGCACCGTGGCGCTGTTCGCCGGCACCATACCGACGGTGGACCCCGACCTGGCGGCCGAGCGCATGCGCCCGGGCGGCAAGCCCATGCAGCCGCGGATGTGGGGCGTGATCGCGCTGCTCATGGGGCACTTCCTGGTCGCCGGCTACGACCGAGGCCGGCTGCACGCCGCCGGCGGCGTCCCGGTCGCCCTCGAGGTCCTGGGGTTCCTGCTGGTCGCCACCATGTGGCTGGTCACGCTGTGGGCGATGCAGGTCAACCGGTTCTTCTCCTCGGCGGCGCGGCTGCAACCCGACCGCGGCCAGCGCGTCATCGACGCCGGCCCCTACAGCGTGGTGCGCCACCCGGCCTACGCGGTGGCGCTGCTGGGCTGCCCGGCGAATGGCCTGGCGCTCGGCTCCTGGCTGGCCGCCGCGGTCGGCGCGCTGGCGATCCCGATGCTGCTGTGGCGCTGCATCGCCGAGGACCGCATGTTGCGCGCCGGCCTGCCCGGCTATGCGGCGTATGCCGCCCGGGTGCGCTGGCGGCTCATTCCCGGGATATGGTAGCCCGTGCCCGAGACCACGCCGCTGCCATCGGAGGGCTGAGACCGCATGCAACGCCGCCATCTGCTTCTGCTGTTTGCCGCCCTGCCGGCGCTGGCCCGCGCGCAGGAAGCCGAGCCCACCGCCGCGCAGCCGGAACTGCCCAAGGAAAAGCTGGTCATCGTCACGCGCGACGGCGTCCGGCACGAGTTCAACGTGGAGATGGCGACCACCCGGCGACAGCAGCAGGTGGGCGAGATGTTCCGCACCAGCGTGCCGCCCGAGGGCGGGATGCTGTTCGACTGGGGCGTTCCGCACCCCTCGCCGATGTGGATGGAGAACACGCTGGTGCCGCTCGACATGGTGTTCATCAACCCGGACGGCACGATCCGCCACATCGCCGAGAACACCGTGCCGGAGAGCCTGGCCACCATCGACAGCCACGGCCCGGTGCTGGCGACGCTGGAGCTGGCCGGCGGTACCACGGCGCGGCTCAACATACGGGTGGGCGACAAGGTGTTGCAGCGGATTTTCGGCAATGCGGGATGAGCAATGGGCACCTTGCGCCGGGCGGCTCGCGCCCATAGGTTCCCGTGCCCTCGGAGCAGGCCCCGGGGGTTGGGCCTGGATTCTGGGCCGGGCGGGCCTTGGATCGGGTCCGGGACAAGCTTAACGGGGCGTGGCGCAGCCTGGTCAGCGCGCCTGTTTTGGGTACAGGAGGTCGTGGGTTCGAATCCCGCCGCCCCGACCATTGGCAAACGGAGGGTCGATTATGCGTGCCCGCATTTACCAGCCGCCGAAGAACGCGATGCAGTCCGGCTGGGCGGCGACGCATCAATGGGTGCTGGAGTTCGAACCCAGCTCGCCCCGGCGTCCGGACCCGCTGATGGGCTGGAGCGGCAGTGCCGACACTCAGGCGCAGGTGCGACTGCATTTCGACACGCGCGACGAGGCGGTGGCCTATGCGGAGAAAGCCGGCCTCGCCTACGACCTGGAGCTGCCGCAGCCGCGGCGGGTGAAGCCCAAGGCGTATGCCGACAATTTCCGCTACGGGCGGATCGAGAACTGGACGCATTAGGGTCCGTCATTGCCAGACGCGTCGCGTTGGCCGGGTTTTCGGCCGCTGCGCGGTGGACGCCCGGAACCCGGCCGAAACATCCGGCATCCGGGTTTTCTGTTGCGGTCGCCGGGGGCCAACATCAAGATGGATGATACGGCCGCGTCGGTTCGATGCCCCCGGACTCCTGTATAGAATCCTCCGATCCGGCGGCAGTCTCGCACAGGCGCCCGCGAGGCGGATGATTTCGGGTGCGTACCGCCGGTCGGCCGGACAATTCCAGCTTGTCGAGGGGCCCATAAATGCCAATGCAAGTACCGGCCGGAACGGTCCTGATCGGTGACAATGCCTATCTGTTTCGCAGTCCGGCGGGCGCTGGCGTAACGGATTGCTTCATCATCGGCCATGGCGCCACGGTTGAGACGGGCGAGCGCCGGTTCACGGTGCCCGCCGGCTGCAGGGTCAACTTTTTTGCGGAGTCGATGAAATCCCTCAAGCTTCAGGCCGGGCCGATCGAAGGATTCAAGGCAATTTCGGGACAGAACCAGGGCGCAGCGCCGCGGATTGATCCGGCCAACGCGTTCGCCGCGGGGGCGTCAATTCGGGATTACATCCTGGGCAAGGCGGTCGGCAGCCACTACAAGGCAGCGCCGGAGGATGATTCCTACCTCAAAATCAATCAGGCACTCAATGACCTCGCGGAACGCCGTCATCTCGGTCTGCAGTGGTTGCCGCATTACGTATCGATCCGCAACCGCACCTCATGGTTCTGTGACACGAACATCTGGCTGAGCAAGCTGATCGAGCAAATCCGGGCGTATGACGGGACGATCGTCAATTTCTATTGCGCGCATTGCCGGGTGAATATCCTGCGTGCGCATGAAGCCAGAACCCTGAAGACCGTCGGCAGCCAAGGCCTGCGTTAGAGCGTTTCCAGTCCAAGGGTGGAAGTGCTCTACAGCGTCGCCGTTCCGGCTTCCCGCGCCCTACCATCGCCCTGCACCGCGAGGCTCAGCGGCCAGGCCGGAGCGTCCCGCACGAGGGTTGCCGCGCATCAGCGGCGCACACGTGGACGAGGCAGCGGGCCATCGCCAAGGGGGGGGAAAGATCGCGTGACGCTCTATCATCTCGCCCATCCGACGCGCAGCCGCTGGATGCGCATCCTCGGCGTCGCCTTCGTGATGTACGTGCTGTCCTATATCGACCGCACCAACATCGCCATGGCGATCCCGGCGATGCGCCAGGAAATGGGCCTCAGCGCCACGGCCATCGGGTTCGCCACCAGTACATTCTTCTGGGGCTATATCGTGCTGCAAATCCCGGCCGGACGGCTCGCCGGCGTGTGGAGCGCGAAGCGGGTCATCGCCGGCCTGCTGGTGCTGTGGAGCGTCGTGTCGCTGTCCACCGCGCTGGTCCACACCGAAGCGGAACTGGTCGCCAACCGCTTCGCGCTCGGCATCGCCGAGGGCGGCGTGCTCACCTGCACGCTGGTGTTGATCCGCGCCTGGTTCTCCCGCGCGGAGCGGGCCCGCGCGAACACCATGTTCCTGCTCAGCCTCGCCGTCGCGCCGGTGATCGCCAACCCGATCTCCGGACTGATCCTGTCGTATTCAAGCTGGCGGACGATGTTCGTGGTGGAGGCGCTGCCGGCGGTGTTGTGGGGTTTTGTCTGGTGGTGGGCGGTCGACGACGACCCGCGCCAGGTCGATTGGCTCGATGCCGCGGAGCGGGCGGAATTGCTCGCGCGCCTGGCCGAGGAAGACCGCCGGACGGAGCCGGTGCACGGCCATTGGCTGCGGACGTTGTTGCATCCGGCCGTGCTGCTGCTCGCGCTCTACAACTTCCTGGCGCTGATGGCGGAGTGGGGGGTGAATTTCTGGCTGCCCACGGTGCTGAAAGAGACCGGCCTGTCCATCATGACCGTCGGGTTCCTCGCCGCGCTGCCCTATGCCGTGGGTATCGTCATGATGGTGCTGGTGGCGCGTAGCTCCGACCGGCAGCACGAGCGGAAATGGCACATGATCGCGGCAACGATCGCGTCAGGCCTGTGTCTGTTGCTGGCGCAGCTCGCCGGGGTGCATGGCACGCTCGGGATCGTGTTCTTTCTGACGTTGGCCGTGGGCTGCTTCCTGGGGCGGTTCGGGCCGTTCTGGACGCTGCCCACCGAGGTGTTGCCGCCGGCCGTCGTGGGCGTCGGCATCGGGCTGATCAACGGCGCGGGCAATCTGGGCGGCACGGTCGGCCCCTACTTCTTCGGCTATGTGCGCACCGTCACCGGCAGCTTCACGCTGGCGCTGACCGTCGGTGGCCTGTCGCTGATCCTGGGCAGCCTCGTCGCCATGCCCATCCGCGCCCGAGGGGCGAGCTAGGGGCATAAGGGCCTTCCGCTCCCCTTGTGGGAAAGGAAGCGGGAGGGTGCGTTCATCCGCGGACCAGCGGCTGTAACGCACCCCTCCCCCACAAGAGGAGGGGGAGACGAACTGCGCGCCTAGTCGCCCAGATCGCGCAGGATCGGCAGCAGGTAGTCCGCGAACAGCGCGGGGTTCTCCGCGAACGGGAAATGCCCGATGCCCGGCATTGCCTGGAACCGCACGCCGGCGATTTTCGCCGCCGTCGCTTGCGAGTGCTCCACGGTGCACGAGTAGTCGTATTCGCCGGTCAGCATGAACAACGGTACGCGGTTGGTGTCGATGCGGCCCACCCGCTGGCGTGCGTCCCAGTCGCCGGAATAGAACGCGATGTCGCCGAAGAACACCGCCGGCCCGCCCTGGGCGTAGTGCCAGGCGATCGCCTCGGCGTATTCGGCGGGGCTTTGCGGCGCGCACAACGCACGGATCCACTCCGGCACGAAATACGCCTGGTTGACCTGCGGATGCGCCGCCCAATGGGTCTGCCGGCGCTCGATCTTGTCGCTGGCTTCGCAGGCGACGATGCCGCGGAACGCCTCCGGATGGCGCAGCGCGAGTTCCAGGCAGATCTCGCCGGACATCGAGGCGCCGAGCACGATCGGCCGATCCAGCTTCGCCGCCGCGACGAAGCCCATGATCAGCTCGACATACAGGTCGGTGTTCAGCCGCCACGAGCCGGGGATCGCGCCGTCCGGCGGCGGCGACTTGCCGTGCCACGGCAGGTCGAACGCCACCAGCCGGTGGCCAGCGGTGATGCGCGGGTCCGCCATCAGGCCATGGAACTGCCGCCCGTCGGCGCCGGCGGTGTGCAGGCATAGCAGGTCCCTGCCCTCGCCCGCCGCCTCATAATACACGTGATAGGCGGTGCCCTGCGCCGTCACCGGCACATAGCCGCCACTGACCGCGGGGACCGGCCGCACGCCGGTGCGCGGCTGGAGCGACACCGGCGCCGGCGCAGCGTTGCCGAGCGCCAGCCACTTGCCGATCTCCAGCACCCGGCGCGCGATATGGGCATGCTGCATGAAGCACAGGAGGTCGCCGTCGATGGCGAACTCCGGCACGCGGTACATCATGGCGAAGATGCCGTGATGGTGCCGCGGCGGCACCGGCGCGAGGAACTTCGCCCACACGCTCCCCGGGGCACGCAAGGTGAAGGCGGGCGAGGCTTCGCCGGGCTGCACGCGGCCTTCCTGCACGGCGAAGACATTGGCCACGGAGTCGCTTTGCACCGCGAAGCATAGCGCCCACGGGCCGGCCCAGGCGGCCAGGACCGCGTCTTCCGCGCCGGCGCGCCGCCACGCGGCGATGTCCGGGAAGCGGTTCATGCCGGGTCGATCACTTGCAGGACGACGGGATGGTATTCCTCGCCGTGGCCCTGCCGTTCCGCCTCGCGCAACCGCTGCATGGCCAGTTGGGCGCCGGGCACATCGACGCCGGCGGCCGCGGCCATCTCCAGCGCGTAGGACAAGTCCTTCATGGCATAACGGGTGGAGAACGCCCGCTCCGGGAACACGCGCGGCAGCATCGACTTCATACCGTGGCTGCGCAGCACGAAAGAGTCCCCGGAACCTAAAGCAATAGCCGGCAACAGCACCTCTGCCGGCACGCCATTGCGGCGGCCGAGCGCGATCGCCTCGGCCAGCGCGGCGGTATTCTGAAACACCAGCATGTTGTTGAGGATCTTCACCACCTGGCCGCAGCCGACCGGCCCGCAATGCGTCACGTCGCTGCCCATGGTCTCGAGAATCGGCCGCACATGCGCGAACACCGCATCCGCGGCGCCGACCATGATGGATAATTCCCCCCGCGCCGCCGCTTCCCGCGTGCGTGCCACCGGTGCGTCGGCGAATCCGATGCCGCGCGCCGTCAGCCGGGCGCCAATCGCGCGCGTCAGCGG